>NZ_LR743509.1:3648333-3964722 GCF_902712875.1 Hyphomicrobium sp. ghe19 | reverse complement strand
TCTCGCGGACCATTCAGTACCTGAAGGGCATCCGTGCCGCTCGCGTGCACATCTTCCTTCCCGACCAGAACGCGCTGCGCGTCAAGAAGCAGCCGCCGTCAGCGTCCGTCGTGATTAGAACCGACATCGCCGGCGATGCTGCTGCCGCCCCCGCGATCAAGCATCTTGTGGCTTCCGCAATTCCCGAAATGACGCCGGACGAAGTGCAGGTGATCGGCACCGACGGAACAATTCTCGGAGGCGGCCGTAGTGTAGCGGGCGATGCGCCCGTCCAGATGCTCGAATTGGAACGCACCGTCGCCCAACAAGTACAGGATAGCGTCCGCCGCACGCTGGCGCCCTATTTGGGCCTCGACAATTTCGAGGTCAGCGCGATCGCACGACTGAATATCGACAAGCATCAAACGACCGAAACCAACTTCGATCCCGAGAGCAAGGTCG
Source organism: Hyphomicrobium sp. ghe19 (assembly GCF_902712875.1). Lineage (NCBI taxonomy): Bacteria > Pseudomonadati > Pseudomonadota > Alphaproteobacteria > Hyphomicrobiales > Hyphomicrobiaceae > Hyphomicrobium > Hyphomicrobium sp. ghe19. Next base: position 3,964,281 of record NZ_LR743509.1, on the reverse strand, counting down.
AGCGTTCGACCAGGTTCGTCAAAGAGGCGCAGAGCTCACAGGATTCATCCGGAAAGACGAACGTCAGCGTTGAGCAGAATATTCCGGGCGAAGCGCCTGCGGCCAAAGACCAGACCAAGAAAGCACAGGATCGCAAGGAAGAAACGACGAACTACGAAATCAGCACGAAGTCCGCTTCCACCTCGAGCGAGGGATATAAGGTCGACAACCTCTCGGTAGCCGTGGTCATCAACAAGAAGCGCCTCGCCGACGTCATCGGCAAGGATGCGAAGGCGGAGGACTTCGACAAGCAGGTCGCCGAAATCGAAAAGCTGGCGCTTTCAGCTGCCGGCATCGATAAGAAGCGAGGCGATCTTATCAGCGTCGCGGCTGTGGACTTTGCTCCCTCACAATTCGACGAAGCATCTTCCGCCTCCGGGTGGGCGCCATTGCTGATGGGCCTTGCGGGAACGGGAATAAAATCGCTGACGATACTTCTCGTCGCCGCCATTGTGGTGATGGCGGGCTTCAGACCCGTCATGCGTACGCTGCTGTCGAACGGAGCAGCCGTCGAGGCACCGGGCAACGTCGCAGCACTTCAGTCTCCCCTCGCGTCGATCACGGGATCGGGGGCTGCTCCCATAGATATGCCTGAGATGGCATCGCCATTGTTGGAGCCGGGGGCCAACCCATTCGAGGCCGAAGGCGGAATGGGTATGGGCATGGGAATGGGCTCCGGCTTTGGAACCGGTCTCTCGTTTGGCCGATCGCTCACGCTGGGTCCGGTCGAAAAGCTCGGAGCCATTATCGATAGTGACGAGGAGCAGGCGACAGCCATCCTGAAGCACTGGGTCAAGAACGGATGACGGCGAGACTTCACAGTTCGGCGTTTTCGCTCCTGTCTGACTTCGATCGCGAAAACGGCGACGTCAAGATCGATTTTGAAGCCGAATTAAAGTCGGCGTTCGAGGACGGTTATCGGCAAGGCCACGCCGATGGGAGAACCGAAGCAGACGCCGATGCGGAGCTTCGCCTAACGGAAGCGACAAGCCTTCATTCCGAGCGGCTCGCCGAGGAAAAGCTAAACTGGCAGCGCGACTGCGCCGACGTTCTGGCCGTGCGTTTGGAAAACGTCACGAAACTTATCGAGCTGAGCATCGAGGCGCGTGTGGCGGCGCTGTTGCGCCCGTGGCTGATGGATCGGTTGCGTGAACGCGCCATGAAGGATCTCGAAAACGCCATAGCGCGGGCACTTGTCGAAGGTGCGAAAGTTCACGTCGAGGCACCGGCCGAGATTGTCCAGCATCTTCGTGAGCGGCTGCCGACCGAAGGATTTCAAATCGGATACTCCGAAAGTCCGAACAGCGATATTCGCGCTCACATTGAGGACACCAAGATCGAACTCAATATTTCTGCGTGGATTGCGGCGCTTGAGGCGATGGAAACATGAGCAACGGCCAGGAAGACGTTTCATCGCAACCGCTCGTCATCATTCGGCGGCGGCGCAATACAGACGAGCCGCACCATGGCGGAGTTTGGAAGATTGCCTACGCGGATTTCATGACCGCGATGATGGCTTTCTTCCTGGTGATGTGGCTGATCAATGCGGCGGACAAGAAGACGATCGTCCAGGTGGCCGCCTATTTCAATCCGATGCGGCTGACGGACCGATACGCTGCTCCGAAAGGGCTTGAGGATCTAACGGAAACAGCGACAAAGCCAACAGAGGAGCGCGGCAAAAAGGGCTTCGAAAAGCAGGTCATCAACAGCCAGCAGAAGCAGGAAGCCGAGCAAGAGAGCAAAGAACGTACCGGCGATGCGATGGACGAGGCGGCGCAGAAATCGAGCGCTGCAGCCGGCGGAAAAAGCACCGAAGCTCAAAAGGAACAGGCGCTTTTCGATAATCCGGGCGATCTTCTCGAGAAGCTAGCGGACGAGGCACGCGCCAATTCCCCGACGACGGCCTCTAGCCCCGCCGATGGCAACATCAGCGATCCGTTCGATCGCACCAATCGGCGTGCCGGGAAATCTCAGGACACGTTGAAGCCGGCCTCACAACCGGCGACCGCCGCTCCCCCGCCCAGCGGGGCAAAGGCCGTTGCGAACAATTCGAAACCGCCAACTCCAGAGACCGTCAAACAGACGCCGCCGGTTCCCCAGGCGGCGAGCCAATTCGAGAAGCCGAAGCAACAGGACGTCGTAGCGAAGCAGACGCCGGCGGCATTGGATCAGACGAAGACGGAAGAGAAGAAAGAAGAGAAGAAGGAAGAAAAGACGCACGATAAGGACAAGGATCAGCAGGCGAAAAAGCTCGAAGACGAAATCACAAGCGCGATTTCGAATATCTCGAAAGACCTGCCGCAAGTCGAGGTAAAGGCAACTCCGGAAGGAGTGCTCATCAGCCTGACGGACGACGCGCATTTCGGCATGTTCGAAGTGGGGTCGGCGAAACCGCGCCCCGAGCTCGTCCTCGTGATGGATAAGATCGGAAAGGTTCTACAAGCCCAGCCCGGAACCATAGTCGTCCGCGGTCATACCGATAGTCGCGCATACAAGAACGGCAACTACGACAACTGGCGGCTCTCAGCAGCGCGCGCGCAAATGGCCTATTACATGCTCGTGCGAGGCGGCGTTCCGGAAGCGCGCGTTACCGCCATCGAAGGGCGCGCCGACCGCGACCCGAAAATTCCGTCCGATACGTTGGCAGCACCGAACCGCAGGATCGAAATCCTCGTCAAAGAGGATCAGAAATGAAGCGCCTTGCGCTGATTTCTGCAGCTTTGTTCGTTGCGCTGGCCGGCGTCGCAGCCGGCGCGGCGATCTACTTCCGGCCGGCATTCGTATTCGGCGAGCCGAAATCGGATGAACCTCTCGCTCATGCCGTCCCATCGTATGCCGCAAAGGCGGTGAACGAGATGCAGGCGAGGGACGCCACGCTTCGCCTGGTCGAGCAATTGGGCGCCATCCAGGACAAAATTATACATGGCGACCGTGCAGCGCTTGCCGACCAGGCGCGACTGTTGAGGGATATAGCCGGTGAACTTCGCCAATTCGGTCCGGGAGATTGGAGCGACTACATCAATGTGCGTACGAGCTTGCTCTATGTATTGAGCGGCGGCGACGCGCATGTTCTCACTCCCCTGATCGACGGCAATGTGCTTGGAGCCGCCGATCAGAAATTGGCGGCTGGAATCGTGAGCTTTGCCCAAGGACAGCCAAGGGCCGCTCGGAAATTATTCATGGAGATCGATCCGAGGTCTCTCGACGTTAGCTTAGTAGGTCCTTTCGCGCTGGCTCGCGCCTCGCTCTATCTCGACGATAACCAGGCGAAGGCCATCGAGCTGCTTGATGATGCGCGGCTTGCTTGCCCGCACACCGCAATCGACGAAGCTGCTACGCGAAGGCAAATCCCGATTCTCATTGGCATGGGAGAGAGGAACCGCGCGCTTATGCTGACGACGAGCTACGTCCGCGAGTTCGGGAAGTCCATTTATGCGTCGAAGCTCCTTCGCGAGTTCGCCGAAGCGACGGCAAAGCGCGGCGATATGGATGATCCAGAAATCGTCGATAGGTTGGCCGATTCTTTCGACGACCGGGACATGCCGGTTGCGTCGGAATTGTTTATCGCTGTCGCAGGCGAAGCGCTTCTGCAAGGCAGGTTGAAGCTGGCTCGGGCCGCAGCCGACAGAATTCTGAAGATCGGAAACGCGGCGGCACCCGAAACATTGGATAAAGCTCGCCTCTATCGAGCAGCGGCAGAAGCGCCTTCAGCAGATGCGGGAGATGCTCTGAGGGCGCTGAACCAGATCACGGCAGATCGGCTTTCCGACGACGATACGGAAATTCGCGAAGTGGCGGGCTTTATCGCAAAGAGCGTGGTTGGCAACGACATAGCCGCTGGTCGCGGGGACATCAAAGTGCGGGCGGGTGGAACGATCGCCGAAAACCCGATCCTGCCGAAAGCCGCAGCTGCCCTCGGCAAGGCAGATGCCCTCTTAAACGAAGCCGATCAGATCATCGCACGGAGTGAAAAATGACAGCCCCGGTAAGAGGCGCCGCGCCAGACACGGTCGATCAACTTCTGCAATCTGTTCGTATGCGTGTCGGTTCGCATCGAGATTCTACCAAGCAGTCCCGGGATGGGGACGACAAGTCTGATGACGCGACGAAGGATGCCACCAAGGCCAAAGCGTCTTCGTCCGACAACTCCGTTAGACGCAGCGATAGCGTATCGACGCGAAAGCAGGGCAATTCCAAAACGGATGATGGTGATCCATCGTTCGAGGAAACCTTCGACAGCATCGGTCAGCAGGAGCCAAAAGCCAACGCAAGCGTCGAGCGAAGTGATAATGGGCCGACGATTGCGATTGCGGCTCTCGTAAATGGCAATGGCCCCGGTGACCAAACACCGGATAGTGTCGAGCAGCCTTCCGAAAATATGCAGCGCGCAGCGCGGCCTGGAAATCTGCTGCTGCAGGATAGCATCGCCGCGTTGCTCGACGCGAAAACGCGTCTGGTTCCGAGCGACGACAATACGAAGCTGGTCCAGGCCAACATGCCGAATGCGATGCCGCCGGAGCACAGGGATGAAATCGGCGATGCGACACCCGCGGTCGTCAACAGCCAGGAGACACATTGGAATTTCGCCGAGACAACGGTCGCAGGCGCTGCGTCGCAGCTCTCGAGGCTGACACCTGAGGAGCGAATCACGCCGCATCCTCTCTCGTCCGCCCCTTTCTCGATGCGCGACCTGTCGACTCCCAACCTGTCGACGCCCAACCTGTCGACGGTGGTGCAAAAGAATGCGGACCCATCTTCCAAGACATCGAATGAGCCGCTGCCCCAGCTGCAGCCACAAGCTGTCTCGGCAGCCACGACGGATACGCCGGATAATTCCTTCCTCGCAGATAAAGATCAAACCGGCGCACGCTTTCAACAGCAGACGACCGGGGATGTAGCGAACGCCAGAGTCGCGAAAGCAGATGCATCCGACTCCACCAATCGAGTCTTTTCGATCGAGCCCAAACCCTCGGAGCAGGGCCAACCGAGCGTAAGCGCGCAAATTCGCAACGGTGTCGTTGATGCACTCGCCGGAAAAGCCGGAGACTTGGCACCGAACACCACCGCAATGGACCTTAGGGATCGCGCTCCTGCTCCGACACCGGTATTGCGTTCGCTTGATCTGACGCTCTCTCCAGCGGACCTCGGCTCCGTGAGATTGCGTCTCAGCCTCAAGTCGAATTCACTGGCGATAGAAGCTGAGGCTTCAAAGGCTGCGACAGCAAAAATTCTCAACGATGATCGCACGTCACTGGAGCGAGGATTGAGAGACGCGGGTTACGACGTTTCCAGTTTGAAGATCACTGAGTCGTCATCGAGCAGTTCGGCTAGCTCAAACGGGCAAACGAGTGGATCGCCGTTCCGAGACGGTGATCAGGCGCGCTCCAACTTCACGGGACGGCAGGATGGGGATGCGCAACGGCGCGATGGCTCATCGTCCGATCAAGCGCAGCGTCGTCAGAAGGATAACTCTCAGCAGACATCTGCCGGCGAGTTGCCGAATAGCCGGCAAGGCAACGCAGTCTATATTTAGGTATCGTTAGATGACGCAGCAGGAACTGACAGGGACCGGCCTGCATGGCCCCTTCTCGCTCGCGGCCGACGCGATCGATGAAGAGCTCGTCGAAAATTGTCCTGGCGCCTACGCGCTCGGCTTCATCGATTACCTTGGCCGCTTTTCGATTACGTATGTCGGCAGTGCAGGTGAAAATTTGAAATCGAAACTGAAAGCGCACATCGGAACGGCATCGCAGTTTAAATTCCGCCACTTCGCGGAACAGCGGTTAGCGTTCGAAAAAGAGTGTGAGATGTTTCATCAATTTCTGCCGAGCGGAAACTTCTTACATCCTAGCCGGCCGCACGGTACCGATTGGTCATGTCCGAGGTGTCGGCGTTAGGCTTCGCGATGAGGTCGAGAACATCTGAGAGAGCTTGATAATAGCCCGAATGCCAATAGGCGCATTCCGCCGTGCCGAGATCGAGATGCAATTGGTGTTGCAGTTTCTCTGCCCAGTCACCGCCAAGGCGAGAGCCGATGCCCGTCATACGAGCTTGCAACGCCCCGAGGTCTGCACCCACGTCTTTCATTTTCGTCCCTCACCGCACTTCGCCGGTCATTCCACTGATGGTGAAAATACACGGCATTGATGGGAACATCGCCAACAAAGCTATTTGCATTTTAGGTAATTTCGCGCGGTCCTAGCCGCGAGATTTACGTAATCCGGCGACATATCTGTCGATGAGATCGTTAGCGATCATCATTCGCTGCGTTGCTAGCGCCCTGAGTTCAGCCGGAACCCGGTCGGGATGATTGCGCAAAGCGAACTCGCGTCGAAGACTTGCAACGTCTGCCTCCGAGATGCTTGAGCCAAGCCCAAGCTCGAGTAATATTTCGTTAGGATCTAATGAAGCTTCGGCCTGGATATCGCGGCCGCTTTCCTCGCCATAATGTTTAGGACGCGGTTGAGTTATTCGCGAGGCCGCTCCGCCCCGCGAAGCAGCGAAGTCCCACGCGGCCTCGAGGCCGCTCATCGAAAACCGGCGCGACGAGCTTGGCGCGCGGATCTGCTCATCCTCTCGACTGAACAAGTCGTCGAAAAGAATGTCGAAGCTTGACGGTAGTGGCGCCCGGGATCGCATTGGCATAGCCGGATAAAGGAAGGCACAAACGTGCCCACCTCATATTTGACTCGGCTTGCGGAGCGCTGACAACTTTCAGATGGGACTAGGCCCGGCGCGCCGATTTTTGAAGTTTGACGGCTTTGCCGAAATAATCTCTGCCGAGATTTTCGAAATCCAATCGCTCGTCCACGTCACTCACGGGAGTAGCGAATTCAACGCCGATATGCTTCTCGCGCAACCACGACACTGTGCCAGTAATAACCGTGCCATCGAATAGCGTCAGCATTACGGTCTCATCGACATTCGGCACAACACCGTCGAGCACGCTGATTTTCGCTCCCGTCTCGGAGAGGTCAGTTAAATCACAGATCAAATGCGAATTGCGAAAGCGCAGAGCAACATGCTGACGCGCTGAATGCCTCTCGGCGGTCCTGCGTTCGTCTGACAGAACTTCTTCTGCGATAATTCCAGGTGCGGTCATGCTGCGAAACAGTTTTCGAATTTTCGTCTGCCTCATATTACGCACCTGAACAAGTTCCGCTCTGCTCGCTATAATTACAACGCATTCTCCAGCCGCTTTTTCGATTCCTCGTATTCAGCTTTTGGCCGAGCGGTGGAATATCTATTCAACCGGAATTAGCTTACGGAGCAGAGAGAAAAACTCATAAAATTATATGCATTTTGAATTGGGTGATGCGCACGCCTCGGCGCCGGATGCTCGTCCTGCATGTATCTGCATCGAGTGTAACTTTCGTGTGATTTGGCGTGTCTTTCGCGCCCCATGCAATAATGAAATAGTTGTTAATAATGAGCGTGAATCACTGTATTTCCTTTTATGCCAATGATTTGCGGGGCCTGGGGGGCAACATGTTCGTTGTACTTGACGACCGGTCGACGGTCGCCGGAGGGTATGTTGCGTGTTTCGAACGCGAGGGTATTGCAGCTACAGCTGTAGAGCCGTCCGAGTTCTTCGAGTGGTTTGAACTCATCAACGATCAGGATGTCGCCGTTATCGAGGGATTTTTGCTCGGAACGGTTTCAAGCCGCCGTCAGATCTCGGCGCGGGTCCGGTCGCGTTGCAGGGCGCCGCTCATCGGCTTGATCGAAGCAAGGGCGCTCAGCGAAACGCTCGAGCTCTTCTCGCTGGGTTTCGACGATGTGCTCGCAAAGCCTTTTCACGTCCGGGAGATATTGGCCCGCAGCGGCGCAATTCGCCGGCGAATGCAAATTGCCGATGAATGCGTGGACGTCGGCGGCATCAGGATCTTCTTCGACGGCCGGGATCCCATTGTGAATGGTGAAGTCCTTCCATTGCCGCGGCGTGAGCGCCGGATTTTGGAATGCCTCGTCCTAAGCCGTAATACGCGGATTACCAAAACGCAGATATTCAACCGCGTGTATGGAATTTTTAATGACGAGATTCATGAGAACGTAATTGAAAGCCACATCAGCCGGCTTCGTAAAAGGCTGAAGCAGAAACTCGGTTACGACCCGATCGATTCACAGCGGTTCCTTGGTTACCGTCTGAAAGAATTTGCCCTCGAAGACGCTTTGCACCCGGTTCACAGGTCGGCAGCAACCAGTCTCACGCAAGGCACAGATGCTTTGCTTGCTCCGAGCATCATGCGCGACGAGGAGAATGTCGATGGGTCTCTACGGAGTAATGACTACCAGCGTATCGGGGATGTCTGTTCAGTCTGACCGAATGGGTACGGTCGCGGACAACATCGCGAACGTCAATACGACTGGCTACAAAGCGGCATCGACTGAGTTCGCAACGCTCATCGCACAGGGGAGCGTCGCGGCATACGTGCCAGGGTCCGTATCGACCATTGCTCGTCGCGCCATCTCGGCGCAGGGAGACTTCACATATACCAAATCTCCGACAGACCTTGCGGTCAGCGGTGATGGCTTCTTCATGGTCCAGAGCGCCGCGGGCACGCCATACCTGACGCGCGCCGGCAGCTTCATTCCTGATGCGAACGGCGACCTGGTCAACGCTGCAGGCTTCAAGTTGCTGGGCTACAATCTTTTGGATGGCAGCTCGAGCTCCGTTATCAATAGCGCAGCAGGACTTCAGATCGTCAGCACAGCCGGCCTCGGAATGAAGGCGACGCCTTCGACATCCGGGAAGTTTGACGTGAACCTTCCAGCGGACGCAGCCATCACGGCTGCAGCCAACCTTCCCTCCGCGAACGCCGCATCGGCTGCATTTGCCGGCAAAACGTCGATCGTCACCTACGACACCCTCGGGCATCAGGTCACGCTCGACGTATATTCGGCGAAAACCGCAAATAATACCTGGGAATTCTCCGTCTATAACGCGGATGGCGCGTCGGCAACCGGCGGCTTTCCCTATGCTGCGGGCTCGCTGCTGACGACGACGGCTTTGACGTTCGATGCCACGACGGGGCAGCTCACGGCTCCCGCTTCGGGCTCGCTCAGTGTCAACATCCCGAACGGCGCTACGCTGACGCTTGATATCAGCAAGACGACGCAGCTCGCAGCCGCCTACACGCCGCAAAATGCAAGCGCGAACGGCAGTCCTCCGACCGCTGTCGACCGTCTTGAAATCAGCCCTGATGGGACCGTCACAGCCGTCTACGCCGACGGATCGCGCGTCGATGCGTTCAGGGTCCCGCTCGCAAAGGTCGCAAGCCCTGACAACCTGACGGCAATCTCCGGCAACGTTTTCTCGACGAATAAGAGCTCGGGTGATTTGCAGCTCGGTCTGGCCAACTCCGGCGGTTTTGGCTCGGTTGTTTCCGGCGCATTGGAAAATTCGACTGTCGATCTTGCGTCGGAGTTGACCACCATGGTCCAGGCGCAACGCAACTACACCGCAAATTCGAAAGTGTTCCAGACCGGCACCGAACTATTGGACGTTCTCGTAAATCTCGTCCGTTAACCGTACTAAAACCAAAGGCTAATTGATGACGCTTACACAGAGTATCGGCAACGCGCGTTCAAGTCTTTCGACTGTTTCTGAGCAAATCTCGGTAGTCTCGCAGAACATTGCGCGCGTCAACGATTCCGATGCGACACGTAAGATCGCAAACGTCGTCACAATGGGGGGTGGCGGCGTCAGCGTCGCTGGCATATCGCGGACAGCAAACAAGCTTCTGCTTGATACTTACTTGAGTGCGAATGCCAGTAATCAGACTCAGACCGTGGTCAACTCGGCGCTCGACCGGCTTGAGAATACGGTCGGAGACACAGACTCTGAAAACTCACCAGCCGCTCTCATCTCCAAACTAAATTCGGCACTTCAAAACTATTCGACTACGCCTCAGAACGGTGCCGTTGCAGCGACGGTGGTTTCGGCCGCACAGTCGTTGGCAACGGCGCTCAATTCCGCCACCCAGGCCGTCACGGACATCCGAAATCAGGCCGATTCCGACATTTCGACGTCGGTCTCCAACATCAATAATCTGCTCGCTCAATTCGAGAAGCTCAATCAGAGCGTCGTGAAGGGAACGAGCAGCGGCGCAGACATCACGGACGTCCTCGATCAGCGAGACGCCGTCCTGAAGCAGCTGTCGACGGAAGTCGGCATACGAACAGTTTCGCGCGCCGGCGGCGATATGGCGATCTATACCGACAGCGGCGTCACGCTATTTGATAAAACCGCTCGCCAGGTGACTTTCGCTCCAACGTCAAATCTTTCGCCGAGTTCGGTCGGTTCTCCGGTATATGCGGATGGCGTTCCGATCGCGGGCACGCCCCACACGATGTCGATCAGCTCCGGCAAGCTGGCGGGCCTTGTCGACGTTAGAGACAATATTGCGCTCACGTATCAGAGCCAGCTCGATGAGATCGCTCGAGGCCTCATCGAAGCAACCGCCGAGACTGATCAATCCGCGACGCCGACGCTTCCAGCTGCAGCTGGTCTATTTACATACGGTGGCGGCCCGGCAATTCCAGCGTCCGGAACGGTCATCGCGGGCCTGGCGGGCTCGATCAAAATCAATTCGACTGTCGACCCTGCGCAAGGCGGCAACGCGCAGCTTGTGCGAGACGGCGGCATCGCCGGAAACGCGGCCTATACGTACAACGCGACGGGAGCTGCATCCTACACGGATCGAATTCAGCAGTTGATGTCGAGTCTCACCGCGTCACGTTCGTTCGACGGTTCGTCCCAGCTGCCGCAAACAGCATCCGTCGCCGATTACGCAAAATCTTCCGTATCATGGCTCGAAGCGCTGAGACAATCGGCAAGTTCCGAGGCTGAGTCCCGGCAGACCCTGGCCGATCGGGCGAGCTCCGCGCTCTCGCGAGAAACAGGCGTGAGTTTGGACGAAGAGATGACCAACCTTCTCGACCTGGAGCGCACCTTCCAGGCCTCGTCGCGTCTGATCAATACGGTCGATAACATGCTTGCAACCCTCCTACAGTCGATCAACTAACATCATGATCACAGCATCTTTCATATCGTCGGCCGGCCTCCAGGATGATACTCGTCGTTCGATCGCTCGCCTGCAGTCGCAACTCGTCAATGTTCAAAAGGAATTGGCGACATCGAGGCATGCCGATGTCGGAGTAACCCTTGGCGCGACCACGGGTGTTAGCGTTTCCATGCGGCAGGATCTCGAACAGATCCAGTCCATCAAGAATTCGAACAACCTCGTTCTGAATCGCATGGACGCTTCGCAATCCGCGTTGCAGACGGTAGCAAAAAGCACATCGTCATTTCTGTCGGCCTTGGTCAGTGGTGGCTCGGCGTCGACGTCGCCCGAGACCATCCTGCAAGCGGCCCAGGCCGGTATGCAAACACTACAGGATCAGCTCAATTCGTCGCTAGACGGCCAGTATCTTTTTGCAGGCATCAACTCCGACGTCAAACCGATGGACGATTTCTTCGGAGCGCCTCCGTCAGCTGGGCAACAGGCAGTTGCGAACGCGTTCGTCACGAAGTTTGGGTTCAATCCGAGCGATCCCGCGGCGGCCAACATCTCGCCCTCAGACATGCAGGATTTCCTCGATAACGAATTCGCGGACCTGTTCACCTCCTCGAGCTGGTCGAGCACGTGGTCGGGTGCGTCAGACAAATCAGTTAGCAGTCGGATTTCGCGAAGTGAGATCGCCAGTACTTCGGTCACCGCAAACGACGCCAATTTCCGCAACTTGACCCAAGCTTTTGTGATGTTTGCGGGCTTAGGCTTCGGCAATCTCGGAAGCGGAACTCAGCAAGTCATCATATCGAAGGCACGAGATCTCGTCGCCAACGCAACAGGTGGAATTACTCAGGTCCAATCGTATCTTGGCGTAACGCAGAAGCGCGTTTCCGACTCAAACGACCAGATCGATTCGCAGATTAATTTCCTCACGAAATCTATCAACAACCTTGAGCAAATCGATCCGGCCACGGTCACGACGCAGCTTGCAGATATTTCGACTGCGCTTCAGGCGGCGTACTCGATCACCAACAAGCTGAATAATCTCACCATCATGGATTATCTCAAGTGAGCTTAAGCGGCATCTAATATCAGGCTTCCGGAAGGCAGAAGATGTACAAGTTCTCATACGAAGAGACGTTGAGTGAATCCGGCAGCCGGCAACGGGAGAACGAGCGACTGGCTATCGAGCAGTCGGTTGCACTCCTGAAGACCGCAGAAAAAGCCGGACCGCAGTCGCGTGAAGCGATCGATGCAATTTTCTTCCTCAATCGGCTTTGGAGCTTTTTTCTCGATGATCTCGCCAAGCCCGAAAATGGGCTGCCGGATGAAGTCCGGGCGGGTCTCATCTCGATCGGCATTTGGATGCTCAAGGAAGCCGATGCGATCAGCAAAGGCAACTCGCGGAATTTTGCCGGGCTGATCGACGTCTCGAATGTCATCGCGGAAGGGTTGTGATGGCGGGCGGCTTGAAAATTACGCTGCGTGCCGGTGAGCGGCTCTTTGTCAACGGCGGAGTCTTGCGCGTCGACCGGAAGGTCAGCATCGAGCTCATGAATGACGTTATTTTCCTTCTCGAGCAGCATGTCATGAAGCCCGAGGATACGACAACGCCGTTCAAGCAATTGTATTTCATGATCCAGATGATGCTGATCGACCCCTCATTGCACATGAAGGCGCGAACGATGGCACGGGAATCCGTTGCCAATCTGCTCGGCAGTATCAGCGATAGAATTCTCAGGCAGGGTCTGCTCGACACCGCGGATTTGCTCGATAACGATCGCCCGTTCGAAGCTTTGAAGAAAGTCAGATCGCTGCTTCCGCAAGAGGCGGCCGGAATGAACACTGAGGAACAGAGCAAGGAGGTCGCATGACAACGGTTCCGTCGACCAGCGGCACAGGCGGTCAAACCGCCACCCAGGCGGCAGCAAAGTCAAACACGCTCAACTACAACGATTTCTTGAAGCTGATGATCGCCCAGCTGAAGAATCAGGACCCCCTGAATCCAACGGACTCGACGCAGTACATGTCGCAGATCGCTCAGTTTTCGAGCGTTGAGCAAGCCATCAACACGAACTCCAAGCTTGATCAGCTCCTCGTGAACTCGAACATCTCGCAGGCCAGCACCATGATTGGGCTGACGCTGAAGGCGCCGGATGGCACGGCAGGTGTGATTCAATCCGTTCGGATCGATTCTTCTGGATCCACAGCGATCCTGACCAGCGGCAAGGAGGTGCCGATCTCTGCCGGAGTAACGATAGGTTACCCTATGACATGACGGAAGGTGATGCGCTTCAAATCGTCCAACAAGCGATCTGGCTGACGATTGTATTGGCAGGGCCCGTCGTCGGCTCTGCTATGGTCATCGGCGTAGGTGTCGCGTTCATTCAGGCGCTGACCCAAATTCAAGAAATGACGCTGACCTTCGTGCCGAAAATCATCGCGGGATTTCTGATCCTGCTGCTGACCGGTAGCTATAGTGGTAACCTGCTGAAGGTGTTCACTGAGCAACTATATTTGCGAATCGCGCTCGGCTTTAAGTGACCGGCGTGCGCCAGATGACTATTAAATGCGTTTTGCAAACGCCAGCTATTTGTGTAACCACATAAATCATCAATAAGAGTATTGCGCCTGTTGGCGACTCATGGTCCGTAGGCTGAGTCAAGCGTTCCATTGGCGGAGCGTCGTTAGGCATCCTCGCTTGGCGGCAACAGAGAATTATCCGTCGCCATGCTGGCGGTCACTAAATCTGCCCAAGGTTTCCGCTCGGAAACCGAATGTGCAATATGTCTCAGGCAGATGTTCTTTTCAGCGAGGCCAACTCCTTCGCCACTTTAGAGCTGAGCAAGATTATGAGCGCATCCGCACTTAAACAATTGCCATCCTCCGCCATCATCATGTTGGGCAGTGTCGCTGCAATATGTTCGACCTTTTTGCTTTGGCATCTGCTGATGCACTCGCAGATCGAAATTTCTGCGATATCGAGCTGGTCGGACGTTTCTTGGCAAATTGCCGAAGTGGATTCGCGCGGCCGCATCGTGCGACTTGGTTCTCATCCGTTTGCTCTTGCTTTATTGTTTGGAATTGTCGCAGCGGGATGCATGTCATTCGCTTGGGGAGCTGTGCAGTTTTTCCGCGGGGGATTTTCTGCAGACAAGGAAATTGACGAGCGGTTGTCGGAGCGTCTCGAGAAGGTCGGACAGGAACTGGACGACGAAGTCTTTTCTGTAATGCGCCTGCTGAAGGAGCATCTCGAGCTGAGTGGAACGCATTCCGACTCCCTGACGAAGGTCAGCAACACGCTCGTGGCATCGACATCGCCCGAACGCGTCCGGTCGATAATCCAGATGCTGATCAGCGAGAACAAGAAAGTTCAGAATGAAGTGCGTGAACTCAATACGCGCTTACAGCACTCGCAACAGCAAATTGAAAAGTTGAGAGTTAGCCTCAGCGATAGCCACAAATTGGGAATGCTTGATGCTGTCACATCGCTGAAGAACCGGCATTGGCTGGAGATACACCTTCCAAAAGAGGTTGGCACCGCCGTTGAAACGAAGGGTTCACTCTCCTTGATCATGGCCGATGTCGATCATTTCAAGAGGATCAACGATTCGTTCGGGCATGCCGTGGGTGACGAGATATTGAGGCGGTTCGCCGAGCTTCTTTCGAAAAACATCAAGGGCCGCGATACGGCCGCTCGCTACGGTGGAGAAGAGTTCATTATTCTTTTGCCGCAAACCAGACTTGAAGGTGCGAAGAACCTCGGTGAACAGATCCGGGGGGAGCTCGAAAGCAAGAAATGGATGCACCACCGAACGGGGCAGCCGATCGGCAAGGTCACAGCGTCCTTCGGCGTAGCAGAATTACGCCCTGGCGAGGATTGCTACGCTCTCTTGGATCGCGCCGACTCCAAGCTTTACGAAGCAAAGGCGGCCGGCCGCAATCGTATTGCCGCCGACGAATAGAGCGCCCAGCCCACAACGTTCAACGCGCTATCAATGGATCGCCGTCGGTCAACGGTTCGTCGAATTGCACGCTGACCCGCTTGTTACGAGACCAGACGACGGTCCCCTTCATCTTTTGGCCGTTGCGAAGTTCGATGAGAACCCGCTCCTTCAAAGCGAGATCCCGCTCGCAATCCAGGCCGATGCCGCTCTTTGAGATATCGCGCGCAAAGGCAATGGAGCTGCCACCTTTGTCGCTGATCTTGCATGGCTGCAGCAGAACGTATCGCGGCGTCTTTCGGCGTTGTGGCAAAACGGGAATTGCGGCTTCCCCGAATTGATTGACGCAACTGTACGAGCCTGACTGCGATTCCTGCAAGAATTTGCCGAGAATGAGCGCGTTTCCGGTATAGACGCCGTTGAAGCGCCAGCGTGTCTCAGGTTCAAGTCGGCGCACAGCAATTTTGCAATCTTCCGCCAGCTTCCGCCACAGAGCGGTGATTTGCTCGAGCTTCGCGAGCGATACGCCCGAGCCTGTAAAGGCGCCGGCCCGGTCTATCAGCGGCATCGCGAGCTTCTTGGCGTCCAACAAATCGAAATAGATCTTGCTGATCGAAGCGGCGAGCTCTCCGGAGATCCCGATCTCCTGCCACGCCCGGAGCGCGACGTTGATAATTGGCGGCTCGACGGGAACTAGGTTGCTGCACGATCGAAGAGTCCAAGTGCGTCCGAGAGCAAGCGCTGCATTCATGCAAGCCGCGATGCCCCCGATCTGCAGTGCCGTCCAATGAAATTCACAGATGAGCGCTTCGAAAAGCGCGTTGCCTTCGTCCGGTTCGTCGGAAATCCGCGTATGCGGTAACGGCGACCGCCGTGGTTCCGAAATCTTTAGCAGCGCCCTCAGCACAGGTCAGTTCTCTCGGTTGATATCGAAGTGGTTGGACGCATAGAGCACAGAGGTCTTCAGAGAGGTTTGGAGAACAGCGTCCGAAGCTTTGCAGCGGGCACCGCCCGGGAAAAGAGAAAGCCTTGCGCCTCTACGCACCCTTCCGCGCGCAAACGATCGAGCTGTTGTTCGGTTTCGACGCCTTCGCCGACGCTGGTCATGCCGAGATTGTAGCCGAGCTGGATGATGGATCGCCGCAGCGTTGCCGAGCGCTTGATGTTCGCGACGGCAGAGACGAACGAGCGATCGATTTTGATTTTATCGAACGGAAAGCTCTGCAGATAGCTGAGTGAAGAGAAGCCCGTCCCGAAATCATCGATGGCAAATCGGACACCCATTTTGCGCAGACGCTCGAGCGTGTCCGACGCAACGTCCCGATCTTTCATGAGGAGCGTCTCTGTAATCTCGAGGATGAGCCGCGAGAGAGGAAGCCCTCTGCATGCGTTCGTAACCTTTTCTACGAGATCCTGACCGCGGAATTGAGCAGGGGAAATATTGACCGCGACCCAGATGTCGTCAGGCCAGAGGCTCGCCTCGGCGCATGCCGTTTTCAGCACCCAATCGCCGATCTGACCGATCAACCCGCATTCTTCGGCGATCGGAATGAATTCGGAGGCCGGAATGAGCCCCCTCACCGGATGCGACCAGCGTATCAATGCTTCGCAGCCCACGATCTTGCGCGTTTTGACATTCACGATCGGCTGATAGTGAAGCTCGAATTTGCTGTTCGCGATGGCCTCGCGCAGCCCCATGATGATTTGGTGCCGCGTCTGCAACCGCTCATGCATTGAGTGTTCGTAGAAACCGAACGTGCCTCTGCCGAGCGATTTGGTCCGGTAAAGAGCCATGTCCGCATTCATCATCAGCTGGCCGACTTCGATGCCGTCTGACGGAGCAACGGCGATCCCGATGCTTGTTCCGATTGATACCGTATTCTCTTCGAGAACGAATGGCTCGGCGAAGGCGCCGATGATCCGCTTTGCAAGAGCCTCGATTTCCTCGATGGATCGAGGGGCCATTTGAATGATTGCGAATTCATCGCCGCCGAGCCTGGCTACGGTATCGGTTTCTCTGATCTCGGCTCGAAGCCTTTCGGCCACGGCGATCAACAGAGAATCTCCGACAGGATGACCAAGCGTGTCGTTTACGGACTTGAACCGATCGAGGTCCAGACAATGAAGCGCCAAGGACGAGCCGTTCTGTACCTGCTTTAGACCGACTCGAATGCGTTCCTGAAAAAGGGCACGGTTTGGTAGGCCCGTCAGAACATCTTGGTGCGCAAGCCGCCCGATGGTTTCCTGATACCGCTTCCGCTCTGTCACATCGAGGTGGGCAGTCACGAATCCGCCGCCGGGTAATGCCGTGCCGCGAATCTCGAGGTAGGTTCCGTTGGGCCGTTGCCGCTCGAAGATATGTGTCTCGCCCTTGCGCGCGCGTTCGAGACGGGTGAGCACCTGTTCTTCTGCATCCCCCGGCCCGTATTCTCCGCGATTGGCGTTGAAGCGGTAAAGCTCCTCGAGCGTTGGAGGAGAGTTCTCGAAGAGAGAATCGGGATATTCGAGCAACTCCCGCTGCTTTCTGTTGCAGAGAATTAGGCGAAGGTCGCGGTCGAAGACCGTGAGGCCGCCGGGGAAGCTGTCCACTACGGCCTGCAGCAGGGCGTTGCGGTCCTGGAGCGCCATGTGAAGAGTGACGGCAGTCGTGATGTCGATCTGAAACGACAGGAAGCCCTTGCTCTGGCGATCCCTGCCCTTGAGCGGAACGATGATCGAATCGACCCAATAAAACGATCCGTCTTTCGCCCGATTTTTCACGGGGGCGCGCCATGTCTCACCTTTGCGAAGTTTTCCATAGGCATCATCCCAGAATTTCTTCGGGTGGTACCCGGAATTCAGGATCGAATGGTCTTTGCCGGTGACTTCACCAATGCCGTAGCCGCTGATGCGCAAGAATTCGCTGTTCGCATGAACGATGCGGCCCTCAGGATCCGTGATAGAAACGATACCCACCTGATCAAGGGCGGACACGAAGGCCTTAGCGTCCGAGCTGGTGCTGACATACGGACTGGTCGCATCCTTTTTGCGACCCTTTTTTGCGACTGGCGCACTATAGGCAAATCCGTCGAGATTGAAAGCCATGGCGCCTTTAACCGATGAGCCTCGCATTGTTCCGCCCCGCTTTTATGGCCGGTCGTTTGATCCCTTCGGATAGCCCTCGACCGAGAGGCAGCCCTTAACGGCAATTCCGTATTCTAAACCTTCTTTGGCAATCTAGGTTCGCACCATGACTCCGTCCCCGCCTGGCGTCGGTAACGGCCCACCATTCCAACAATTAAACGTAATGTATTAAGGCGAGATTAGCTCGATCAGTCGGCGAATCGTGTAGAGCTGACACCATCCGCCAACGGATGAATTATGTGTAGGGCACTCGCGGAATCCGCCGGCTGAGATCAGGAACCGCACAATTATACCCACCTTATTACGGGTTTGTTTTCCCACACTGATGTACGGCTGTTGGAGCAGGGTAATTAACAGATTAGAAATACCGAGAAGAACTTTGGCAATAGAACGTCCGCGAGATCAGCGCAAATTTGGCCGGCGGCCGGTCTTTAAAGCCGCCGTTATCGAACTTGACGATGGGCAAAGGCTTTCCGGAACAGTCCTGGATTTGTCGGACGGAGGAGCAAAAATTAAGCTCCCCGAGCCTGAGCGCCTGATTGGCGAATTCTATTTAGAGATCCCAGGAGACGATTTAATCGTGAAATGCAGGCTCATTCGCGTTGATGATGCGATAGCCGGTCTGAGCTATATAAAGCCCCCGCGGCGCCTTTCGTGGGTGAGAAAATAGCCGAATTGCGTCGCAAAATTCCGCCGTCTCTCAATGATGAATAGAAATTAACGTCTGAATCACGCGGAAAACGAGTTGCGCGCTTTTTAATAATGGATGCAGCATCGTTTCAAATAAAAACGTAACGGCGTTCGTTTCGTAAACCAATTCGATAGTTTTTCGGACTAATTCTTGTGCACAGCTGCTTGATTAGTAAATCATAGGCATGACGCCGCGCAGCTGAGTCGGCAACAAGATCCGACATGTTCCAGGCTTTTAGAAAAAGCAGGAACTACCGATGGGGCACGATAATTCGCGGCCGCTTCTTTCGTCTGTCGCGAAAGATTCAACGATCGCCGATCATTTCCACCGACGCAGCCTACGCTGCTTTCGGGGCGATTGCTCGCGTCAGCTCCCCGATTTTTGAGAGTCTCTGCAACCCAAATTCATCAACAGCATTGCGAACGCCTGCTCCGAGGCCGAATCGCACCGCACAATAAGCGCTAGAAACAAGATCAACGCTCCGAGGAAACAGGTTCAGCTATGGTCATAGGATATATCAATAGTAAATGGTCGATGCCGCGCCGGCTTGCCCTGATATCTGCGGTGTTCTTAATTCCTTCGCTGATCCAGCTGTATATCTATGCGGATCACCAGCTCCAGCAGATAAGCAAGCTTGATCGCGAAATCGATGGAGGCCGATTGGCATCCGCCGTCTGGACCAAGATGGCCGCCGATGAAATGGCAAGGTCGGGCGACGGCGAACTCGCCAAGCTCTCTAACATTTCACAAAGCCTCGGCGTTCAGCCGAGCGTAAACGCCTTCGAGAATGCCCGGTCGACGGACGAGCGAGTACGTCTCGGCGTCGAGCTTTTGGATCAGATAGCGAGTTCATCGGGTCTGGCCGCCGATGCGTCGGCCGCCACTTTCCACGCGCAGGATTTGATTGTGCAGCGCTTGTCTGGAGTGAAGCAGGCGCTCATCGATCTCAAATCCACGCTTGATACCGCAGGCCCCGCGGACGACCAGGTCAAGCTTGCGATCAATTACGCCGTATTAAGACGAACGACGGAGAAATTCCGGAGCTCGCTGAATAAGCTTATGAGCGAGGATGTCTCCGGCGAATCGAAGAGCGCGCTCGGCGACACGAACATGAGGCTTCTCACGACGCTCGATCAAATTGCTGCGAAGATCAAAGCGGCTGACTATCGGCGAGCGGCGATTGGCAGCGACGTTATCGCATCAGTGAGCGACGCCAATAACCTCGTCGCCACGTCGGCTGGCCAAATCAGCGATCTCTTCGACCGACTCGCAAGAGATCATGCGGATGCTGCACGATCCTCTCTATACCGGACGCTTGCGCTGTTGATCGCTGCGACCGTCGCTGCTGTTGTCTTGGTCGGTCTCATCGCAAAGGGCATTTCGCTGCGGCTCACGAGCCTCGTCCGCGCGATGGACCAAATCAGCCATAAGGACTTGAGCGTCGAAGTCCCGTATCTCTCTGACAGCAACGAAAACGGCATGATCGCGAGTGCGCTCGCGCGCTTCAAGGAAGCCGTCATCGAAAATAAGGCGATGACCGACGCCGCCGTCGATGCTGCCAAACAGCAGCAGGAGCAGAGCGAGCACTATGCGAAGGAGCACGAGCGCTTCATGGACGCGTTCACCGGCGCGGCCGAACGGATAGCGAGCGGCGACTTCACGCATCGGATTACCGAGAAGGTCATCCCGGAGTACGAAGCTATCATCAGCCAGATGAACCTGATGATGGGTCAGCTCGATGCCGCGCAGGCCGCGAAGATCGAGGCCGAGGGCCAGATCAATGTCGTCGTCCAGTCGCTCGGAACCTCTCTGTCGGAACTCGCGCAAGGAAACCTCGAGACCTCGGTATACGCTGAAATCGCTCCGGAGTTCTTGAAGCTCAAGACGGACTTCAATTCTGCGGCTTCGCAGCTGAGAAGCACGATCGAGCTCGTGAAAAAAGGTGCCGCCAGCATCAAGCTGGGCACCGAGGAGATTTCGCAAGCCTCCGACGATCTTTCGCGGCGCACGGAAAACCAGGCCGCAAGTCTTGAGCAGACGGCAGCTGCCGTTAAGGAGATCACGGATACCGTCAACAAGACGGCTCGTGGCGCGACCCATGCCCGCGAAACGGTTTCAGTTGCCAAGGCAGACGCCGAGAAGAGCGGCGAGATCGTTCGCAAAGCGATTTCGGCAATGAACGGCATCGAGAGTTCGTCGAAGCAGATCAGCCAGATCATCGGCGTCATTGACGAGATTGCGTTCCAGACGAACCTTCTCGCGTTGAATGCCGGCGTCGAAGCCGCTCGCGCAGGCGACGCTGGCCGAGGCTTCGCAGTCGTGGCATCGGAAGTGCGAGCACTGGCGCAGCGTTCTGCCGAGGCGGCAAAGGAGATCAAAGGTCTCATTTCTGCTTCGACCGGACAGGTCGCCCAGGGTGTGCAGCTCGTCGGCGAGACCGGCTTGGCGTTGACTCGTATCGTGACCCAGGTCGCGGAAATCAACACCATCGTCACCGACATCGCGACCAGCGCCAACGAACAGGCGCACGGACTTGAGCAGGTCAACACGGCCGTCAACGAGATGGATCAGGTCACGCAGCAGAACGCCGCGATGGTCGAGGAAGCAACGGCTGCAACGCAAACGCTCGCTCAACAGACCGAAGAACTCGTCCGCCTCGTCAGCCGCTTCAACACAGGCGACGATACGGTCATCGAAATGTCCACACGGCGCGAACAGCCGAAGTCGGCTCCCCGGCCGCAGCGCGCGCCGGCAAAGTCGAAGGTTGCCGCTGGCGGCGGCATGGGCCGGCGCAATGTGGCCTCCTCTGACGCCGGCTGGGAGGAATTTTAATGGCGCGCGCTAAAGCGAAAGTGGGCGCCAACGGTCCCCGTACGAAGAGCGTGCCGCGTAAGACTGCAAAGTCGCCCCGCAAGGATAGTGAGGAGGCCACGCCATTTACGGAAGCGGCCGCCGAAATGCCAAGTCCTGTTGAAGACGCCAAACTCGTCCTTCCGGATTCGTGCGACTCTTCATCGGCTGCCGCCATCAAGGATCTGCTGGTCGCCCGTCGTGGCGCTCCGCTGGTCGTTGATGCGGGTCAGGTGAGCCGGGTCGGCGTGCAGACGTTGCAGGTTTTGATAGCTGCTGCACACACCTGGCGCGCTGATGGTCAGAGCTACGCGGTGACAAATCCTAGCTCCGCCCTTCTCGACACGATCGCGCTAGTTGGATTGTCAGGCGACCAATTTCTTCTCGAAGGATTTTCCCCATGACGCAGACGATACTAACCGTCGACGATTCCCGGACGATGCGCGACATGCTGAAAATGGCACTAGCAGAAGCGGGCTTCAATGTTGTGCAAGCGGTTGACGGCGTACATGGTCTGGAGGTGCTTCAGACATCCATGCCGGACGTTATCGTAACCGACATCAACATGCCGAAGATGGATGGCTTCGGACTTATCGAGGCCGTGCGGAAAGACAGCCGCTTCCGCAGGGTACCGATTCTTGTTCTCACCACCGAGAGCGATGCCGCGAAGAAAACGCGCGCGAAGGAAGCTGGTGCGACGGGCTGGATCGTGAAGCCGTTCGAACCGACGAAGCTTATCGCCGCCATCCGCCGCGTCGCTGCCTAAACCGAAAAAAAAGAGCATAAACGATGACCGTCGATACGATGGCCGCAATCCGCCAGACGTTCTTCCAGGAGTGCGAAGAGCAGCTCTCGGAAATGGAACTCGGCCTGCTTGCGATGGACGAAGGCAACGCCGATTCTGAAACGGTCAATGCCGTCTTCCGCGCGGTGCATTCGATTAAAGGAGGCGCGGGCGCGTTTAAGCTGACGGCGCTCGTGCAATTCGCACATACGTTCGAGACGGCGCTGGATTACGTTCGAAGCGGCAAGCTTCACCCGTCGGCCGACGTGATGAAAGCGATGCTTCGCGCCGCCGACGTACTAGCCGATCTAGTGGCAGCATCTCGTGACGGTACGGAAATCGACGAGTCGAGCTACGCGGCGGTCGCCGCAGACGTCAAGGCGCTCACGACCGTCGAAGGCGAGGAAGAAGTCGAGGAAGCCATCGACTTCCAGCCGATGGTCTTAGATTTCGGTCTTCCCGATATGGCACCCGAAGCGCCCGTTGCGCCCGTGCATGAATATCGTGTCGGCTTTGCGCCTCGCCCGGAGCTCTACGCCAACGGCAACGAAGCCGTTTTGGTCATCCGAGAGCTTTCTCGCTTGGGTAATGCACAAGTCGGCTGCGATATTTCCGAAGTGCCCGGTCTCGATGCGATCGATCCCAACGGCGCATATCTCTCGTGGAACGTAAAGCTCTCATCTGAGGCGCCGATCGAGGCCGTTCGCGAAGTGTTCGAATTCGTCGACGGAGAAGCCGACATCCGCATCGAAACCGATGGTCAGCCCGAAGTTTCGGACGCAGCGATTGCTGCGCTGTTGGCGCAGGCACTCGGTGGCGCATCTGTGGCAGAACCCCAAGAGGCCGCCACCGAAGCGAATGCAGAAGAACCACTGCAACCTAGCCCCGCGCCGACCGAAGTGATCGCGAGCGAGACGTCGGCGGCGCCAACACAAATGGCCGAGGCGTCGAAGACCGTCGCCGTGCAAACGCAGACGACCATCCGCGTCGAGTTTGATCGTGTTGACCGGCTGATCAATCTCGTCGGCGAGCTTGTGATCAATCAGGCGATGCTGTCTCAGCGCGTGATCGAAGCGAATTTCGCTGGTTCTTCTTCGGTTATTATCGGCCTTGAAGAACTCGAGCAGCTGACGCGCGAGATTCAGGAAAGCGTGATGGCGATCCGCGCTCAGCCTGTGAAGCCTCTCTTTCAGCGCATGTCGCGCATCGTGCGCGAGCTGGCGGACGCGACGGGCAAGCAAGTTCGCCTCAAAACTGACGGTGAAGCGACAGAGGTCGACAAAACCGTTGTGGAGCGTCTGGCAGAGCCGCTGACGCACATGATTCGCAACGCGGTCGATCACGGTATCGAATCACCGGAAGAGCGCATCGCGGCCGGGAAGTCGCCCGAAGGGAACGTCCGTTTGAGCGCGGCTCATCGTTCGGGGCGTATCGTCATCGAGATTTCGGATGATGGCGCCGGCATCAATCGGCCGAAGGTCCGCGCATCCGCAATCAAGAAGGGCCTTATCTCGCCCGACGCGCAGCTCTCCGATAGCGACATCGACAATCTCCTTTTCCTGCCCGGCTTCTCGACAGCCGCCACCATCTCGAACATCTCGGGCCGCGGCGTAGGCATGGACGTCGTCAAGCGCTCGATATTGGCCCTCGGCGGCCGCATATCGATCTCGTCGCGTCCGGGACTGGGCTCGACGTTCTCGATGAGCTTGCCGCTGACGCTTGCCGTGCTCGACGGTATGGCCGTGTCGGTCGCAGGTCAGACGCTCGTTGTGCCGTTGACGGCGATTGTCGAAACGTTGAAGCCGAAGAAGGGCGAGATTCACGGCATCGGCGCAGACGGTCGGGTCATGGCCATCCGCAATACCTTCGTACCGCTCATTGACGTCGGCACGCAGATGGGCTTCCGCGACACGCCGGCGGATCCGGAACGCAGTGTGGCGATACTGGTCGAGACTGGCGGCGGCGCGCGTAATGCTCTGTTGGTCGACTCGATCCAGGATCAGCGCCAGGTGGTCATAAAAAGTCTTGAAGCGAACTACGGCACAGTTGCCGGAATTGCGGCCGCCACGATTCTCGGCGATGGCCGCGTAGCACTCATTCTCGACGTCGACGCTTTGGTCACGGGCTCGTTCGAAGAGCAGCTTGGCGGCGACGTACACTATGGAACTGGAGGATAATGATCATGCAAGACGTCGGCTTGTCAGCCAACTCTGCGAACCGTGAATTCGTCGCATTCCGTGTGGGAGCGCAGGAATTTTGCATCGACATCATGGGTGTTCGCGAAATCCGCGGTTGGACGCCCGCAACGCCGTTGCCGCACGCCCCCGCTTACGTACGTGGCGTAATCAACCTGCGCGGCGCCGTTCTTCCGATCGTCGATCTCGCCATGCGGTTCGGTCTCGGCCTCACCGAGCCGACAGCGAGAAGCGTTATTATCGTCGTGCAGGTCTATCAGCAGGTCGTAGGCCTGCTGGTGGATGCAGTTTCGGACATCCTGACCACGTCCGAAGCTTCCATGCAGCCGACACCGGACGTCGCCTCCGATCTGGCAAAAACCTTTGTCAAAGGCGTCTATGCCGTCGAAGGCCGTATGATCAGCATCGTCACGTTGGAAAGCGTGCTGCCGATAAGCGCCAAGGCGGCCGCATGACATCCGCATTGGAGAGGTCTTCGTCGAGCGATTCCGGAGCTTTCGTAACAGGTGAGTTCGCGTTTTCGGCCGCGAATTTCCGCGAGATCGCAGACATCGCGAAGGCGGAAGCCGGGATTGACTTGCCTCAATCGAAGGCGACCCTCGTATATTCGCGGCTTGCGAAGCGTTTGCGGGCGCGAGGGATCGCGACGTTTACGGATTACTGCGCGACGGTACGTTCCGATGCAGACGAGCGCGGCAGCATGATCGCTGCGCTGACCACGAATGTGACGCGCTTCTTCCGCGAGTCTCACCACTTCGAGCATTTGCGCACCAAGATCATCGAGCCTCTTGCTGAGAACGCACGCCGGGGGGATCGCGTCAGGCTTTGGTCGGCCGCGTGCTCCACCGGACAGGAGCCATATTCCATGGCGCTGACGGTTCTCTCCGTCATCCCCAATGCCGCCTCGCTCGACGTCCGCATCCTTGCAACTGATCTCAATCCTCACGTCGTCGCGCATGGGAAGAAGGGGCAATATCAGAAGGAAGAGGTGCGTGATGTACCGCCTGATCTGCGCTCCAAATGGTTCGAGCCTGTGCCCAGTGACAACCGCGGCACGACGCTGCAAATCGCCGACGAGGCACGCTCTCTCGTTTCGTTTCGTGAGCTCAATTTGATGGGGACTTGGCCGTTCCAAGGCCCGTTCGACGCGATATTCTGCAGGAACGTCGTCATTTATTTCGACCGCGATACGCAAAGCATGATTTGGAGCCGCTTGGCGCGTCTGCTGCGCGATGATGGCGCGCTTTACATTGGACATTCCGAACGCATGTCCGGACCCGCAGCCGCATTGTTGTCCAGCGACGGCATCACGAGCTATCGCAGGAGGGGCGGTAAACCATCATGAAAAAAGTCAAAGTCCTGGTGGTCGACGATTCGTCCACCATGCGCGGGCTGATCGCCTCGGCGCTGACAAAGGATCCTGATATCGTCGTTGTAGGCGAGGCCGAGGATCCGCTTCAGGCGCGTCAGGCCATCAAGGCGCTCAACCCCGATGTCGTCACGCTCGACGTCGAGATGCCGAATATGAGCGGCCTGGAATTTCTCGAAAAGATCATGCGGCTGCGTCCCATGCCGGTCATCATGGTGTCGACCCTGACGAAACGGGGTGCCGAGGAAACCCTTCAGGCTCTCGAGATGGGCGCGATCGACTGCATAGAAAAGCCGCGACCGGGAAATGAACACAGCTTCGAAGAGCTGCCATACAAGGTCAAGATCGCAGCGTCGGCCCGCGTGAAGCCTCTGGTCAGAACAGAAGAGGGCCATCGGCAGGCAAGAGGCATCCAA
This sequence comes from Hyphomicrobium sp. ghe19, assembly GCF_902712875.1. Lineage (NCBI taxonomy): Bacteria > Pseudomonadati > Pseudomonadota > Alphaproteobacteria > Hyphomicrobiales > Hyphomicrobiaceae > Hyphomicrobium > Hyphomicrobium sp. ghe19. Next base: position 3,937,855 of record NZ_LR743509.1, on the reverse strand, counting down.
TCGACACATGCGTCGTACGTGTCTGACGGCCGCGTCGTTGCCATCGGCGCATCGACAGGCGGCGTTGAAGCTCTTCTGGAACTGCTGTCCGGATTTCCCGAGAATTGTCCGCCGACGGTCATAACTCAGCATATGCCGCCGACGTTCACGCACAGCTTTGCTGACCGTCTCGATAGGCTCTGCGCGCCGAAGGTTCAGGAGGCGACGGACCGCGCAAAGCTACTGCCGGGAAACGTCTTTCTCGCACCGGGAGGATCGCACCACCTCGAAATAACGCCGGATCTTCGTTGCCGTTTGAAGGCTGGTGAACGTGTCAGCGGGCATTGTCCGTCGGTGGACGTGCTCTTCAACTCCGTGGCGCGCTCTTGCAAGGGGAACGCGGTCGGCGTCATTCTAACCGGCATGGGAAAAGACGGCGCCGCGGGCCTGCTCGCCATGCGTCAGGCCGGCGCGAAAACATTCGGCCAAAACGAATCCAGCTGCATCGTCTATGGAATGCCGAAAGTCGCATTCGAAGTCGGTGCCGTTGAAAATCAGCTGCCCCTCGACCGCCTTGCGGCAGCGATAATTGCAGAAACGTCAATGAAGAAGAAACACTAGGAGGCGAAATACCATGCCCTCAATGCAGCAATTGCAGATTCTGGTCGTTGATGACACGTCCGTCAGCCGGGCGCTTCTGACCGACGGTCTTGATCAGATTGGGTTGAAGAACTTCAAAGTCGCCAAAGACGGCGAAGAGGGTTTGAAGATGATGATGACGGCGCCCTGCCATCTCGTCATCTCGGACTACAACATGCCAAAGATTGACGGCATTCAGCTTTTGCGTGCGCTGCGACAGCATGCGCCGACAAGCAAAGTCGGCTTCATCCTGGTGACGGGTAAGGGCGACAAAGCTCTTATCGACGAAGGCAAGAAGTGGGGACTGAATAACTTCCTCGCTAAGCCGTTCGCTGTGCCACAGCTCAAAACGTGCATTGAGGCTGTTGTCGGTAAGTTGACATGACGTCCGCCGTGAAGACGGAAAATCGCGTCCACATAATTCAAGGCGAGTTCTTCGTCACCAGCGACCGGGATGTCATGGTGACGACGATCCTCGGGTCTTGCATTGCTGCGTGCATTCGCGATCCGCTTGCTGGAGTGGGCGGCATCAATCACTTTCTTCTGCCCGGCAAACTCGGCTCCACAACGGCGGCGGACGAACGCATGGGCGTCCATCTGATGGAAATGCTCGTCAACGGCCTGTTGAAGGCTGGTGGCCGGCGCGATCGGCTGGAGGCGAAGTTGTTCGGAGGCGCTCGCACCGTTCGTTCTCACTCCGACATCGGGAAGCACAACGCGGAATTCGCGCAACGCTTTCTTAAAGCGGAAGGTATTTCCTTCGTCGGTGGCAGCACTGGCGGTTTGCAGGGCCGGCGCATTCAGTATTGGCCGGTTTCAGGACGTGCGCGGCAAATTTTGCTTGCGGGTCCTGCACAAATCGAAAGGCCAGTGCAGATGCCCGTCGCAACTGTCGACGTCAACGCCGGCGAACTCGAACTTTTCTGATCGTTTCTTTGGGGGCCTGGACGAGATGAACGACGGCAATCGACAACACGATGGTTCGCAGCGAACAGGCGTTCCCGTACCGGAGATATTGACGACGGTCTCTGAAGAAGTTCGGATGCTGTCGGATACCGCCAGTGATCTTCAGGATCTTATCAGCAACCTCGTCGTGGCCGGAGCGTTCGGCGGCTCGCAATCCCTTTACGAGCTTCAAAGTCTCGATCGGCTCTGCCAGAATCTCGGTGCGGTTGCCGACTTTCTCGCTGGCGTTTCGAAAAACTCGTCTCGCGATTGGAAGGTCGACATCGCCGATGCCGCTCAAGCCGTAAAACTCGCCGATCTTTCTGATCGGCTGACCGGGCGGCAGGCCGACAGCGACCCGTCCAACGAAGAGACGGGCGAGTTCGATGATTTCGGCAATTGGCCTATGACGGGCTGACCTGCGCTTAGGATCCGACGAATTCACGTGCCGCTGCAAGCGACGCGAAGCGCCGTCGCCCGATTAGCGTGTCGATCTCGATCGATCCATCGTCATATTCGAGAAATTCGCGGCCAGCGAGCTTTCCGCCAACAACGGGCTTTCGCGGCTCAGGCAGCGGCGGTGGAACCGTTGCGGCAGGCAGCGCAGCCTTGCGTGCGTCGATGGCAGGTGCTTGCCAGAAATTGAGTTGCTGTCCAATGCGGATCATTGACCCGCGGCGCTCGATGATCGGAGCGAGCTTCATCGTCACCGCCGCAATCAGGATGCTTTGCATGACTGCAAGCGCCATCAGACGATGAATCCAGATCTCGGGCTCATCGGACAACAGCGCCGAATAGCCGATCGCGAAGATCAGAACCGATAAAAATCCAAGGCCGGCAAATATCGCGAAGGCAGCCATTCCGCCGCGCTGCCGCGCAGTCACCGGCTCGCCGGAAGGCCCGGCGTCGCGCGCGAGCCGCAGCTTGAGCTCGGCGGCTGTTTGACGGAAAACGGCATCGATGCCGAAGTTACTATCGATTGCGCTCATTGTTTTTCATCATGTCCGCTTTTGAGAGATAGGTCCAACTGTCGATCATGATGTCCTTGATCATATCCCGGCCGAGCCGCTTGTTGGCTCCGGCCGCGATGTTGGCCGCGAGATCTTTGATGGCCTGTTTGCGTCCGGTCTTGATGTCGTTCGGCGTGGTCTCGTAGATCTGCCGAAACGCTTCGTCGGCCACGAACACTTCCGGTTGGATCGTGCTGAGTTTTACTAGTTCGGAGTCTGCCGTGAACTGCAGGCGCGTCACGACATAACCCATGACTTCGCCATTCGTCAGGATCGGCACGCTGACCATATGAGTTTTCATCATCTGCAGCTTGGGACCCGCGTCCTTCGCCGCATCCGTCTTCGCGCCGGACTTCCAAGAAACAGCGCCATAGACGCCGCCGATCGTTGAAAGACAGGCGATGAATGACAAGACGAGCAGCCGGATCACGTCGGGCTCCGCTGCGGTCCGATGTGACGAGTATAGGTGCCGTCCGATTCCGCGCTCTGGATCGCGAGAGACAGCATCGCGGTGATTTCCTTGACCGCATCGAGGTGAAGGCAGATCTTGCGAAGATTGACAGCGAGCTTGGCGCGGAATGCCTGAAGTTGCTGATTGAGTTCATCATCGACGTCGGCCGGCTTCAACCGTCGCATGGCCTGGCTGAGATCGACAAGGCCTTGGCTCTTGCGATCGTTTGAAACCTTGAGATCGAAGTCTGGCGATTTGTCCAAAGCTGCGATTTCTTCGTCGAGACAACTGTCGATACGCTGGATGACCTGGATCACAAGCGAGCGCGCGGCTTCGATATCGTGCGAAATGGCGCGGCTAGGAATCACCGTCCGGAGGCCGCTTTGAACAACGGCGCCGGCGCGCGTGACGGCTGCGGACGAAGGTTGGTGAGATCCGGCTTTTGCTTCCGCCGCCGCACTGCTCATTTTACTTTCCTCTGGAACCGTCAGGTTCCGGTTTGATGATCATTTGCGCGATGCCGATCGTTCCCGATTTCGACAGGGTGGTTGCCAAGGTATCGACCATCATTCCCCGCCATACCGTTCCCGCGGTGCCATCGCCGAAGAGCGATTCCGAATCCTTCGGCATCCACTCTTCCAGCATCTGCCGGAGATACATTGCCTCGAACTGTTGGCCGGCTTCCTTGGACTTGCTCTTCTCTGTCTGGCCGGATTGTTCCGGCGCGGCGGCGTCGGCGGGCCGAACGTCGGCGGATGGCGCCGGCCGGACTGTCTGTCGGGCGGTCCACATGGCCTGATCGGCGACAGCTGTGGGCGAAATGATAGGCATAGCTCGTTTCGGATGCGGAGGATGAAGCCTCACGATGAACGAGTAGACTTACCCCGGCCTTGCGCCGCCGTAGCTTGCTGAAATTCGAGCAAAGCCTCGAGTTCCCGCTGCTCGGACTTGCGGGATTCCTCGGCTCGGACGTCAGCCAGCAAAGAATTCGCCGCACGCGTACGGGCTGCAGCCGCGGCATAGCGGGCGAGCACCGCCGCATGTTCGTTCGAGAGACGTTGAAGGCGCCGCTGAATGTTTCCAAGGCTGCGCGACATCAGCGCCAGAAACGGTTCGTGAACCGCGGATGGATTGGCGAGGGTGGCGATGATGTCTTCCTGCGAGCTCCGAAGCTCACTGATTTGCCGGGTCAATTCGCCGACCCTGGCTCTCTCGGTGGTCTCGAGATCGTGAAAGACGTCGACGAGCCGACTGACTTTTTTCGATGATCTAGCCATTTTGGCCGAGATTCTGGATCGCCTGCGTCACCAGCGAGGAGAAAATCTCCATGGCCGACTTGTCGATCTGCAGCAGCAGAAAGAGACCGCCGAGCACGACGAACGGTGTCGATACAAAATAAATCGGTATCTGGGGCACCATCTTGTTCAGGAAGCCGAACGCGAGATTGACCGTCAGAGAATAGACAATGAGCGCAGCGCTTAGCTGCAGCGTCAACTTGAAGGCGATCCCGACCTGCGCAACGATCGTCTGCAGATTTGGCGGCGCCGCAATCGCCACCCCGACTTTGAACGCGTCGTATGACCGTTCCAGCATCCGAATGACGTTGATGTGCTGATTGGTGATGAAGAAAAGCACGACGGCGGGTGTCGTTACGAGAGACGCAAATGGCGAAGAAGGGTCGTTATTGTCGATTGAACGAGAGAAAACCGATCCGTATCCGGCCAAGTTCGCCATGGCAGTCGCGACGAACTCGAGTGCCATGAATAGAACCCGCACCAGAAATCCCAGAAGCATTCCGGTCGAGGTTTCGATCATGATCAGCGCGAGCAAATTGCTCGGTGTTTCCGCCGTCGACGGACGAACGGAATCGTATACGAGCGGCGTAATCGCGAGAGAAACGGCGACGGCAACGAAAAGTCGAAGCTGCACCGGAATGCGCTCGCTCGAAAGTCCGGGCAGCAGCATGAAGCATGCGCCGACGCGACAGAAGACAAGAAACGGAACCAGAATGGTTTCGTGCGTGAACTCGGTCATGAAACGGAGCCGAGAGACTGAATCTGGACGCCGCGGCTGATTTCGAGATGAGAGAGGACGGGCAGCGTTCCGAAGAGGCGCTCCGTAACCGTGTGAACGTAGGGACGCGTCTCGGCGGCTGTGACGAGAACGAATTGGTGCCCGGCGTCCATGAGTGGCTGAACCATTCGGCTGAGATCGCCTCCGAACTGCTCAATGAGACGCGGCTCGATGTCGAACTCGACGACTTCGCCCTTGGCATCGCGCTTGAGCGCCTGATGGAAGGCGAGCTCCCAGCGATTTCCAAGCCGCACGACCTTGAGATAGTTGCCTTCGCTGAGATCGCCGCAAATCTGCGATGCGAGGCGCATGCGCACATGTTCGGAGATTTGCTCGGCCTTGCGCGAGAACGGTGCGATCTCCGCGACGGCTTCGAGAATGAGATGCAGGTTCCGGATCGAAATGCGCTCGGCGAGCAACATTTTGAGGACGCTCTGCAGGCCGGAGTACGAGATTTGCGCCGGGCAGATTTCTTCCAGCAGCTTGCGATACTCGGGGTCGAGCCGCTCGAGGAGCGCGCGAAGATCGCGATATGAGAAGAGCTGCGCCAAGCTGTTGCGGATGACTTCGGCAACATGCGTCAGGAGCACGGATGTGTTTTCGACCGGAACGAAACCATCGCGCTTCAGCGCGTTCGTGAAGATGTCCGGTATCCACAAGGCCTTCATGCCGAATGCCGGTTCGCGTGTCTCGTCTCCCGGCGCCTCTGGCTTCGGGCCATCGCCGACGACGACGAGCACGTCACCGAGCCGAAGTTCGGCAGTCGCGATCACCGTTCCATGAACCTTGATCTGATAACTCTTCGGCGGAACGGAAAGATCTTCGACGAGCTTGATATCCGGAACGACGAAACCGTACTGCTTGGCGAACTTTCGCCGCATCTTGGCGACGCGCAGAGGCAGATCGCTGGTCGTACGCATCAGGACGGTAGAAATCTGCTTGCCGAAGCAGATCTCGATTTCCGTCGTCTTCAGCTGTTCGCGGATGGACTGACGCGATTGCTCTTCGGCAGACGGAAGTTCGCTCTCGGATCGTGCGTTGGATGCAGCTTTCGCGCTTTCGTCTCTCTGGCGAGTGACGCGCATGCTAATGAACGCGAGGCCGCCGCCGATCGGGGCAAACACATACCAGGGCAGGCCCGGCGCCATGGACAGCAGCAACATCACGCCGCCTGTCACCATCAATGCGCGGGGATAATTGCCAAGCTGGCTGACGATGATGCCTTCCGTCGAGCCTTGCGTACCGCCCTTCGACACGAGAAGGCCCGCAGCGAGCGCGACGATGAGCGCCGGCATCTGGGTGACAAGGCCGTCGCCCACCGATAGCAACGTAAATGTCTTGGCTGCGGTATCGAATGCCAGATCGTGTTGTGTAACGCCGATGATGATCCCGCCGAAGATGTTGACCGCAGTGATGATCAACCCCGCGATGGCGTCGCCGCGAACGAACTTCGAGGCGCCGTCCATGGCGCCGAAGAATTGGCTTTCTTCTTCAAGTTCCCGGCGGCGCCGAATGGCTTCCTTCTCGTCGATCGAACCGGCGGCGAGATCGGCGTCGACGGCCATCTGCTTGCCCGGCAACGAGTCGAGCGTGAAGCGGGCGCCGACCTCGGCGATACGCGTCGCGCCCTTCGTGATGACCACGAAGTTCACGGTGATGAGAATAATGAAGACGATGATACCAATGACGAAATTGCCGCCCATGACGAACTGGGCGAAGCCGGCGATGACGTGGCCGGCGGCGTTCGGTCCCTCGGCGCCATTCGACAGAATAAGGCGTGTCGTCGCGACGTTGAGCGACAGCCGGAGCAGTGTCGCGATCAGCAAGATGGTCGGAAAAGCGGAAAATTCGAGCGGCCGGCGTATCCACAACGCGACCATCAAGATGACGATCGACAGCGCGATGGACAAAGCCAGCCCAAGATCGATCATGAACGCCGGAAGCGGCAGGAACAGGATCATCAGGATGGCGATGACGCCCACGGCCAGGCCCGCGTCGCGCTGACCCAAATTTAGGTCGACGCCGCTCCCTGCGGCTTTCGTGGCTGCCATGATTGAAAAAATCCCCCAAACTTTGGGGGCGAGCTTCCTACTCGAAGCTTGCGCGAGGTCGTCATCGGACGCCAAACAGAGGAGAAAAATGCGGAAATGAGAAATTTATACGGAATTCAAACGGATGGTTGGCGCCATTGCATCGCCAATCCGTGATTTCGAAGGGTCTTTCCGCCCCGGACGGATCTATTTTGCGGCTTCGACGGAATGCACCGCCGTTTGAACGGGGGCGGCTTTTGCTTCGCCCTTCGCAGCGTCAAGGCGGCCACGGCCAATGCCAGAATAGCTGAGCCCGAGGTCGCGAACGGCGTCGGCATCGAAGACGTTCCGCAGATCGACGATGGTATTGCCGGTCATGCGCGACTTGAGCGCTTCGAGATCGAGCGCGCGGTACTCGTTCCACTCCGTCACGACGACGAGCACGTCGGCGCCTTCCGCGGCCTGGTCGGCGCTATCGCACCAGACGATGCCGGGCAGCAAAGGCTCGGCATGACGCCGGCCCTGGGGATCGCAGGCCCGAATGGTCGCACCGCGTTCCTGCAGCATCGGCACGATGACGAGGCTCGGCGCATCGCGCATGTCGTCGGTGTTCGGCTTGAAGGTCAGACCCAGGACCGCGATCGTCTTGTTGCGAACCGAACCACCGGCTGCCTCTTCGACGCGGATCGCCATGGCGAGCTTACGCTCGTGGTTGACGCGTTCGACCTGCTCGATGATCGACACCGGCGCTCTCGCCTCCCGTGCCGTCCGAATAAGGGCCGAAACGTCCTTGGGAAAACAGGAGCCGCCGTAACCCGGACCCGGATGAAGAAACTTGTCGCCGATACGACGGTCCTTGCCGATTGCAGAGGCAACCTCCTGAACGTCCGCGCCCACGCTTTCGCAGAGATCCGCGATCTCGTTGATGAAGCTGATCTTGAGGGCCAGGAAGGCGTTAGCCGCGTACTTCGCGAGTTCCGCCGATTCGCGCTCGACGAACATCACCGGTGAACCGCGCAGCGCCAGGGGCTTGTAAAGCCGCTCCATCACATCGCGCGCACGATCATCATCGGTGCCGACGAGCACCCTATCGGGATGGGTAAAATCCTGGATTGCCGATCCTTCCCGCAGAAATTCGGGGTTGGAGCAGATGGCAACGTCGGCATCGGGACGCTTTGCCTTGAGGCGGCGCTCGATCTCGCGACTGGTCCCGACTGGCACGGTGGATTTCGTCGTGACGACCGTAAAGCCGTTGAAATGGGGAGCGGCCTCTTCGACGGCCGAGAACACATAGGAAAGGTCGGCATACCCGTCGCCGCGCCGCATCGGCGTTCCGACAGCCAGGAAGACGACGTCGGCGTCTGCAACGGCCGGGCCGAGCTTCTCCGTAAACACCAGGCGGCCGGCCTTGATGTTGCGCTCCAACAAGGCGTCAAGCCCGGGCTCATAGATGGGGGAGCGGCCCGCCTTGAGGTCGGCAAGCCGGTTCGGGTCCTTATCGACGCAGGTAACGGTCCAGCCGAAGTCGGAAAAGCAGGCGGCTGAGACGAGCCCGACGTACCCCGCGCCGACCATACAAATCTTCATGCTTTAGGTCCCCCTTCCCCTCTGACTTCGTGCGCCGAACCTGACGAGGTGTAGCACCGGATCGGTATGTGGGAAATTGCCACGCTGGTACATGGCATTGCCCGAAAATACCCCCCGATATCCGGCCGGAAGCGAGAAAAGATGGCGATCCTCGCACCGTGCCCGGTCAAATGAACGTAGTTCGGCGTTTATAGCGGCCTCGCCCGGCGGAGCAACAATTCACGCCTGCCTCATAAGCATTGAAGTTCTTGTTATTTGACCCGAAGCCTCGATCAAGGCTTTCATGCGTCTGTCGGCACACTGCTGTGCTGGCCGCGGTGATTTCGAAAGCGACTTGCGCCGCGTCATCAAACGCTAAGCCCCACGAAGTGCTCGTGGGCTCCGCAATGGAGACCGCTATGAAAAACTTAAGCCTCCGCTCAAATGCCTCTCGCGCGATGATGATGGGCCGCATGTGTATGCCCGGCTGCTGTTGAGATCACGCAGCCCGGACTGAGCCATTTCAATCGAACAATCGCATTTCAGAGGACGCTGGCGACCGCCGGCAGAGCAAAGACATGTCTAAATCTTACGTCATCGAGGTCGGCGACGACCAGGCAGGACTTATTATCCGTGAAGAAGGAGAACACGAGTATCTCTTCCACGCGGCACTCGACGAATACAACGCGCTCGAAGGGCGCCGCTTCGCAAATCCGCTTCTCGCGGAACGCGCAGCGATCGCTCATTCGGTAAGCCGGCGTCGTCGCCGTGCCTCTGGTCGCGTTGCGGAGGCGTTCGCCATATGAGCCGAAGCAACAACACGTCCGGCCATCCGGCAACCGACGCAAAACAGGTAACCGTTCAGCCGAGACCCGTCATATCACACCCGCCGCGGCACCTCACTCTCGTTGTAGACCGCGAATGGCAGATCGACCCTGTTCACGCGTTCGCGGCGATCGGACCGTCGACAGACTTCTAAAGCGCAGGCTAGCACGCTTGCCGGCGCTTCCTTCCTCCCTGGACCTGCTCGCTCACACTCTGCGATCGGGTTACTTGAGACCGGTGGCTCCATCGGCTACCGGTCTCTCTTTCATTTTCAGACGGCGTCGCAATGCTGAAAAAGCATGCGAAGGCTTGTCGTTTCTTCGTGCTCAACAACACCCAGTCAAAGACTTCGCTATATAAAAAGGATCTGCATATGACAATCGGGCGTGTGGTATCGCGGCTTGGTTTGGCGACGGCTCTTCTCGTGGCGGTATCGCCCGGAGCGTTCGCGCAGTCGAGCATTCTCAATGCTTCATATGACGTCTCGCGTGAGCTCTACAAAGAAATCAACCCGGCATTCGTTGCGAGCTGGAAGAAGTCGTCGGGAAGCGACATTGAAGTCAAGCAAGCGCACGGCGGATCGACGAAGCAGGCGCAAGCCGTCGCCGAAGGCCTCGAGGCCGATGTCGTCACACTCAATCAGCCGACGGACCTCGATTTCCTTGTGAGCAAAGGTGCTGTCGCGAGCGACTGGCGGACGAAATTTCCCAACGGCGCCGCACCCTATACGACCACTACGGTCTTTCTCGTCCGCAAAGGCAATCCCAAGGGCATCGCCGATTGGGATGATCTGGTGAAGTCCGGCACGTCCGTCGTCATTCCCAATCCGAAGACCTCGGGGAACGGACGCTATACCTATCTTGCGGCCTGGGGTTATGCGCTTGATAAGCTCGGATCAGACGAAAAGGCACGAGACTTCGTTGGCAAGCTTTTCGCCAACGTTCCGGTATTTGATGGCGGCGGACGCGGCGCCACGACGAGCTTTACGCAGCGCGCTATCGGCGACGTTCTCGTGACGTTCGAGAACGAAGCCGCTCTCATCAAGGCCGAGGTCGATGGGCAGAACTTCGACGTCGTTTATCCCTCGCTCAGCGTCGAGGCGGCGCCCCCCATCGCGATCGTCGATACCGTCGTCGCGAAACGCAAGAGTGCGGATGTCGCCAAGGCCTATCTCGATTTCCTCTATTCGGACGACGCGCAGAAGATCATAGCCAAGCATCATTTTAGGCCGCGTAACGAAGCCGTGCTGAAGGAAGCGAACCTGCCGGCCATCAAGACTTTCTCAGTCGAAGACAAACTCGGTCCTTGGGCGACTGTCCAGAAAACGCACTTTGCCGACGGCGGCATCTACGATCAGATCACGACCAAGCAGAATTGATCTAGCGCAATGATTGGCAAGCCGCGACAACCTGCGCGGCTTGCTTCGCCCCATTCGATCCCTCGTCGAAGCTTCAATTGACTGATAGAAGCGCTAGGGGACGCAGCCGTTCGTAATGGCGTCGCCGGGGCAAGGGAAATGGGGAGAGGTTCCGATGGGTGATCATTTTTGGCCGGCAATGTATCCGGGCCTGATAGTCGGAATCCTCTACGGCTTATCATTGCGTGGAGTATTCAATACGGTCGTCGCCGCGCTCGGCGGTCTGGTGGGCGCGGCTATCGCCTACGCGGGCTTAATCGCAGTCGACCTCAATGACGGTTTGCCTTCGGTGATCGGCTTGATTGTTGCGGCATTCATCGGCGCCTACCTTTTGACGAACATTGCGCAAAGGTTCCGGGGTTCCCACGCGAAATCCTGAGCGCCGCCGGGCAAGCCGAGCGAAATGCACAGCTTCCGCGACGGCTTGCGTTGTCGTGGGGTAGTTTTCCCCTATGTCATGGATACGTCGCGCAACTGTCGTCGAAATTTCACTGAATCCTGGAATGCAGCGGTTGGATTTCTAACCGGGGAGTGAGATGGCCGATTTCGTCACGGCGGCGGCTCTAATCTTCTGCATAGCGGCTACGGCCACACATCTCGTATCGGTCGCACTGGCGTTATCGCGCGTTACGTCCTCTCGGCGCCGCGAGCGCGGCTTGAGCGTTGAGCCCGTCAGCATCATCCGGCCGGTATGCGGTCTGGATCATTTCGATGAAATGACATTGCGCTCGACCTTTGAGCTCGCCGATAGCAGCTATGAGGTCATTTTCTGCGCTGCCCGAGACGACGACCCGGCGGTACCATTCGTCAGGAAGTTGATCGCGAAATATCCGCATGTCGAAGCGAGGCTGCTCATCGGTGATGACAGGCCGACAAGCAATCCCAAGCTGAACAATATCGTCAAGGGCTGGGCCGCGGCACGCTTCCCGTGGATCGTGCTCGCCGACAACAACGTTTTGATGCCTGAGAACTATCTCAGCGATCTCTTCCGCAGCTTCGAGCCGGGCGTCGGTCTCGTTTGCTCGCCGCCCGTCGGCAGCCATCCGATAGGATTTTGGGCCGAACTCGAATGCGCGTTCCTCAACACGTATCAAGCCCGCTGGCAAAGTGCCGCCGATACGATCGGCCTGGGATTTGCCCAAGGCAAGTCGATGCTTTGGCGCCGCGATATTCTCGATGAGGCGGGTGGCGTCGAAGCGCTGGGCGCCGAGATTGCCGAAGATGCCGCCGCAACGAAGATTGTCCGCACGCATGGTCTCCGCGTGCGCCTTGTTGATCGCCCGTTCGAGCAGCCGCTCGGGCCGCGATCCGTAAAGCAAGTATGGGCGCGACAAGTGCGCTGGGCGAGATTGCGTCGCGTAACGTTTCCGGTTTTCTACGCGCCGGAAATTCTTTCGGGCAGCATGCTTCCGATCGCATCGGGCTTCGCGGCCGCTTCGAGCGTCGGCCTTGATCCGCTGACGGTCCTCGCAGGCCTGCTTGTCGTCTGGTACGGAACCGAAGCGCTTTTGGCGCGTGTGGCAGGCTGGCACTTGAAATGGCAGTCGCCCATTGCGTGGATGCTGCGCGATGCATTACTCCCGCTCCTTTGGGTCGAAGGTTGGTCGGGAGATACGTTCGTCTGGCGCGGCAACGACATGAGCGTCGCCAAAGCAGACGCGGCCAATTCGAGCCGCGAACTCGCCGTCACGACGAAGAGCATGTAGGGCGACGGTAAGTCCTACTTCGTGAGAGCTAACGCCGGATCCGGCGAGAGGCCGACTGTGCGTCCTTCGAAGCCAGCCGCGTCGAAATATTTGGTCTCGCCCACAACCTGATAATTAAGGATCGTCCGCAGGCCCGATGGCGACGGTCCCGACACGATCGTCTTGCGCTCCCAAGTCGGCACTGCACCCTCCGGCAACGCTTCCGTCAGCGCTCTGCCGACGAGCTTGCCATGACTTTCCGGCATCAACCCTAGGATCGCAGCGATGGTCCGCCCGATATCAGCATTGCTCGCAGGAGCCTCGCTGATGAAGCCCTTCTTGAAGCTGGGACCGAACGCCGCCATGAAATTGGCGGTATCGGCACGGCTGAAGCTGCCATGCATTCCTTGCCCTTGCTGCAGACCTGTGTCGGCGACCTCGGCGGTGCAAAGCGTAGGGTCTGCGCATCCCGTCGAGAAGCTTTTGAAATTGACGACGATCGATGGCCGCGGCATCAGCGACGAACCCTGGAGATTGATCGCGCTTAACGGCAGCGTCCCGGCGAAAGTACCGAGGTTATCGTCGACGAATAGCCCGCTGACATAATCTTGCGCGAGCAGCGCATCGATCGTCCTTTGCGCCAGTACGCGGTCACCGCTCGGAATATAGATGAGATCTGACCCGCCGTTTGCCGCGACGACGACCTTCGGCGCGTTCGCATCTTCGCCAATCAAGCCGTCCGCGTTCTTTGGATGCGTCCCGCTTTCGACTTTGGCGTTCCCGGCTTCCGGATCGTAAAGCGGCAGGTTCAAAGCCGCAGCAATGTCGATCGCTAGAAATCCCGGAGGCAGTAATCCTGCAGGCACGTCCGCATAGCTGGCGCGAGCGGCCCCACTCGTTTCGCTCTGTTTCGAGATCGTCGAGAAGCCATGGTCCGCTGAGACGACGATATCGGTCGTGTCGGAAAGCCCGAGGTCGTCGAGCGTCCGCCGGATCGCGGCGAGGTTCGAGTCGGCGTTGCGGATGGCCGCCATCGACGTCGGTCCGTTGATGCCTGGTTCTAGCTTCAACAGGCTGTCGCCCTGGTTATGCTGCGTTCCGTCCGGATCGCGCGACCAGAAGACGACGACGAACGGCTTCCCGTCGGATTTGAATTTCGGCAGAACGACCCTTGTCAGAGCCGCTGCGAAATATCCCTGCTGAACGACGTTGGCGTCCTTTGTCCCGGGCTCGTGAGAATTTCCGCTTTCTTTGTTGGTGAGCCGGCTCGGAGCTTCCATTGGCAGCCCCTGCGCCTTGAGCCCGTCGCTGACCCATGACGCGAGCGGAATACCTGCAGGCGTCCCCGTCGCATCATCCATGATGACGCTCTCGCCGCCGCCGCGCGACGTATGATTGAAGACGAACGTCGGGCCGATCTTGCCGATCGCAGCCGTGTTGAACCCGGCGCGATGCGCAACGTGAAGGATCGTCTCCTCGTCGATGAAGCTGGCGCCGAAATGCTCGTCGATGTCACCAATAACGCCGTCGTTCTCGATGAAGGCCATTCGCGCAGAAGCGGCTGTGCGGATCTGGAAGCCCGCGTAAAGCACGTTTCCGAAAACGCCGGTGTCGCCGAGATAGTGCCCGGTCGCCATGCCGCTGGAGTTTGGCATCGTGAACGTCGGAAAAAGCGAATGGCTGTTTGCGAAGTTGACGCCCTTGTCCCGGATGTCGGCAAACGTCGGAGCCGTCGCGGGCGTCACGATGCCGCCCCGCAGACCGTCCGGAACAAACAGAACGACGTTGTGCCGAGGCTCGTCCGCAAAAGCGGGGACCGCGCTCGCGAGTACGGCCAGACATGCAAATGAGAAAAACAGCTTCGCCTTCATTTTCACTCACTCATTCGAACGGGAAATTAGGCGCCAGCCTAAGGCCCGACGATGAACCTCTGATGTCGGCCGGCCCGTCGCAAAACGGCGGGGGACCCGCGTAGCAAACAATTCAATGCTCAGTGCCGCTCTCGTGGTGGAAATATCCGCTCGATTATGCCACAAGACGCGCCTCGATAGCAGGCATAGGGGGCCGCGTGCGCTTTCTCGTTTTTCAGCACATTGCGTGCGAGCATCCTGGCATCTTCCGCAAGTTCTTCGCCGCCGATGGCATCTCATGGGACGCTGTCGAACTCGACGAGGGCGAGGCCATTCCGGCGCTCGAGAACTACGACGCGCTTTGGGTGATGGGCGGACCGATGGACGTGTGGGACGTCGAGGAATGCCCGTGGCTCATCGAAGAAAAGCGTGCGATCCGGCGCTGGGTTCGCGACCTCGGCCGTCCTTTCGTCGGGCTCTGCCTTGGGCATCAACTCCTCGCCGATGCGCTGGGCGGCACATGCGGACCGCAACATCCGTCAGAAATCGGAATACTCGACGTCGCACTGACACCTGAGGCCGGCAGCGATCCGGTGTTCGGTGATCTGCCAAAGCGGTTCAAAGCGGTTCAATGGCACTCAGTGCGCGTGGCCCAACCGCCCGAAGGCGCCGTCGTGCTCGCGCAATCCGATGTGTGTCCGTGTCAGGCAATGCGCGTCGGCCGCAATGCCTGGAGCATGCAGTACCACGTCGAGATCGAGGAAAATACGATCGCGGACTGGGGAAATATCCCTGCGTACGCGGCGGCTCTCGAGCGAACGCACGGACCAGGCGCGCTGCCGCGCATGGCCGAGGCGGCGAAACCTCACGTGGCAAACTTCGCCGCGGATGCAGAAAAATTCTATCGCAACTTCATGCGAGAAATCAGTTCGCGCTAGCCGCCTGTCAAATTATCAGCGCATCGCGCGATGCCTTTAACGAAACCGATTTTATCCGGAATGCGCAAATTCGTTGCGTTCACTGATTGCTGTGATACCTTGAAATACCACTAACTTATCGGCCTCATTGGTTGAAATTGGTACAGGGGTTCGCATGTCCGGCTCGGGCACCGCGCAACTAACTGGAGACCTAGCAGGCGGAATTGCCTGCGGCGCCTGGCTTTGTCCAAGGCGCGATCCACTTTTCGGAATTCTGCTGATCGTTTAGCGCCACGCGCCGGAGACCCGGTTCGTGGCGTTTGTCGTTTTATCACGTCGCACGCGGATCAAACTCAAGCATCGGGGGATGCGTATGGCAGCGACCTACGAACCAGCGACCGGGGCGGATTCCGGCAACACACTTCATCGAGCCATCGATTGGCGGGGCGCTTTCTGGGTAGCAAGCGGCGTGCCCGCTCTCGTCCTCTTCTCAATCGGCGGCATCGCCGGCACCGCAGGCAAGCTAGCCTTCGTTGTCTGGACGGTCTCGATGATCATGGGGTTCTTGCAGTCCTTCACCTACGCAGAAATAGCTGGGCTCTTTCCCAATAAATCCGGCGGTGCTTCGGTTTACGGCGCGACGGCTTGGCTCCGCTATTCCAAATTGATCGCGCCGTTATCGGTGTGGTGTAACTGGTTCGCGTGGTCGCCGGTTCTGTCTCTCGGATGCGCAATCGCGGCCGGCTATATCTTGAATGCCGTCGCGCCAATTCCAGCCTTCACCGAGCAATCGCCGGAAGTCATCGCGTGGCTCGCTGATCCCGCGAATGCTGGGAAAGTCGCAGCGGACGCCATCACCGCGGTAACTGCTGCCCACACGCCCGCTATTCAATCATTCAATGCGCTGAGCGTTGCCGTGCCGGGTCTTGGAACGCTGAACTTCAACTCTTCGTTCTTTATCGGCGCCGTCTTGATGTTGATCGTCTTTGCCATTCAGCATCGTGGCATCCTCGGAACCGCGAACGCGCAAAAGTATATCGGGCTCCTCGTCATCATCCCGATGTTGATCGTCGGAATTGTCCCGCTCATCAACGGTCAGTTCCACGCATCGAATGTTGCGGGACCATATCTGCCAGGCACCGGCGATAACGTCGGATGGACGCTCTTCCTCGGCGCTATGTTCATCGCCGCGTGGTCCACCTACGCCTTCGAAACGGCGATCTGCTATACGAGGGAATTCCGCAATCCTCGAACCGACACGTTCAAGGCGATCTTCTACTCCGGGCTCCTTTGCCTCCTGCTCTACATCCTCGTGCCCTTCACGTTCCAAGGGGTTCTGGGCGTCGACGGAATGAAAGACCCGGGCATCGTGGCGGGCACGGGCGTCGCCGACGCCATGGCGAACATGGTGGCCAGCGGCAACGCGTTCATCAAAGAAGTCTTCGTGGCGCTTATGATCTTGGCGCTCGTGCTCGCGATCATGACGGCGATGGCCGGATCATCGCGAACACTCTACCAGGGCTCGGTCGACGGCTGGCTACCGCGCTATCTCAGCCATACCAACGCGCACGGTGCGCCGACACGCGCGATGTGGACTGACCTTGTCTTCAACCTCTTTCTGCTCGCGATAGCGTCCGATTCTGGTGGCTACTTCTTCATCCTCGCCGTGTCGAACGTCGGCTACATCATCTTCAACTTCCTCAACCTCAATGCGGGTTGGATGCATCGCGTCGATAGCGGCCATCTCGACCGACCCTATCGCGCACCGACGTGGTTGATCGGACTGAATACGGTTCTCGCGTTCGTCAACGCGCTCTTCATGGGCGCCGGCGCGAAAGTCTGGGGCTATTCGAACGCGCTCTTGGTCGGCTTCATCTTTGCCGCGCTCATCATCCCGGTCTTCGCCTTCCGGCACTATGTCCAAGACAAAGGACAATTCCCGAAAGGTGCGCTCGAAGATTTGGGGTTGACCGGTCAGGACCTCGGCGAGCGGAAAGCCGGCATACTTCCTTACTTGGCGCTGCTCGGCGGCCTTGCCGTGGTGCTCGTCGCGAATTGGTACTTCCAGATGCCGCCAGCGTGACGGAGGACGGACTGAGTTAGCGGCAACGGTGTTTTTCGAAGGGGTCGACGCCAGACCCATTACACCGCCGCAAAAGATTAAATTCGCGGCGCGCTTATGCGCGCCGAATTCCACACTAACCGTCTTCTTTTAACGAAAGGGGGAAACGCGAATTGCTCGAACTGTGCAGCCCGAATAATCGACGATTGCCCTGAATTTGGCCTTGTACGGATCAGGACAACAGCAGCATAATTCAAAAATTATCACTCACAGGAAAAATCGGGTGATGCCGATTTCCTACTTTGATGTCAACAAAGTTGGCTTGGAGGCTAACCAATGTACCGTTCTGTCAAACGTGTTTTGACCGGTGGAGCTTGTGCTGCGTTGCTATCTTTGACGGGACTGCCTCTAGCCATGGCGGCACCCGAATCCAATGACCCGATCAAGATCGCGCTGTTCGATTGGACGAGCGTCAATCTCAACGCCAAAATCCTCGGCGGCATTCTCACCAAGCTTGGCTACAACGTTGAATATCCGACGGCTGATTATCTTTCTAGCCTCACGACAGGCCTTACCAACGGCGATATCGATATCGGCGTCGAATTTTGGGATACGACGGCAGCCGAGGCCATGAAGGCATCCGACGCGACGGGTCAGACCGAGCGTCTCGGCTCGCTTGGCCCCAAGGCAAAAGAAGAGTGGTGGTACCCGCTCTATATGAAAGAAAAGTGCCCGGGGCTGCCCGATTGGAAGGCGCTGAAAGATCCGAAATGTGCGGCGGCATTCTCAACGGCTGATACGGCCCCGAAGGGTCGATATCTCGGCGGCCCCGTAACGTGGGAAGGCTTCGATGACGAGCGTGTCGAAGCGCTAGGGCTGCCGTTCACCGTCGTGCACGCCGGAACGGACGGCGCGATGTTTGCGGAGCTTGATTCGGCATATCAACGTAAAGCGCCGATCCTGCTGTGGATTTACTCGCCGCACTGGGCGCCGGCGAAATACCAAGGCGAATGGGTGCAATTCCCGGAATATGAGCCGGCCTGCTACACCGACCCGAAGTGGGGCGTCAATCCGGATAAGAAATACGATTGCGGCAAGCCGCACGGCGAAATCTGGAAGTACTCGTGGAAGGGCTTCAAGGATAAGTGGCCCGTCGCTTACAAGGTCGCCAAGGCTTACACGATCGACGTCAACGAATTGAACAAGATGTCGGGTCAAGTCGATCTCGATGGCAAATCGATTGACGATGTTGCTGCCGAATGGGTCACCGCCAATGAGGCGAAGTGGAAGGAATGGGCGAAGTAAGAGCCGGATTTTTTCTTTGCTGCACGAACTGAAACGACCAGAACCGGCGGCCTTTGCCAAGGCTGTCCGGTTCTCTTTGTTTGGAAGCAAATCCTAAGCGAGCGCATGAGGCAATCTGGAATGAACGATCAAGCGCCGATGCGCAAAGAAGCGGAACTGACCGACGACGACCGGCCGGTGAAGCTGCGATGCAAAAATGTTTGGAAGGTATTTGGCGCTGGAGCTGAAAAGTTTCTTGCTGATCGCGCGGGCGTGGCGACGTCGGAAAATCTCAGCGACGCCAAGCTCGTCGGCGCTGTTCGGAATGCCTCGATCGAGGTGAGGCGCGGCGAAATTTTCATTGTCATGGGTTTGTCCGGATCGGGGAAATCCACGCTTGTACGCTGCCTTTCGCGCCTCATCGAGCCGACATGGGGAAGTGTCGAGCTGGACGGCATGGACCTTCTCAAAGCGAAGCCCGACGAGCTCATCGAAATTCGTCGCCACCGCATGGGCATGGTGTTTCAGCACTTCGCGCTGCTGCCGCATCTGACGGTGCTTGAGAACATCGCGTTTCCACTATCGGTGCAGGGCGTGGACCGCAAAGCGCGTGAGGCCCGCGCCCGTAAAGTCATCGAGCTTGTCGGCCTCAATGGACGCGAGCAGTTCTATCCGCGTGAGCTGTCGGGCGGTCAGCAGCAGCGCGTCGGCATCGCGCGAAGCCTCTGCGTCGAACCGGAGATCTGGTTTCTGGACGAACCGTTCTCGGCGCTCGATCCGCTCATTCGCAGGGAGATGCAAACCGAACTGCTTCGCTTGCAGAGCGTGCTCAAGAAAACGATTGTATTCATCACGCACGACTTCGACGAGGCGATCCGGCTGGCCGATCGCATCGCCATCATGAAGGACGGCGAGATCATTCAGACCGGTACACCCGAAGAACTCGTCCTGCACCCGGCGACGGATTATGTCGCCGAATTCACACGCGACGTGCAACGCGCGAAGGTCATGTCGGCTGCCCGCCTGATGCAGCCCGTATCGCCGTCCGCGGACTACGGTGGAACGGTGCAGGCGACCGATAAAGTGTCGACGTTCTCGGCGCGCATCGTCGGCGTCCGGAAAAACTTTCTCGTGACCGGAGCCGATGGCAAGCCACTAGGAGAAGTGACGCCGGACGCCGTCATTGATTTGCTCGCTGATCGCGATCTCACGCGCGAGGAACGCATATGACCGTCGCTGATACGTCCATAACGGCGCGGCCCGCCCCGATATCCGCGTGGACGCTCATATGGATCGCGGCCGTCGCCGTCGTTGCAATTCTCTACATGATGCCGGGCATCGCGCCTTGGGCCGTCAAATATCCCTCAGACGCCGTGATCCCTATCGCTGACTGGATATCTGCGTTCATGGCGTGGGTGAAAACCAATTTCACGTGGTTGACGCGAGGCATAACGGACATCTTCAACGTTCCTCTTCAGTGGGCCATCTCTCTGCTCGCGAAGGGTTGGAAATCCGGCTACGGCCCCGACGCTCTCGTCCTTCCTCGCCTATCGTGGATTGGTATCTGCGCTGCGTTCGCCCTCGCGGGATTCGCCTTCGGTGGCGGCAGGCTCGCCGCGCTTGCTGCAGGTTGCATGATTTACATCGCGCTATTCGGACAGTGGGATAGCGCCATGCTTACGCTGGCGCTCATTGCAATCAGCGTCCCGCTTTGCGTCGTCATCGGTCTAGGGCTCGGTGTCGTCGCCTTTCGCAAGCCTTGGATCGATCGCGCCATCATTCAGCCGATGCTCGATCTGATGCAGACGATGCCCACATTTGCCTATCTCATCCCGATGCTGCTTCTGTTCGGCAACAGCCCGGTGTCTGGCATGCTGGCAACGGCGATATTCTCCATGCCTCCGATGGTGCGCGCGACCGTGCTGGCGCTAAAGCGCGTACCGCATGAAATCGACGATTTCGGCGAGATGGTTGGATGCACTGAGCGCCAGAAGTTGCTGAAGGTGCTGCTGCCGTCCGGCCGCGCGACGCTGATGGTCGGCGTCAATCAGGTCATTATGCTTGCGCTCAACATGGTCATCATTTCCTCGATGATCGGCGCAGGCGGCCTCGGTTACGACGTCTTGCTGGCTCTGCGGGCTTTGAAGATTGGGCAGGGAATGGAGGCAGGGCTTGCGATCGTCGCGCTTGCCATTGTGCTGGATAGACTGAGCCAGGCGGCTGCGCGTCAGCGTCCGTCCGTCCACATCGCCGATCAGAATTTCGTGCACCGGTACCCGATGCTGACGGCCGCGGTCGCCGTCATAGCGGGCACAACCGTGCTGAGCCTTTTCGTGCCGGCGTTTGCATCGGTCCCGGCCGCCATCAAGATGTCGACGGCGCCATGGTGGAAGGCCGTCGTCGATTGGGTGAATATCCATTTCTTCGACGCCATCGAAGCTTTCCGCACATTCCTATTGCTCTACGTCCTAAATCCGATCCGGGATTTTCTTGTCGAATTCCCTTGGCTCGGAATGGTTCTTCTGGTGGGCCTGGCCGGTTATCGCCTTTCGGGTGTGCGTCTAGCCGTGATCGTCGTCCTGATGACCGCTTTCTGCGCCGCGACCGGACTTTGGGAAAAATCGATGGCGACGCTGTATCTGTGTGGCGTCTCGGCTTTGATCGCAGCGCTGTTCGGCATCGCTCTCGGCATTGCGGCGTCGCGAAGCGATCGGTTTGCTTCCTTCCTCATGCCGATTTGCGACACGCTGCAGACGCTTCCGTCCTTCTGCTTCATCATTCCGGTCGTGATGTTGTTCCGCGTGGGTGACGTGACGGCAATGATCGCAACCGTCCTTTTCGCGATCGTTCCTGCGATCCGCTACACCAATCACGGCATCCGGCAGATCCCGGAAAGTCTCATCGAGGCGGCGACCGTATCCGGCTGCACGCCCCGTCAGATGTTCTGGCGGGTTCAGTTGCCGCTGGCGCTGCCGGAAATCATGCTGGGATTGAATCAGACCGTGCTTCTCGCGCTCAGCATGATCATCATTTGCGCGATGATTGGAACGCGGGATCTTGGGCAGGAAGTGTTTATTGCTCTCGCGAAAGCCGACGCCGGGCGAGGCCTCACGGCTGGCTTTGCCATCGCTTTCATCGGCATCGTCGCCGACCGCCTTCTCAGGGCAACGACCGATCGATTGCAGTCGCGGTTAGGCCTCGTCTAAGAGGCCTAACCTTAGCTTCGGACCTACTGAAGCACGCGTTCGATGGCGATGGCGGTAGCTTCCCCGCCGCCGATGCACGCGGATGCGACTCCCTTGGTGACGCCCCGATGCTCGAGCGCATGAAGCAGCGTCACGATGAGCCGCGCGCCTGTCGCGCCGATCGGATGCCCGAGGGCGCATGCGCCGCCGTTCACGTTGAGCTTGTCGCGCGGAATCGAAAGTTCTTTCTGCGCAGCCATGGCAACCGCCGCGAAGGCTTCGTTGATCTCATAAAGATCGACATCGCTCGCCTCCCATCCAGCCTTGGCGAGGACTTTGCGCATTGCCGGTATAGGAGCCGTCGTGAACCACGCCGGCTCCTGACTGTGCGTCGCGTGGGCGCGGATCTCCGCAAGGATGGGAAGTCCTTCACGCTCGGCGATCGAGCGGCGCGTAAGAACCAGCGCGGCGGCGCCGTCGGCATTCGCTGAAGCGCTCGCAGCGGTGATCGTTCCGTTCGGCCGGAAAGCCGGCTTCAGTTTCGCAATCTTCTCGGGCGAAACCTTCAGCGGGTTCTCGTCGTCTGAGATGATCTTCTCGCCATCCTTCGCCGCGATTTTAATGGGCGCGATCTCAGCTTTGAACGCTCCGCCTTGGACCGCCGCTCGCGCTCGCGTCAAAGTTTCGACGGCGAAGGCATCCTGGTCCGCACGCGTGAACTGATAGGCTTCCGCGGTGGCCTCACCGAAATCACCCATGCTCCGGCCTTTTTCATAAGCGTCTTCGAGGCCGTCGAGCAGCATGTGATCCAAGACCTGCCCATGACCCACGCGGAAACCGGTGCGCGCCTTCTCAAGAAGATACGGCGCGTTCGACATGGATTCCATGCCGCCGGAAACGATGATATCCGCAGAACCGGCAGCCAGGAGATCGTGGGCTAGAAATGTCGCCTTCATCCCCGACCCGCAAACTTTGTTGATCGTCGTCGCGCCGGTCGCATCGTGAAGCCCGGCAGCCCTCGCAGCCTGACGCGCCGGAGCTTGGCCCTGACCGGCGGTCAACACGTTACCGAAAATGACTTCGTCGACTTTCTCGGGCGAGAGCTTCGCGCGTTCGACGGCCGATCGGATCGCGTGCGCGCCGAGTTCTGACGCCCGGAGGGGCGCGAGGTCCCCCAAAAAGCGCCCCAACGGTGTCCCCACCGCGGATACAATGACGATCGGGTCTCGCGACATGTTTTGGATCCTCCCTCGATTGGCTGTGCAAGCCGTGCGGAATAATATATGATGATCGCAATGAAAGAAGGCGAGGGCCGCCGCAACACCGATGTTGCCGCACCCGGTCGCTGGGAACGTGTCGGTTGGCCAGCCGCCTCGACACAGCGATGACTTGTGCTAATCAAAGCGTGGGTGGAACCACGACAATAATGAAAATGAGCCCGAATAGCCGCCAAGTCGGATGCGCGGGGCCGAAGGAGGAAAATTATGCCGCGGGTATCGCGCAAGCAGGCGGATCAGCACCGGAAAGACGTTCTCGACGCTGCGTCCCGCCTTTTTCTCGAGCACGGCATCGACGGCGTCAGCGTTCCCGACGTTATGGCTGAAGCCGGCCTCACCCACGGTGGCTTTTACGGACATTTCAGTTCGAAGGAGGCGCTCGCAGCGGAAGCATGTGCGAAGGCCTTCGAAGATCGGCGTAGCACTTACGAAGGGTTCATCGAGCGAAACGGCTCGGACCGGAAGGCCGCACGGGTCGAGTTCATCAAGCGGTATACGTCGAAAAATCACCGCGACTCAGTTGGTCTTGGCTGTCCCGCAGCGGCGATGTGCGGCGACCTCGCGCGTGAAAATCCGAGGGGATCAGTACGCGCCGCGTTTGCGACGGCAATGGTCACGTTGGTCGATAGGCTTGCTCCGGTATTGTCAGGAAAAAAGAAAGCCGCGACACGCGAAGAAACTCTGGCGCAGTTCTCGATGCTCGTCGGCGGACTGGTGCTCGCGCGGTCGACCAAAGGTCACCCCATCTCGGATGAGATTTTGCAGTCCGTCCGATCCGCGCTCATCCACGAATAGCCTTCGCTGAGAGGTAGGCGGCCCGCCGTATTTGCCGATTTATTGCGCCGGCCGAGACATAGGCCGCAGGATCCCATTTACTTTCAGGCGAGAAGCCGGTTTTATTCTGCAAATGGACGTGAGCAGATGATTTCCCGCGTTGGCTCCCGCCGTCAAAAATTTTATCTAATTTTGCGATAGCTAGAACCGCTTTGGGTGCTTGGAACGGATCGTTTGGAAGCCTGCTATACTAGCATGTGTCCAACCAAAGGTTGCGAACTCATGGTCAATGGAGTGGCTAAGCATCGAAGCCATCACCCGGCGAAGGAGACCGCTGACAGGCTAGCAGCCTCGGTATCCCAACACGGGCAAACTCTCTTGGCCCGAATCGATCATTCCGCTGCAGCGAAAAAAGCCGGACTCGAGCTTCGTCCGACTGAAGTGCTGTTTTTTGGCAACCCAAACGTGGGTACGCTGCTTATGCAGCAGTCGCAGGAAATTGGATTGGAGCTCCCGCTAAGGGTTCTCGTTTGGGAGGACGAGCAAGGCGTCGCGTGGGTGGCACATCTAGATTTGGACTGGCTGGTAAGCCAGTACGGAATAGCCTCGGCTGTTCAGCCGACTTTAGACAAAATGTCCGCCATGCTGAAGGCCGTGCTCGAAGAGGCGACAGGGGAACAATGTCTGTAGCAAACGCACTCTGCAAGGAACACTAGCGAAGCAACAAAGGTAAGGAACTGCCAGTCATGAAAGCGGAATCCGCGAAGGCCCGACGCAAGCTTCCACTCGACACGCCCTCTCACTTTGCCGACAACGCCATCAAAGATCTTTCTGGCGCACTGACGGCGCTTCTCGCAGATTTTTTTGCTGTATATATCAAGACCAAGAATTTCCATTGGCACATGTCCGGCCCGCATTTCCGCGATTATCACTTGCTGCTGGATGAGCAGGGCGAACAGATTTTTGCGGCTACCGATGATATTGCCGAGCGCGTTCGCAAGATCGGCGGTACAACCCTCCGCTCCATTGGCCAGATCAATAGCCAGAAGCGCATCCTCGATAATGATGCCGCCTTCGTTACCCCTAATGACATGCTGTCCGAGTTGAGGGACGACAATCTCCAACTCGTCGACGAAATGCGGCAGGTTCACGATCTATGCGACGAGCATGGCGATGTGGCCACTGCAAGCCTTCTCGAAAACTGGATCGACGAAGCGGAGCGGCGCGTGTGGTTCCTATTCGAGGCGACGCGAGATATTTCGCATAAAGCCTGAGGTCTTCACCCGAAGAAGCTCAGCTCACGAAAAAAATTCTCATGCTCACACTAGTGGCGCCGGGATTCCGCTTCGGCGCCACATTCGACTCTTGCCGACGATCAAGGCCGGTCGATCTGAAATATCCCATCTGCCGATGTATACCAGCCCCGGCCGTGCATGCGGCCGATGAGATCCATCGCGATGGTATCGACATAAAACTTCTCGGGGTCGAGAATGAAAATGTCGTCGACGTGCGCCTGCACGACTTGGCCGAGCGCAATCAGCTGATTTGGAAACTCGATCGGCGTATGCAGTCGGCATTCGAACGCGACCGGGCTTATGGCGATACGTTCGGGTTTGACCTTGAGCGATGGCCGCGTTTCGAGATTGGCAATCTCGAGTTCGTCGACACCCGGCGGCACGACGCTGGACGTCAGATTCATCGAGTGCGAAGCACTGCGCGGCACTAAATTGACGACGAACTCGTGCGTATCGAGAATATTCCGCGCCGTATCTTTCAAGCTGCCGTCGCCGCCCGGTGAGATGCCGAGCACGAGCAGCGGCGGATCTTTGCTGAGTGCAGTAAAAAAGCTGAACGGCGCCGCGTTACGGACGCCGTCCTTGGATGTGGTGGTGACCCAGGCGATGGGCCGCGGTACGATCGTGCTCGTTAGAATCTTGTAACGATCGTCCGCGGTCATTTTCTCGAAGTCGAATTCCATTCCATTACCTGTTTTCCGGCGATCCGATGCCTTGCAAGATCTTTTTTACGTGGTCGACTTCGTCCTGGACGATGGTGTGGCCCATTCCACGATAGATTTTC
The DNA here is from genome assembly GCF_902712875.1 of Hyphomicrobium sp. ghe19. Taxonomy (NCBI): domain Bacteria; kingdom Pseudomonadati; phylum Pseudomonadota; class Alphaproteobacteria; order Hyphomicrobiales; family Hyphomicrobiaceae; genus Hyphomicrobium; species Hyphomicrobium sp. ghe19. Next base: position 3,911,807 of record NZ_LR743509.1, on the reverse strand, counting down.
TCGGTAACATCGCCGCCGAGCTTTGTCAGCACCGCCGCGGATTCATGCACCCGCGCTAGCGGAATGTGAGAATCGACATCGCTGCAACCAAGAAACACGGGCGTGCCTGCAAGCGTGCCCGCATCGTTTCTCTTCATGCCCTCGGGCCCGATGAGCCCACCGCTCAATGCGACGATCCCGCCAAAGCGACGAGCGTTGCGAGCCGCGAATTCGAGCGCGAGGCAAGCACCTTGAGAAAATCCCAAGAGAACGATGCGCTCGGAAGGCATGCCTTCCCGCTGAAGATCCTCGACAACGCCGCCGAGCGTTTCGAGGGCGCGGCTGAGGTACGGCTCGTTTTGCGAAATGGGGCTCATGAACGAATACGGATACCAGCTTCCGCCCTCCGCTTGCGGCGCAACGTAGGCGACGTCGCGCGCATCGAAGGCATTCGCGAGTTCCAGGATTCCTTCCGCACTCGCACCGCGTCCATGAACCATGATCATCGCCGCGCGGGCGGCACCGATGGGTGCACCCGCGCGGATGAGGTCTGTCGTAAGCGTCGTCATGCTGCTTGCTCCAAAGGCTCCAAGACGGCTTCGATTTCTTTGCGGCGGCTTTCGAGAAATCGCGGCAGCTTCAAGGATTGGCCGAGAGAAGCCAGAGGCTCATCAACTGCGAATCCAGGTTCGTCCGTCGCGATCTCGAAGAGCACGCCGCCCGGTTCGCGGAAATAGATTGACCGGAAGTAGTCCCGATCTCTCTGCTCCGTCGGACGGATGCCGTGGTTTTCGACGAGCTTCTTCCGCATCTCGGCCTGCACTTCATCGTTCGCCGCGCGGAACGCGACGTGATGGACCGAGCCGCGCCCCATCTGCCCAGGGAGGAATCCCTTGGCTTCACGGATCTCAACGATGCCGCCGGCCACCGTGCCGTTCGCGACGAACCGTTTGAAGGGTCCCTCACTCTCGGTTTCGGTAAATCCGAAAACATCCGTCAAGATGGCTCCCGTCCGTGTCGCGTCCTCGAGAAGAAGACTGACACCGTGGAAACCGCGCAGTGCGTGCTCCGCCGGGACGTCGCCGCCCTGCCAGGCCGCTTCCGCTTCGGCGCCGGGCACGCCGACGAGACTGAGGCTCATGCCGTCAGGATCGCTGAATGCCAGGACCGAGCGCCCGAAGCGCTTCTCGATCGCCTCATGCGGCACACCCTTCTCGATGAAGCGATGCGCCCAGTAGCCGATCGCGCTTTCCGGCACGCGGAACATCGTCTGCTGCGCAGTCCCGACGCCGTTGCGGCCACGCGGAGCATGATCCCATGGGAAGAAGGTCAGGATCGTACCCGGATTGCCAGTCTCATCTCCGAAATAGAAATGGTAGGTGCCCGGATCGTCGAAGTTGACCGTCTTCTTGACCAGCCTCAGGCCAAGAACCTTGGTGTAGAAGTCCAGATTGCGGGACGGGTTGCCAGCAATCGCAGTCACGTGATGAATTCCAGACATGACTTCTCCTTTCTCGTTTGCACGAGATTTGCTGTGTTGCTTTCCAATGTGGTTAGCCGATCCGGCGCTTCAATCGTCGCCGGCGGAACTAGACCGTCGCCAATTCGGCGACGATCCGTGTGCGTGTTGTTAGCCCTTCAGGCGTCCCGCGATCTGCGCGACGTGACGGCCCTGGAATCGGGCGCCTGCCAATTCGTTTTCCGAAGGCTGTCTCGAGCCATCGCCGCCTGCAATCGTCGACGCGCCATAAGGCGAACCGCCGGTGATTTCCGTCACGCCCATCTGACCCGCGAACGAGTAAGGCAGCCCGACGATCACCATGCCCTGGTGCAGAAGCACGGTATGCGTCGAGAGAATTGTGCTCTCCTGGCCGCCGTGCTGAGTGGCCGTCGACGTAAAGACGCTCCCGACTTTGCCGATCAGCTTGCCGGCCAACCAAAGGCCGCCTGTCTGATCGAGAAAGTTCTTCATCTGCGCCGGCATGTTCCCGAACCGCGTCGGCACACCGATGATGATGGCGTCGTAATCCGCCAGCTCGTCGACCGTCGCGATTGGCGCCGCCTGATCGAGCTTGAAATGGCTGGCCTTCGCGACCGCCTCCGGCACGAGTTCCGGCACGCGCTTGATCGTCACCTCAGCGCCGCCTTCCCGGGCCCCCTCTGCCACGGCCCCAGCCATCGTTTCGATGTGGCCGTAGCTCGAATAGTAGAGAACGAGAACCTTCGTCATTGTGTGCCTCCGAGACCCTATGAATCTGCTGGGCGACGCGTAGCCGCCCGACACACGCACCATATGTCTGTTGACTGGACTGGCTCAATCCGTCAAAAATCAACCACACTGTTTCCAAATTGGATGCAATGGACAAACTTGAGGCCATGAACGCGCTGGTGAAGGTGATCGCGAGCGGCAGCTACGCGGAAGCCGCGCGCCGCCTTGGTCTCACGAGGTCCGCCGTCAGCAAGGCAGTCATGGAGCTCGAGGAAACCCTCGGTGCGCGCCTGCTGGATCGCACGACGCGTCGCGTAACGCCGACGGAGGCCGGCCTCGCCTATTACGAGCGGTGCCTCGCAATCCTCGCCCAGGTCGAGGAGACGGAAGCGCAAATATCCCGCCTTCACGATGAGCCGAAAGGCACGCTGAAGGTCAACGCGCCCATGTCGTTCGGCACGCTCTATCTGGGTGACGCCGTTGCCGACTTCATGATCCGCTACGGCGATCTCAAGGTCGAACTGATATTGACCGACAGGTTCATCGACCCGCTTGAAGAAGGCGCCGACGTGACGGTCCGGATCGGCACTCCGGCCGACTCGAGCCTCATCGCGCGCCGCATCACGCCGGCACGCGTGGTCCTTGTCGCGTCGCCCGGTTACATCGACAAACACGGCGCGCCGCTGACGCCCGCCGACTTGGTCAATCACCGCTGCCTGAGTTACGGCCATACAACTTCACTGCAGCGCTGGCATCTGACCGAAAACGGCGAGCCGATTTCCGTTTCGATCGGGTCGTGCATGGCGTCGAACAACGGCGACGCGTTGCGCGACGCGGCCGTAAAGGGCATCGGCATTGCGATGCTTCCGACGTTTATCGTGGGAAAAGATATCGCGGCCGGCAGATTGAAAATCGTCCTGCCGCACAATTGTCCTGCCGATCTCACGATCCACGCGCTTTACGCGCCCAATCGATACCTCGCCGCGAAAACCCGCGTATTTATTGATTTTCTCGTCGATCGCTTCGGGAAAAGGCCCCCGTGGGACGACTGGGGCAGCAACGGCTAGGGCTCGGGGCCTATGCCCGCGGTTTTCGCCGCAGCAGATAGGTGTCCATGATCCAGCCCTTGCGCTTCCTTTCTTCCGCGCGCGCCTCTTCGATCGCTTCGACGCATTCCTTGAGTTTTCCGGAAATCAGCATTTGATCGGGCGTCCCGAGATAGGCGCCCCAGAAAATATCGACGTCTTCATCGATGAGCGCTCGGAGACCCGATCCATTGTCGAGCATGACGACGGCGGTGTCGACGCCGTCCGGCAAGCCTTCGTTGAGCCGTCTGCCCGTCGTGATGTGAACCGGCTCGCCGATCGGGTTCAATGCAATCTTGTGCTCCGCCGCAAGCGCCTGGACGCTGGTGATCCCGGGAATGATCTTGTATTCAAACGCGAGCGTTCCTTCAGCGATGATGTGCTCAATCACCCGCACGGTGCTGTCGTAGAGGGAAGGGTCGCCCCAAACGAGGAACGCGCCCACCTCGCCATCCGCAAGCTCGTTGGCGATGAGATCGGAGAAGATTTTCGCCTTGTCACGGTGCCACGCGTGGACGCCCGCTTTGTAGTCCCGCGCCTCCGCGTCCCTAACGGGACCCGGAACCTCGACAATGCGGTACGTCTTGTCCTCTATGAACCGCTCGCAAATGGTTCTTCGAAGATTGATCAGGTTTTCCTTCTCCTGCCCCTTGTCGAGAAAGAAGAAAACGTCGGCCTCGTTCAGCGCCTTGACGGCCTGCATCGTCACGTAATCCGGATTTCCGGCGCCGATACCTATGAGAAGAACCGTCTTCATGCCAACGCATCTCCATATTGAGTGACGACGAAAACCGTAAATCCTGAGATTTGTCGACGGGAAGCGCCGAGGTGATTGCGCCGCGCCCCGTTCGGTGCCACTTCACGCAAGACGCATTCGTAAAGGAAAATGCCCGCCTATGGCCAAGCGCATTGTATTGATAACCGGATCACTGGCCGAGCCCCGGGTAAAGCGTATCGCCGCCGAACTCAATGACGCTGATCTGGAACCGATCGTCGCCAGCGTCGGCGTCAAGGTGGCTGCGTTGATGACGACGGAGATCGTCGAGCGGCGGCTGAAGCTCCCCGAAAATGCCGACAGGGTTATTCTTCCGGGCCGCTTTCGTGGCGATATCGACCGGCTTTCCGATCACTTCGGCACGCGTTTCGAGCGCGGCCCCGAAGAGATCGCAGATTTGCCGGCTTACCTCGGGCAGACCGCTCGAAAGGTCGATCTCTCGGAATACGACGTCACGATCTTCGGCGAAATTGTCGACGCGACGCTAATGACGCCGGAACAGATTGTCGAACGTTCGCGCAAGATGCGGGCCGATGGCGCAGATGTGATCGATCTCGGCTGTCTGCCGGATAGCCCATTTCCGCATCTCGAAGCGTCGATTGCGGCGCTGCACGCCGACGGCGCCAAGGTGAGCGTCGATTCCTTCAATTCCGAGGAGTTGTCCAGAGCAACGCGCGCAGGCGCCGACTATCTTTTCAGCCTCAACGAAAAGACCATATCGATTGTCGACGAAGGCCCAGCGGCCCCAATCCTCATCTCGGCCGGCGCGGCGGACATGGACTCGCTCGATCGTGTGATTGATATCATGATCGCCAAGGGCCGACCGTTCTACGCCGATCCCATTCTTGATCCGATCCATTACGGCTTCACGGCCTCTGTCGCGCGTTACTATGATCTGCGCAAACGCCGTCCCGATATTCCGATCCTCATGGGCATCGGCAACGTCACCGAACTGACGGACGCCGATACGACGGGCATCAACGCGCTGCTGATGGGCATGTGCTCGGAGCTTCACATCACGGCGGTTCTCGCCGTGCAGGTCAGTCCGCATTGCCGAACGGCGATCAAGGAATTCGATCGGGCACGACGCGAATTCTATGCGGCGCGCAAGGCGGAAGCGCTTCCGCAGGGATTTGGAGAAGGGCTCATGGCCCTCAGGGACCGCAAGGGATTTGCATCGACGCCTTCGGAAATAACGGCGCTCGCGGCCGAGATTCGCGATCAGAATTATCGCATCGAGGTCGCCGAAGATGGCGTCCACATTTACAACCGTAACGGTCATCACGTTTCGGAAGATCCATTTCAACTTTACCCGCATCTCGATACGCGCGCAGATCCCGGCCACGCGTTTTATCTCGGCGTCGAGACCGCCCGCGCCGAGATCGCCTACCGGCTGGGGAAACGCTACGCGCAGGACGAGCCTCTTCAATTCGGCGTTGTTGCCGAAACGAAAGGCGCCGCTGACGATGCGCACTTGCTGAAGTTCAAGGAGGCGGGAACCACCCTGCCGAAGTCGTCAAAGGCCGACTGAAGAACCGCGCTGAGCGGAAGAATCAGAACAATGGGTCGAGGCGAATCGGCGAATTGGATGGATCCAGAATCCGGGAATTCCAATTGGCGAAATAAATCGGAAAAGGCGATTTTTGAAGAAATAAGACCGAATGGGTCGAATTGGAAAACATATTAACTTTTTGTTTACCGAAGCATTGCGGACTCTCCATATAACCAGAATCATTAAACATCGGACCGAATGCAATGGCGTTTCCCAGATTTGTGGCGATAGCCGTCATATGTACCGCAGCAACTTTGGCCGACGCCCGAAGCAGCTACGCTCAGGGCCTCAGCGATGCCTCGTTGGTGATCGGCACGAATTGGTCGGGCGGGTACATGGCGCTCGGCGGTCATCTGGGCAAGGCCATCGCCAAGCACGCCCGTACCCGTGCCAAGCCGACCGTGTCGCACCAGCGACCGCGCGCTCGTAAGCCTCAGAAGGTCGTTGCAGTCGCCTACCGTCGCGACGTAACGGCCTCATACCTGGTTGCGGAGTCTCTGGATCGGACGGGGTTGAACGTCGCAGGCCTTAGCTTTCGTTCCCAAACGCCTTAGCTGCACGCGACTCTTGTGCTCGATGCCGCTGTCAGCAGCTTGATCGATCACTTGTTTAGCCTGGATTCTCGGCGCGACAGCGGGTGCGTCGACGAAATCTGAAGATAAGGGTTTCCAGACGATTTTTTTGTGCTATACGGCGGGCAGAGGCCGCTCCGAAACGAGCGGCCTTGTTTATCCTAAGGACGCGCAAGCCATACCGGGCCGCGCGTTTTGGTGACGCGGGGTGGAGCAGCCCGGTAGCTCGTCAGGCTCATAACCTGAAGGTCGTTGGTTCAAATCCAGCCCCCGCAACCATCGTTTTCACTACACGGTTCGCGCTCGGTTCCATAAATAGCGCCGTCAAGCTGCCGACGAGGTCGATTTCGACCGGCGTCCCTTTGGGCGTCGGGTTAATTTCGATCCGATCGATAAGCTCGCGAACGAAGCCAACGGCCTGCACCGTGTTCGGTCGGCCGCCCCCTAGGACCTCTTGAAGCTTGCGCACCGTCTCGGCGAAGACCGCGCCCGCTTTCGGATGCACGGCGACGACGTCGGCTTTGCCGGGCTTCGCCTGCTCAAGCTTACGGCGCTCGGCCTCGAGCTCGTTGAGCCTAGCGGCCAGGGCGCGCGGGTCGCCGCCGGCTTCGATCGCAGCGATGACGCCTTGGATTTTCCGCTCGACGGCCGCCAGGTCGCGCTCGACGTCGCGGCGGTTGCGCGACATTTCTTTCGCCAGGCGCTCGCGCTCTCTGCGGTACGTCTCTACCGCGAGTTCGACGAGATCGGGTTTCAGCAAATATTTTTGCAGCGCCTCGAGCACTCGCGCCGAAATTTCGGCCGTTGAAATGTTCCGATGATTGTCGCAAGTCCCGCTGTTGCGCAGCGACGAGCAGCCTAGATAGTGGTTCACGTTCGCGCCGTGCTGAATGCGTTGCACGGTCATTGACCCGCCGCACCGACCGCAGAACACCAAGCCGGAAAAAAGGTGTTTAGGCCGCCGGCTAAACTCAGGGCGCGCGCCGCCAGATTGAAGGCGCATCGACTTGACCGTTTCGAACAATTCCGCTGGCACGATGTGAAGCTCGGGAACCTCTTGCTCGAGCCACTGGTCGCGCGGGTTTTCGCGCGCCTGGCGCTTGCCCGTTTCCGGGTCCTTTACGAAGCTCTGGCGATTGAAGACAATACGACCGGCGTAAAGGCCGTTATTCAGGATTCCGTTTTGCCGCTTGCGGCTCCCGACCAGTGTCGACGCGTTCCATGGCCCCCCTCGGGGGGACGGGATGCGCTCGCCGTTCAGGGCCTTGACGATTTGGATTGGCGATCGACCGCCGGCGTATTCCTCAAAAATCCGACGCACGATCGCGGCCTCGGCCTCGTTTATTTTGCGTTGGCCGCGCTCGTCGATCGACGGCACGACGTCATAGCCGTAGCACTTGCCGCCCGGTATGCGGCCCTCTTTGACCCGTCCAACCTGGCCGCGCTTCGTCTTGAGCGCCAGGTCGTCGAGAAACATGCTCGCAATCATGCCTTTGAGGCCGACGTGCATTTTCCCGACTAGGCCGTCGGCGAGCGTCACGATTTTGACGCCGGCGAAGTTCAGTCGCTTGTGAATGCCGGCGATGTCCTCGAGGTCGCGAGAAAGGCGGTCGAGAGATTCTGTTAGTACCGCTTCAAACTTACCGGCGCCGGCGGCGCTCATGAGATTGGAAAGGCCCGGCCGGTTATGCGTCGACGATCCCGAGATTGCGGCGTCTTGATACTCGGCGACGATCGTCCACCCTTGGCGCTGGGCATGATCCCGCGCGGCGTTTATTTGGTCCGCGATCGACCGCGGGTCTTGGAGGTCGGAACTATATCGGCTGTAGACGGCGACGCGCACTCGATTTCCCCTCTTAAGGCGGCCGCATGATGCTCGGCTGCCATGTCGCGCGCAAGCGCCATAACCAGATCGGCGATTACTTCGTCGACCGGCCGGGACGGTTTTGGTGGCGCTTTCGGCTTTTTCCACAGCCCGTCGCCAATTGTCATCTGGCGACTTCGTTCATGCGGCATCGCCAGCCCCGCGGTTGCGCTCCGAACGCCGCTTCTTCGCATTCCGCGCCGCCTGTTTCAGCTTTGCGAGCGTCATGAGGGCCGGTTTCACTTCAGGGGACGCCTGATCGTAGTCCATGCCGTGACGGCCGTTCAGGTGCGGTAGAACTCCGCGCGGGATTGCTTCCCAATTCGATGGGTCGCAATTCGTCTTGTCGCCGTCGAGGCATTTCAGAACGTGCCCATCGGGTATGGCCCCGTTGGCCTTTTCCCAGAGATACCGATGCTTGTGCACGGGCCGCGTGTTTGCACCGGTCCAAGGGTTTTTGTCCGCGACAATCATGATGATGTAGCCATCTTTGCTATCGAGGCGTTCGTGGCCGGCGCCGCGGGAGTTGTGCGGCATATGCCCTTTTCGAAACTGCGTCCGCCGTGCGTTGGGGTGGCGGCCGCCCTTGCCGGGCGGGCATGTCTTTCCTTTGTTCGGCGGTTCCTGCCCCTTGACGAACTGGCCGGTGCGGCCCGTCTTCCAGCCTTTTCGCTTGCGGAGTGCATTGAGGCCATTCGCCGAGATGTCGTGGCGGCCGAAGCGTCTGCAGAATTCTTTGTAATAGTCGCCGATCACCATCATGCGGTTCTCGCGCAACCACGCTATCTCGGCGTCGTTGAAGCTCCGGTGTCGGCCGATGTAGCGGCCGCCGGCGCGCCCGACCTTCCAGCCCTTGCGCTTCCGCAATTGATTAAGGTGAGAGAGAGTTACGTCAGCGCGATCAAAGGCGGCGACAAATGCTCGATGGTAATCGCTGATGACCAACTTGTAGTTGGCCTCCAGCCATTCCATTTCCTCGACGCTATACGGAACGCGGCGCCTTCTCATTCGGATTTGTCCTCGATCATCGGAAGATACCTACCGACGTGAGCACCGTGCTCGGCAACCAGCCTCGCGCCCTTCAACGCCAGATCAGCGTTTGCGATGATCTCCTTGCTGATGATTACGATCGCTTCCGTTCTCTTGACCTCTTTCTCGATCTGGTCTGCCGTCAGCTCCTCATCGCCCAATCGTTCGAGTTGCGCGAACAGATGGTTGTTGAGGTCGATGAGTTTGTTCTTCATTGTTCCCCCGCGAGATCGTCGAGCACATTGTCGACCATGCCTTCCTCGAGCACGGTCTCGAGGATTTGACGCATGAGCTCGTGAACCGAAATATTGCGCACCTTGGCGTGCGGTGCCGCGGCGTCCATCATGTCCCGTGAAAGGACGATCTGGCGCCCGCGGCCTTTGCGCGTGTAGGCCTCGAGGCGATAGTAATTTCGCAGCGATATTCCGATCGCCGCTGCGATTTCCTTCGGCGGCATATTCGCGGCCTTCATGGCCTCGATCGCCGCCGACTTGCTTGGAAAGCCAAGAGTTGGAACCGGCGCCGCCATGCCCTCAGTCCCTCCGGTGTGTTAGGAGCAAGGGCGGTTGGCAGGCGATCGCACGCCGAGCCGCGGCTCGCTTCGGCGCCGGGGTGCTTGCAGGTTTGTTTTCCGGCGCATCTTGATCGCGGCGGATTTCGGCAAGGTCCTGAAGCAGCGAGGCGAAGCGAAACGGGTGGCTGACCTCGATCTCAATTTTCACGACCGAGACGGCGCCGGACTTCGCCGCGCCTGAAAAGTTTTTCAGGCGGGCGCCGTTATCGTCCCAATAAAGCGAACGGTACGTCATGGCCGCGCTTGCTCCGCTGCGATCGCGATCTTGACGACGCCGAGTGCGTAGGCGGGATGCCGAAGCTCGGGGGGCAGCCATCCGCAGGCCTGCGCACGCTCCGCAGCGGCCGCGGCGAGGTCGGCTTGCTTCATCCCGGCGAGCACATCTTCCGGTGCTAGGCCATCGCCGAAACCGGCTTCGCGGATCTCATCGATCGCAGCGATCGCTGCGGACTTCTTCGCGCGCTTGAAGTAATCGGCGGCGTTGAAATGTTCGCGTGCGGCCGCTGTGAAGGTCGCGCCGTCGAGCGCGGCCACGAGCTCATCGATACCGCTATCGCGGCCCTTGTAGCGCCAGGTTTCGAAGGTTAGGTCGAGCGTTGTGCCGATCGCTTCGCAGAAGCGCACGTGAAGTTCAGGCGAGCGCGTGTCTGCCGGTAAGCTCGCAAAGACCTCGGCAAAGTTTTTCGTCCCGTGCACGCGTACCGAGTTGTGACCGTTGTTGGTAATCGCGGCGGGTGCGCTATGGCGGCAGGTTAGAGCGGCAACGACAAGGCGAAGCGCCGTGGTCAGGTCAATCGCTTGAGCAGCTGCGGCAGTGCGCGCGATCGAGACCGATTGCGCGAGCACCATCGAAACCGAGAACGGATTGCCTTCAGATGCTTCGCCATCTGCCTCGGCGTCGATGTCATCATCCTCAGATTCGTCGTCACCTTCGAAATCGCCGTCGTCTTCTTCATCTGGCTCGGTCGAAACCACAGTGCCCTCGGGCTTGATTAGCCCGGCGAAAACATTGAGTTCGCCGTCACGACCCACGCCGATGATGCAACCGGACTTGGCGCGTTCGTCGGCGGACCATTCGTCTGGGTTGAAGGCTTCGACCCCCGGGTCATATGAGTCCTCGTTCTCGTCGTCGTCCTTGACGTTTGCCCAGTTCCCCCAGCCGTTCGAACCCCATCTTTGCGGCATGTCATCTTCGAGCTCGGCCCAAGCCCAGCCGTCGGCAAAAAACTCGGCGCATTTGGCTTTCAGCTTGTCCGCCGCGAGCTTGTTCACGAGCGGAACGTCGTCGACGTACTCGTCATCATCGAACAGCGACTCCGTCAGCTTGCCGCCGGCGGACACGTAGGCGTCCTTGCCGACGAAGGCCAGGTCTTCGCATTGCTTGACGGGGACGCGCCGCTGGTCCAGCGCGCCGCGCACCTGATACACACCGAACCGCCCGCCATTCTGCTTGCGTAGCTGCTCGTAAAGCGATGCTTGAACGTCGAGATCGGCATGCAGAGTAAAAGCTTTGGCAATTTCGGAATCGATCTTGCCTTTGCGGTACGCCTCACGGATTGCGGGCGCCAACCGACCGAGCGCGAGGTGTTGCCTCACAGTTTTCTCGGCAATGCCGAACCGGGCCGCGATTTCGGATTCGGAATTACCCTGATCGACGAGCCGAGCAAAAACCTCGTGCTGGTCGACAGGGTGCATCGGGAGGCGCACCGTGTTCGCCATGAGTGATGTCTCGAGCGATTCCGAGTCCGTCTCATCGCGCACGATCACGGGCACCGGGTCGGACTTTTTCATTTTGCCGTCTTTGACGAGCTTCGCGAGCGCCATGTGGCGCCGGCGTCCGTCCTTAATCTCGAGCTTGCCATTATCGCCCGGGCGAACGGCGAGTGGTTGAATGAGGCCGTCGGCCGGATTCGAACTCCCGGCCTTCACCATTTGCGCCAGGATCGACGCGCACATCTCGTCGATGCCTTCCTTCGATTTGCCGCGCGCATTGATTTCGTCGGGCGCCGCCAACTTCGAAAACGGCACCATCTGCAAAACTGTTTCGTTCATATCAGCCCCTCTTTTCTTCACTGCACGTGACAACTGCGGCGCGCGAGAACAGCGCGTCGGCGAGAATTGGTTTCGCGATTTCGGTGATGACGACGTCGACTTGGTGCGCGTCCGTTGCGGCGCTCGCGTACCATCGGACGGCTGTGCCGAGACCCTTCGAAAGTGATTTTCCGAGGTCGGCCGGCTTCACCCCTTTGGCCATTTCGTTTGTCATCCAAAGGCCGACTGCTTTGGTTAGAATTTTGGCCGCTTCGTCATCCTGCATCATGGGGCCGGGCCCTCTACCGCGCGGCGGTCGTAAGGAAAGATGTCGCTATCGTCCGCCGAGCCCGCACCCAAGAATTCCTCGCCCGTGTATTCGACGGGCTTGCGCTCATTGAGCAGCACGGTCGAATTCGGGAATGCGCTGACGACCTGGCGCGCGCCGGCGTCCGTCTCGAGCAAATTGTCGACTTCGTCTTTCTGCTCGAGGGCGCGACGCATTTCGCGGTCCGCCATTAGGAAGCTCCGCAAGGCGTCCTGATCGCACTCCGCCAGGATGCGCAGCAAGTTTCGCGCGGCACGCATTTCGGCGATTTCCTTCGCCGACTCCGCGGCAGTCATCTTGCCGTCGCGAACGCGAGGAGAAAATCGCCGATAGCGGTCGCCTAGCTCGCGGTGGAGACATTCGGCCATAAGCCGAATAGGAACCTTTGCGGCCGCTGCCGTTTCCTCGGGCTTCGTCATTGCTCACTCTTCGACCTTAGAAGAGCCGCGTAAGCGAGAACGAGTTGAGTGCGGACGTTGCGCGCGCGTTTGACGAGCGTCATTTGCTTTAGACCCTCAACCTGTTTCAGTACCGAATCCGCTTCCTCGAGGACTTCGCGAATGCGCGTTGCCTCGGCGCTCGAGAGCTTGATTTCGGGCTCCGTTCGGCTCGCTAGGAAATCTGCGAACGCGTCGCCGCTTGTGTCTCGACGAACCCCGCTCATTGGACGAGCTCGAAAGCCTGTGCCGGCGGGTCGACGCGCGGGTCGGTGTCCTGCTCGATGTCGGTGCCTTCGAATGCGCGGTGCGCGCACGCTTCGGCGAGGTCGCGAACCTCTGCGCCTTGGGATGCGAGCATTTGGCAGACGAGGCCGAGCGAAACGAGCAAGAGCTCGACGAAATGATATTTGGCCGGGCCGATTGCCTTGAGCACCTGGCGGCGCTTTTGGAATGTGAAGCCGCTTTGCCAGGGCCGCGACGTGTGTGGCGAGAAAGGCTTGCCACTTCGCGCTACGCCGGCGCCTTCGACAAACTCATCACGCGCGAAATTTGGATTAGTCATTGTCCCCCGCCAGTGGCGACGCATGCACCGCAGGGGAAGCATATGCAGATTTGGCGAAATCAACACAAGAGGAATTCGCCAAATACGAGAAATATAATGGCGGACTACAAAAAAGGCCCGACGGAGCCGCCGGGCCTCTCTCGTGGAAGTGGGTGGGGGGTGACTTAGTCGTTCAGTACCAGGTGCGAGCGGATGATGCCGCGGAGAATAACCTCACCGCGCATGTCGACCGGGATTTCGTTGCAGCTGTCCGAATTCGTCGTCAGTAGGTAGGGCGGCAGGAATTGCCGTACGACGACGCTCGTTTTTCCGCTCCGGGGGTCCGTGTATTGCCCGAGCACCTTCTCGAGCGGCTTCAGATCCTCGAGGCCTTCCGCATTCGTATCGACGAAGGCTATGGCTCGGTCCGGTAAGCCGGCCAGGTCAAGTACCGGCCGCAAGATGCGCCAAGGCTCAGTTTTCGCTTTTGGGTCGGGTTTAAATGGAAGGTGACGAGCTTCGAAAGCCTCGGCGTCGCCAGCAAAGCTCGGCTCAATCTCGATGCTCTGACCCGGTTCAATTCCGATCAAATATGCCACGTCGTTCCACTCCAAACCTTGGGCGATCTGTTCGGCCATGGGGAGTGTCAAGCCGCGCTCGGACGTCTCGATCCGTGCGAGTTGTGAATGCGAAATCCCTATTTTCTCAGCTGCTTGCATAAGCGTGAGTTTTTTCAGCTTTCGGATTTCGCGGACACGATTTTTTGACATTACCCAACTTACCGCGCGGCGACCTTAGTCGATACATCATAAATGGCGAAATCCAAAGCTTGCATTTTTTCGCCAAATACGAGAAAAGCTGTGGAGGGAGATTCGCACATGAAGCTCGGGGCTTGGATTAAAAAGGAAAAATTGACCCTTGCGGCGTTCGGCGACCGAATCGGTCGCCACGTTAGCGCCGTCCAACGGTACGCCGCGGGTCGAATTCCGAACCGAGAAACGATGGTCGACATCTATGTCGACACCCGCGGCGAGGTCATGCCGAACGATTTCTATGACTTGCCGGAGCTCGAAACCGAACCGGCAGTCGTCTCGGAGCCGTCGGCTCTCGAGGCCGCCTGAACTAGTCACCTGGCGATCAGAGCCGCCGGGGTTTGTTGCGTCAGTTGCTTTCTTTGCGTCTTGCCATGGTTTCCTTCTGATAGGCGCCGCCGTTTGTCCATTGCGGCGGCGCCTCCTTCAGAAGGGTGGGGGCCGAATGATTGAGCTACTAACGATTTTCGGATTTGGCGCACTCGCGACGTCGTCAGTCGGCCTCGCGATAAAGAACCGGTTTCCTGCTCGGTTGAAAGCGACCGCGGCTCCGGTGCGCGTTGCGCCCGTTGAGCCGGTCCTTGTTAAGACCGTACCGGCCGCCATCGTTGACGATTGGGCTGCCGACGAACCCGCGTCGCTACCGGCGCGGCGCAACGTGCGACTTCGTCGGTCAGGGGTCGCAAAAGAAAAGATCCTCGAGCGGTTCGTCGCTTGGATGATTTCGGAATGCTATTCGGGGTGGCACACGTCGGCGGGCGTGTACGACGCTTTCAAAGATTTCGCGTACGAGGAGCGATTCGAAGAGCTCGACCGCGGCACGTTCCTCTCGCTGCTCTCGGTCGAACTCGGCATCGAAAAGCGGCGCGCATATATCGACAAAAACGATACCTACCGGCACTTGCGGCGCGCGGCTAGATCGCAAGGGCGAGCGGTCGTTTATCGCATCCCAACGGCCGAGGAATTGGCCGCCGCTAGGCACAAAAGGGCGCTCAAGGATGCCGAAACCCGCCAGCGGATGCGCGTGCCCAAAGCGCGGCCAGAACCTGGCGTCCAGCAGCATCCGAGGGGTGCGCCAGCGAGCGAAACGGGGCTGAAAAACAAGGGTTTGGGCGTGGATGCGTCGGTCTTCGACGTAGCCGCGTAAGAAATACCGCTCGGCGCGGGGTTAGCACTGGGCGGAGTTGGTTCGGGGTCGAGTTTCACGAAAAGACGGGCGTGCCGACGCGCGGAGAAACTCTGTTTTTCCGATCGCGAACGTGTGCCCGAAATGCGGGGAAGTTTTTGCGCAATGGCGCCACGTTATTCGATTGTTGCTGGCGACTTTGCCGAGGATCCGCGCGCGGACGTTTCGCACTTTCGTGTCTATCTCGTCATTGGACGTCATACTGATAAATCCGGTTGGTGCCGCCTCAAACAGATCACGATCGGCGAGCGCGTCGGCCTCTCGCGCGAAACCGTCAATCGCAAACTCAAAGACCTATGCACCTGGGGCTACGTTGAGAGACGAAAGCAGGATGCTGCCGGTCGGGCCTTTTATTACCGGACGATCATGGATCGCGGCGAGCCGCCGACCATAGACGAGCCCGATGATGTCGACCCGAATGATGATGGCGGCGAATACGACGGCCAGGGCGAATTCGAAGCAATGCACGTCTCGCATGGCTCAGAAGGCAAAAATTCGAATGTGACGCACGCGTCACATGCCGGATGCAACTCGTCGCCGCCAATCACACCAGGTGTGAGCGCGGCAGATCACAGCAGGTGTGATCATACGCCTTCACACCAGAACGACCCTTCTTTAACGGCCCTTCCTAACGGAAAGAAAGAATCTCCCCCCCAACCCCCCGTTGGGGGGCGAGGGAGAGCAAGGCGATTAAGCGAAACGGAAAGTGCGCTTCGCGAAGTCACGGCCCAAGCGCCGGACGATGAGGCAAAGCGGTTTGCAATAAATGCGGTGTTGCGCCCGATCGTCATCCAGCGCCGTCTCAACGCGCCGAGCCTTGCCGGTGCTCTCCAATCGCTAGCCGGGTGGATCGCCAAAAAGGGGCTCACCGCTGCCGAGGCGGAAAAGATCGTCGTTACGCTGCTCGCGGAGCGGCGGTTCTCGGTGAAGCCGTCCGATATTTCGGACGCGGTGAACCTTGCCATCAACAACCGGCCGCCGCAGCGGGTGCTCAGCGGTGACGTGGATCTGATGAGTGAATGGCCGCGCGTCATGGCCACCCTTGAGCGAATGCTCGGCGAGACGGCGGCACGCCAGGCATTTTCGACGTTCGTGATCGACCGCCTCGTTACAAGCCGTGGCAACCGCGTCGTGGCCTACGTATCGACGCACGACGAGTGGCGGAAAAAATCCGTCGAGCTGAGCATGTCGGCACAATTTCGCGCGGCGTTAAGCGCGGCATTTCCAAGCGTAACCGAAGTCTACATCGAAACCCGGAGGGCAGCTGCATGAGCGGCCTATCGAACCATGTCCGCGCTGTCGACGAGGTCGACGCCGGCGACATCGACCCGCGCAACTATTTCCTCGAAATGTTCCGCGATCACCTCGAGGCCGTGAAGCGCTTCGGCCTCGAGGCGCAAGCGCGAGCGATTTTCGCGGGCGTGTTTCCGCCGGCGTCGAAGCCAGCCGAGCCCGACGCGATCGATCCCGACGAGCCGGTCGACATGCTCGAGAACCGATTGCTCATCGATGCGTGCAAGCGCGGTGCGAACTTCAAATGGCCGGACAATTTGCACAACGCACGGAAGCGCATCCAAGCCGGTGCCGAGCGTGAACTCGCGCGGCAACTCAAGGAACGGCGGCCGGCACAATGACAACGCTCGAAAACGCCGCGCGCGCCGTCATGGTCGGCGGGCTCACGTTCGAAGCTCAGCTCGACAATTCGCTCGAGAGCATCCGCGCGCTGCTCATCGAAAAAAATCGCTCATACGGGAACAGCGCACTCGACCCGGTTCGGCTGTTCGCGCAGTCGGATGCCGTCGAGCAGCTTCGCGTTCGTATCGACGACAAAATCAGCCGGCTCGTCCGCGGCCTCGAATTCATGGACGAGAACACGCCGAAAGATTTTCTCGGCTATCTGATCTTACTCGACATCGCCGAGCGCATCGCACGGGAGCGCCGCTAATGGCGCAACGCGAGTCGGGTTATGAGCGCATCGAGCGCGACGCTTACATGACGCCGGCGTGGGCGACGCACGCGCTCACGAAAGAAATTATGGGCCCGCGGTTCCGTCGCGGAATGACGGTTTGGGAACCGGCCGCCGGCACGCTGCAAATGGTCGATGCCCTCGAGGCCGACGGGCTTGAGGTCATTCCGTCCGACCTTCACGCGCCGAGCGATCGCCCCGAACTGTTCGGCGGCAATCGCATCATGGTCGGCGATTTTCTCGACGATCAACGGCCGTTTTTGCCCTTCGAATTCGACGCGATCATTACGAACCCTCCTTACAAGCTCGCCGAGGAATTCGTGCGCAAAGCGCTCGAGCTCACCAAGCCTAAGCGCGGCCTGGTCGCAATGCTGCTCGGCGTTAAATTCGATTCCGCTGTGACGCGGTCGGACATTTTCAACGAGCATCCCGCGTGGGGAATGAAAATCACGTTGACAGACCGCATTTGGTGGTTCGATCCGAAGCTCGACGCCAACGGCAAAGTCAATGGGCCGAGCGAGGATCATGCCTGGTTTGTCTGGGATTGGCGCGGCACATGCGGCCGGACGATGCGCTACGCGCGCTCGCCTGAGGAAGTCCGCGCCGAGATCAAAGAAAAAATTCGCAAGCTGAAAAAGGGTGTCGCCTGATGCCGCGATCTCCCTCAGCCGTGACTATCCACGTCATGACGCACGATTTTATTGAGCAAATTCGCAAAACGATACTTCGCGCCGATCGTCACGCCGAAAGGCGTCGCGCGACGCTCTTTTCCGAAACGACGACGCGCCCCGCTTTTCGCGAAATCATCGACAATTTGCAAAGGAGCGAAGGCGATGAAGTTCCCCGAGTATGAACCCGGTGCGCTGTTCAAGTGCACCAAACACTGCGGAACTTTCCGACGCGACGCCTGCCACACCGTTCGCGGTTGGCTGTGTTGCCCTGTTTGTCAGTACCGCTCACTTCAGTTCGTCAAATAAGGAGTGAATTCTACCAATGGCAGCGAAGCACACACGCCGGCCGGCGCCGCCGCGGTATCGCGTGAACTACGACGCGAAGGCCGAGGACGGGACGCCATTGAAGCGAGTCCCGCGCGTCGTGATTTCGAGGCGCGGTGTCAGAAGGCGAATTCGTCGCCTCGCCACGATGGCGCGCATCAAGCTCGAGAAAGACGCCTTGCGCGATCGCAATCACAACGGCCGGCTCGAGGAAGGCCTGGCGCTCAAGTACCTGCGCAAAGTCCCGAGCGTTTACGAGCTCGCCTACGAAATCGAAAAAATCTCACGCGAACCGAAGCCCGCGCCGGAAATCCCGACCGAGCTCGGCCGCGCGCTGCTCACGCCTGCAACCTAAGAGGGGGTCACTATGGGCGACGAAACAATGCAAGTCGGCGGCAACGCCAAAGTTGAAATCAATCGACGCGTCGACCGACGCATCGCGCTCGTCGAGCAAATGGCCGAGCTCCAAGACGAAATGAAAACCTACAAGGCCGAGGACAAATCCGACGGGTTCACCGAGAAAGTCATCGCGCGCCGTCAAAGAAAAGCTCGCGGTGAAAAACGATCCCGACAAAATGCTCGCTCAACTGACTTTCGAAGCCGAGGTCGACGTCGTTCGGCATGCCCTCGGAATTCCGACAGACATCGAGGCGGCGCAACGCCTCTCGAAAGAAGACGCCGAAACGCTTCCCGAGCCGAAGCGAACCCGCGAGCCTCGCGACGAAACAGTCGGCTCGGCCAGCAAGAAAACCGACAAAACGAAGCACTGAGGGCCGGAGCCATGACCGAGAAGCACGCACGCGTCGCCGAGACGTTGCTCGAGGACGAGGATGCGGTGTTCGCGCTCGCCGCTCCCGAGCTCGAAAAGTTCGAGGGCCTGAGCAGATGCGCACTCGATTGGAACTATCACGAATGGATTGAAACCGACCCTTCGACGGGCGCCGAGCTCGAGCGCGGGTCATACGAAAGGGGGATACTGTGAAGCTTCACGAACAAATCGACGAGATGACCCGGCGAATGAACGAGGCCGCCGACGCGGCGACCGCGGACGTTACGCGTTTGCACAGCTCGATGCTCGCTCGAGACGCCGAGCTCATTCGACAAGTCGAGGACATCATAGAAATGCAGTCGCAGAATGCCTCGACGATCTTGAATGGCCTTCTGACTATCGCGCGCCGCTACGGATATTTGCCGTCAGCGCGGCCGGTCGAAACTGCGCAGCCAGTCGCAGCAAACACGCCCCCGCCGTTGCCGCCAGGCGGTGCTCGATCGCCGAGCTATGCTCCGGCCCCGCCGATGGCGCCGCACCTGGCGTACGCCACGATGAACGAAATTCTCGACGCCGCGGGCGAGGAAGCGAGGCACTGATGTCCGTCGAATTCCGCCCGATGGCCGAACTCAAGCACACGAACCCCGTCGACATGCGCTTGGCGGACGGCCGCGTCGTCACGGGATGGCTTTTCCAAGGAATCCCGAACGAGCCGCGCTCTTATTGGACGCACGACTTCGGTCGCGGCTCGAGCCGCATTTATCCCGAGGCCTGGCGCGAGCCGCAATCAACTGGCGATGCGGACTGCTCTTCTCGGAGGCTCGCCGCGTGACGACACCTCTTCTTTTTCGGCAATTCTACAAGTTCGACGGGGTCAACCTGCCGCAAAGGTTTCCTGTACGCGTTATTTGGAATGGCCGAGGGCCCTTCGAGGCCGCGCGCGTAACGCATCCCCAAACGCGTGCGGCCTGCTGGGTCACTTACGAAAAGGTCAATAAGACAACCTACGCAGTTTTCCTGCCGTGCGGGAAGAAACCGCGCGACCCGTTGCAGCCATGGAAGGCCTGGCGCACGCTGCGATCCGAGCAACCGGACTTTTGGGCGCCGATTGATCCCGACAAATTCAAACTGTTTCCGTTGCCGCCCGTTGCGCTCACGCTGCCCGACGAGGACGAACCTCCGCGAATGTGGTCGTCGCGGCAATCATACTCGGCCGCCGATGCCGCTGCCGACGCTGCTGAAATGGAAGCGGACCGTGACCAGGCCCGCAATGGGCCGAAGCGCGCGAACGGGCAGAAGCGCTCCCTTTGGTGGCTCGACATTTCCCGGATTCGATACGCGCCCGCTGGCTACGTCACGCGCGCCGACGCCGAGGGGCGCATCATGCGAGCGCTCGCGCAGGAAGATATGTTCGTCCGTGCCTCGTTCGGCCTCGGCCTCGATCGGCGCGACAGTGGTTTGAGCGATCAACAGTTGCGAGACCTGGCCGAATGGGAGGCTAAGCGTGCGCCTTCTATCCGGCCGCGCTTCGAAGCCGTGCAACCAGACCTCGACGATTACGGCGTCGCGATGTCCTGGTTCACGGCGCTGGGCGCGCGTCACCTATTGCCAGGTGAAGCCGCGAAGTCGGGCGGGTGGCGCATCGGCAAGAGTACCGAATTCACGACAGCGCAATGGGTCCTCTATTTCGCATCGAGAGACGACGCGCTCTCAATGAGGCAGATCGCTCAACTCACGCGCATCGTCCAGGGCCGAAAAATATCGGCGGTCCGCGTTTCTCAGGTGCTCAAGCTTGCGCTCGAGGGCGTTTGGATCATCGCGAACGAATTTAAGGATGCCGGCTCGACGAACCGCGCGATCGCGCTCGAGCAAATCCAGGCAGGCAATCGACGCGCACGGGGGGCACGATGACGACACTGATCACGATACCTGCGGATCCGGCCAAGGCCGAACGCTTCTGGAAGCGGACGCGACTCGAGACGTTTCGGCTTATGGCGCCGGCGGCGCTTTGCTTCGTCGCTTCGGAATCGAACGTATCGGTCACGGTTTACGATGGCAATGACGTCAAGCGCCGGTTCGGTCACAACCGCGCCGCACGGCCTGCAAAGATCATGAAAGGCACGCGTCTCGAGGACGACAACGTCGAGAAAACGCACAAGGGCGCCTTTTTCAAATATCGCGGCTTCTGGCGCATCTGGGTACGAACGAAGTCACACCGGGACTCGCTCGTCGAGGCCGCGATGTCCCGCCTCGAGAAAGTCTCGGACCGGGAGGGTGGCCTCGAGGACCTTGAGAACGGTTTTCACGACATGGGCCCCGAGCTCGACGTCGACGCCTGGTTGGTCGAGGTCCTCGCGATCGCGCGCGACAACGGAATCCCCGCTTGGGACGAACCGGCGCTTCTCGCGTTCATCGACCGGGTCATTCAGCGCGCGGCCGATATTAGCAAGACATGGCGAGGCGGCCGGTATTCGCCGCTCGAGGTGGCGTTGACGCAAGAATTTGAACACCGGGGGAAATGATGCCGGAAGCAGCAGTCAGCAGAGAAGACGTGGAAAAATTCGAACGCGAGTGTGATCGCGATAACCGACGTTTTGGTTTCTTCGTCCTTGCGACCTTCGCCGCGTGCGTCGCCTTAGTTCTCGGCGTCCAATATTTTCGCGTCCCGCCGCAAATGCAAAAGACGCCTGTGCTGCCGGACATTTTCGTCGACCCGGCGACAGGGTGTCAGTACCTCAAATTCTACAGTGGCGTCACGCCGAGGCTTCTGCCCGACGGCACGCCATTTTGCGTCAAGCAAACGGAATCGTGAGCATGACGGTCGACGACCTGATGACCGAATATCGGCGACTTTGGCAGGTGTTTCGAAGCACGCCCGCCAATCGCGGACCCGCCGCGCCGCCGCGCCAGGTGTGTTTCGACATTGATCGCGTCGAGCGCGAACTCAAGGCGGCCGGTGTCCCCGATCCGTTCGGGCTTGTGCGCACCGACCGCGACGCGCTCGCATTCATTCAGTCGGCCAGCATCGACGTTGCCGACGAGGACCCGCCGGCACTCGAGCAAACGACGCTGCCGACGCCGGCGTCATCGCAAGCCGCACAACTCTCGTTTTTCTAGCAACCTTTGGAGGGGGAACGTCGATGCCCGACGACAACAACAAAACGTCGACAGATTTCGTGATGTCTAAGGGCATCGCTCCATTTGCCGACGGCTCTGGTTTTCAATGGAGAGTCGAGGTTCGCCGCGACGGCGCGACGGCGCGAGTGCTGATTTTCGAGGGAAAAGAATGCTGGATCAACATCCCTGTCGAACGGTGGAGTGAAATCTCCGGCGCGGCGCGCGGCATGATCGAGTTCATGAGCAACACTATTCAATCGAAGCCCGACAGCACCACCTCTAAAGCAGATCAGAATGGGGAGGGGTAGGATGGCGGACACCGTCCAACAACTCCCGACGTGCGGCTTCGGGCGGGGCTCCATTGTGCGCGCCGCCGATGGGCCGAACATGCTCGTGGTGCGTGATCTTGGGGACACCGTGTGCGTCGTGCGCTGTGAAGGTGACGACGCAGGCACGTTGCGGATGAAAGAAGTGATGAAGGCAGGGCTTCGACAGGTCGTGTCGCATGACGGAATAACAACCGAAGATGCGCGCATTCGCAATGCACTCTGGCAATTCGAAAACCCGCCAGAGCCGGCGACGTTGAGAGAAGCTGCTGACGAGATCGATTGTGGTCAAGACTGCGAACGCGGCCACGTCGAGCCTGATACCGGAGTGCACGTTTGCAGCCGACGTGATCGCGAAGGCTGCCCTGGCGATCTTGCTTGCCATCTACGCGAATTCGCGAGCGCCATTGAGGGCCGCACCGCCTCTAAAGCAGGGAAGGCGTGAGGATGGGCGCGATCGATCAATTCCTTTGGTGGAGCGGCGCGGTGGCATGGCTTGCCGCTCTGTCTCGCTCCTTTTGCTCACGGACAAGCTCCTGGACGCGGTCCTTACGAGCCTCAAGCTCAAGCGAGATTTTCTGATCTGGTGTTTCGAGCGGTTGAAAACGAAGTCATCAGAAGGAGCGCGGCCATGGCTGAAATACTGAAAGTTTCGTTAGACGATTGCCCAACAGGCTTGTTCTGGTTCGGAGAGACGCTCGGCTTCAAGAGCGAATACTCGCGTCCAAAGGCAGAGGGCGACTTGATTGTCGGCGCGCAATGCGACGCTTACGTCGTTGGTTCCGGCGAGTACTTTTGGGGCGGTACATCCGATTGGAGAGCGCGAGCCAAGCTGATGGTAACGCCATTGGATCTGGACGCACAGACGGCCGATTTCTGGCTCAATTCACTGGCGTCCCCAAACTCGATGACGAGGAAAGCACCTCCTATGACTGAGACACAGGATGGGCCGACTTACCCTGAGACGTTGACGCCCGCGCTTCGCGAAGTGCTTGGGACGATGTGCTTTCAGTGCATTGGAATAGCCGCCGCTTTGAGGGCATCCGGCGAGGACATCGAACGCCGCGCAGAAGACGAGCAAGCCGCTGTCCTTCACTACCTGACGCGCTTCGCGTTGAGCCACGGAGACCAGTGGCGAACGGTGGCAATAGCTGATCTCGAAGAGCGCAAAGCCCGCGCCGTTCTCTCGCCGCTGCCGTCATTCGATGACCAGGCCGGCGCTCCATCAGTGACAGCGGAGGAATAGATGGCCACCCGCAGCAAACCGGTTTGGATCATCGTCAATTACAGCGGGGCTGCCTCCTACGGCGCGGCCTCGCAGCGCCAAATAATAATCGCTGAGTACGTCAACGCTTTCGACGCGGAGCTTTAAAGGGCCCAACGAACAGGCCATTTCGGTTTAAGTGACCGGCAGCGCGAAGTCTGGGCCGAACGTCGGAAAAAGGGTGACCGTGCCGTGAAGGCGACGCTGACGTAGTGGGCTCGGCAAGCTATCGCTGACAAACTTCCTGCACGCCATGGGCAATCATGCGCTCGTGGCCATCCGAGAAAGCGTAACGATTGCCGAGAGAAACGAGCGATCTCGTTACATCGATCGAGCCCTCGACCTTCTAACTGAATGATCAAGGGGCCATGACGCAAAGGGTTAAGACTCTCCCCTTTTTGGGTGATAATACAATAGCTTCAGCTCTTTCGTATTAGTTAAAAGTAACGTACACGCATGTCGTTCAGTGCACTCAGGAGGGGAGCACGCGTAATTTTGTTTTAGTGAGTGGGGAAGTAGCGTTGGAAAGAATAAAAGAAAGACGGCAAGTCGCCGAAGCCGCTAATCGAATTGAATCTGCGCAATCGCCGAGAACCGAATACGCGCATCCAAAAATTCGCGGGCTCTTAGCGCAGTGGCAAGGCCTAGATGCTGCAGCGAAAACGGCACGGCTCGCATTAGAAAACGAGCTGAAACGTCATCGGGATCTCGTGAGCGCCAGCGATCGGCGTGTTATCCGCGAAGTCAAACAGAGATATCCCGACCTCATCCTTTTGGAAACCGACGGCGAGATTATGCCGGTGCGTTGTATGGTGTCGGGCCTGGCGCTATTCGAAAGCGACGACCTCATCGGCGACCCAGAAACCGGAGCTGTATTGAAAAAGGCAGTCCGCCTGTCGCCAGAAGTCGCATTCGCGCTCTAGCGCTGACCCCTATAGGCTACAAAGTGAGACTGTAGCCGATAGGGGTCACAAGCTTTCAAGCTGATGAATTTAGCGCGCTGCGGCTGCTTTCTTGCGGCAGTAGATTCATATTCGGGAACGGCCAGACAGGAGAACCTGGCCAATGGGCAGCAGCAGATACGACAAGCCGATCATACCTTGGACGAAGCCGGAGCGAGACAAGCCAGATCCTACCGACCGGGTTGCGGTGATGATCGAGGAAGCGTGGCAGGAACTCGCGAAAGTCGATCACTTCCCGGAAGACAAGCCGGACGGTATCGTCAAGTTGATCTCACTGCGCAATCTGATGCCGGACATACTTCGATAACTGAAGAAGTTGAACGACGAGCGGGTAGTGTCTCAGTTTGAAAAATATCTCGATTGACGCCGCGATCCAAGCGGCCTGATCCCGTGCTATGCTTAGCGCTAGGTAGAGGGGAAGGGTGCGGCGCCCGACATGGACGCTACCAGAGGCCGCAAGGCTGACCGAGCCCAGGGACTTGGGCACCGTCTGGGAGAACAGCATCAGGCCCAGACATTGCCTCTACCGCAGCCATTTGCGGGCATGCTTAGCGCTATGGATCAACGCACCCAAAGAGACTACATTCGATGGAGAGGCCCCGAGTTGGCTCGTTCTGGATACTGCCGGAACTGGTTCGAGGTGGCATGCGCACTTCGATACGAAGGGGCCTATTGCGCTCATAACGAGATGAACCCGTTTCGACGTGAAGTTCTTGATCGGCTGTGCAATGAGGCGCGGTGGTACGGAAATGTCTGAAAAGATTAAGCGTGTCATCCATCGACACGGCGATCAAAAACAAAACGAACCAGATCTTATACTTGAGGTCGGGAGCCAGCTGCCATGGCACTATCAGGAAGGGCGGCGGCGCGGTCTACGAGTGGAAAGAATCGATGACGGAGATCCCCTGCGCTGCGTGCTAAGCGATGGAGATGTAATCCTGATAGGTAGCCGGAACGTCACCGAGGTTATTCACGAATAAGCAGGTCCAAGAATGCCAAAGGGTCCTAAAGGCGAGAAGCGCCCAGCCGACGTTGTGTCCAACGCGGTGAAGATCGCGAGGATTGCCACGGGTGAAGATGATGACAGTGCGGAGCCCGCCAGAATGCATCGGCGCGAAGAAAACGCCGGTCGTTGGCAATCCTGATCCTGATCCTGATCACATCAGCACGTCCTATGTCGAGCGCCAAAATCTGACGATGCGCATGAGCATGAAGCGTTTCACGCGGTTGTCGAATGCGTTCTCAAAAAAGCTTGCCAGCCATCGCCACGCGCTGGCGCTCTACTTCACGTTCTATAACTCGACGCGCATCCACTAGACGCTCCGGGTGACGCCCGCAATGGCTGCGGGACTTACGGATCATCTGTGGACCATGGAAGAGATTATCGGCTTAATGGACGAAGCAGCACCGAAACCCGGACGGCCGAAGAAGTACAAGAAACAAGCTGCGGCGTGACGCTTTTAGGTAGTTGCCGGTGGCACTTCATCAACGTTCTGCAAATCAACGGAACGAGGCGGTTCTAAAGGCAGCCTCGGCTCGTCCGGCGGATCAGGCAATCCGAAAAGGCTATAGTTGTTCCGATCAACAAGGAGCCCCACAGACGAGAACACACATCGGTCAAATACGCTGTTGCTGATCCTGTAGAATGGCAACAAAGAAGCGTTGTTCTGTGGCAGGATAATCAGCGTATCGAGATGCGGACTGTAAAGCGGCTCCGTTATTCGGCAGTTGGCTTCAATGTAGACTGCGCCAGGTCCGCGAAACTCTGTGCCCCTGAAAGTAATATCGGTGACGCGCGAACGGCCCGCGAACAGTTCGCCGAGCGTGAGCAGATCATTCTCATAGATTTTTTGAACTATGCCCGGCAACAACAGTCGACGTAGCGTCAAATGCCGCCACAGAAACAAGACAGCGCACGCCGTAATAGCCATTGCTGGAATGCGGTATGTCCAAGGGATGCCCTCAAGCGAACCCGTTACGAGAGGCACGACGAATCCTCCCGTCGAGACGAGAGTGTCGATGCGCGATAACCGACCCCAAGCGTCTTCCCTGTTTGCCAAGTTGTCCCCATCCCCTGACCAACCGATCGCGGCCGAAGTGCGCGACTCGTTGAATACTCTAATGGTTGCGGGGATGTTTTTTCAAACTGAGACACGACCGACGAGCGCAAGAGGCGCGGACGCGATGACACCGAAGCGCCTGACAAATAATGTACCCGGTTCAGCGAAGCGGTGAGATTGACTCCATAACGATCCCACTTGTACAGACTATCTTGCTGGCACGGGGGATCATCATGGAACTGCTTGTCGTTGGCCTAGCTCTCGGACTTTCTCTCGCCCTCATCAAATTCGGTTTCGGCTGGCTTCAAAAATTCGTGCCACATCAGACGTTCCGAAGAATCTGGAATTACCTTGGGCTAGCGCTTCTCGCGATCATTGCTGTCGTCGCCATCAGCCCCGCCGGCGACTTTCGCGCCTATGTGGCCGTGGCAGGGGCAGGGGCGTTTCTAATTTGGATTGTGCTGCTGCTCGGACTCGGGACTAATCGCGAGCACCAAGTGCCGCTGAAAGTGATGGTTAGTTCTGGAGATGGTCCTATCGCTTCTGGAACATCTCCCACCGATCGCGGTTCGCGACCCGCCAGCTCGCAGTCTTGATCTTCAGCCAGTCGCGCGTCTTCCCGGATCGGTAAGCGGAATCGCGCCGCTTCGAGACGACACCCTCGAGCTTGGTGGTGTCGCCGGCCGCCAATAGGCGTTCCAGGTCCACGAATTCTCCTGAGAACTGCAGCCGCTCGTCGTCTGCTTGGTTGACGAGATCGTTCAGGATGTCTTTGCGCTGGGTCAGTGGCATGGGTGTGATCCGGACGCCGTCCAGGTAAAGGAGGTCGAACGCCCAAAGGCACAGTGCCGGCGCGCGGTTGCCGAGCTCCATCAGAGTCTTGAAGCAGGGCAAGCCATCCGCGCCGCACGCGACGAGCTCGCAGTCGATGATGGCGGACTTCGCCGGGATTCCTTCAATCGTGCTCCGGATCGCTCGAAACCGTTTCGTCAGATCGGCGCCGCTGCGGCTATACAGAGTGGCCGCTCCATTCTCAACGTGCACCTGGGCGCGGAAGCCGTCGAGCTTAGCCTCGTGCAGCCACTCGGGACCTCCGGGTGGCTCTTTCGCCAGCGTCGGCAACATTGGGGGGATGAAAGGGTTTTTACGCAGCACGCATCGTATGTAAGAGGGGTGGGGACTTCTTCAAGCCAAAGAGGAGACCGTCCTAGCGGTCGCCCGATGTGGTCCTTCAGGCTGCGTCCACCAGTTGCCGCAATCGAGACACTCGCATTCGATCATGATGCGGTTGCGCATGAATTCTCTTGCGGCCGTCAACGGATTGTACGGCCGTCGGAGCGGGTGCGATCCTTGAACACGGCCGGAATCGCACGCCGGGCAAAAGGCGATTTCACCATTAGGCTTGGGTTTTTTAACCCTTGGCAGATTTCTGTAGGGCTCGGACTTCACAGCGACCGTGCGTCGGCCGCAGCGGGTGCACCTGATGCGGCGGGCTAGCAGCAGCAGCGGCATGTCGATATCGACGCCATACTGCTGGATCCAAGGCAACGCTTCGACGTAGCTGCTCCGCTGGCAGCCCGAGCAATCGAGCCAAATTCGCGCGCCGTCCTCGATGATGCCGCGTAGCGTGCATTTCCTCCAGGCGTCATCGGTCGGAAGCCGCCAGGTCCGGCTATCGTTTGGGTCCATAGGCAGACTCCATGCGGTCGGCCGTCCCAAATCTCCCCATCGCGCTATTTAACGGCGCGGCCGGTCGGTTCAAGTCACAAACGATGTATGAGCCTTGCGAGCGCGGCGGCAGATGACTATTTTCGGCGCTCGATGTGCAACCTGTATTCCCAGACCCGAAACGTCGAAGCGATCCGCCGCCTCTTCCGCGTGGCGCACAATCGCGCAACGACGAACGAGCCGCAGTCGGCGATATTTCCTGGCTGGAACGGGAGCGTGATCCGCAAGGCAGAGGACGGCGAGCGCGAGCTGGTCACGATGAGCTGGGGCTTCGTGCTCCTCCAACCTGGTAAGGCACCTCGCCGGGTCACCAACGTCCGTGACGACAAGATCCTATCAAGCCGGTTTTGGAAGCCATCGTTCGAGCAGCGGCGCTGCCTCGTGCCGGCGTCAAGCTACTGCGAGCCGGATAGCGACAAGCCCGCGCAATGGCATTGGTTTGCCGTCAACGGCGACGAGGACCGCCGCCTATTCGCTTTTCCCGGCATCTGGCAGCGCTGGAAGGGCCCGGTGAAAAAGGATGGCCCGAATGTCGAGCTGGACGTCTACTCGTTCATGACGACGGCGCCGAACGCGCTCACAGATTCGATCAATCACGAACGGATGCCGGTGCTGCTTAGCGAAGAAGCAGACTTTGAGACATGGCTCTCGGGTTCACCCGCAGAAGCCTTCGCGTTGGCTCGCAGCTTCGACCCCGCCGCGATGCGCATTGTACAATCTGGATTAGAAAAGAAAGACCTACTGGCAGCCTAGCGAAGGGCGGCGCAGTTTGAAGGCCGGGAAAATATAATTGTTGATAAAACTTAGGATGGGGCCTTCCGTACAATCGTTCTCCAGAAGTGTCGTGCCAGGGTTTTGCGGGCGCCTCGCCAGGGCGGCGATTTTTCAGCATAATCCAATTTCTTGGGGCCATGGCGGGACGCCCGGCATTTTCGGCACAAAAGAAAAAAAGCCCCCGGCGCTGGGCAGCACCGAGGGTCAACACTTATCAATGCCCGCTTAGGGTCACGCGGCGGTCAACTTCGCGCGGGCGGCATCAGCGAGGAAGCCTGATCGCGACGCGCCAGTGCGCTCGGCAGCCCGGTCGATCGCTGCCAGAAGATTTTCATCGAACGTCAGATTTACCCGAACCGATCGGCTTGGAATCGTCAGCGGCACGAGCACGACCGCGATATTTCCGGCGAAGTCGTCGAAGAATTCCGGATCGGCGCGTAGTGCGTCGAGCGATCTCGCCACCGGCACTGCTTCGCCAGCCTCGATTAATCCCTCGACGTGAAAGGTCGCAGCATCCTCGGCGCTTACCAGCGCGGCGTCGACCGAGTCGCCCTGGGCGATGCAGCCGGGAAGGTCAGGAAACGAGACGCCGATGCTGTCGTCTCCGCCACGGTGCAGAATAGCGGTATAGTAGGCCATGTTATCACTCCTAGTTGGGTGGCCATGGCCACCCGGCCTGACGATATATTGAGCGGTACGTACCCATTGCGAAAGCCTTCGAGGGGTGGGGGACAGTGACGACGCCGGGTTTCGTCGGATGGCGGAACTGATTATGGCTGCCCTTGGTGCGGGCGAGGTACCAGCCATCAGCTTCCAGTTTCCGAATGATTGCCCTGCTGTCTTCCATTGCGTCCGCCCTTTCTGTTGTGTGTATTGATACACACAACAGCGCCGCTCGTCAATAGAAAGTGTGTATAAATGCGCATTATTTTGCGGAAATGAAGGCCCCCGCCGTTTCCGACGAGGGCTCGATTTGTCCGGACGTGAGCTACTCCGCCAATGCCGTCTGTTTGCACCGTCCGACCTGGACGGGCGCAGGGACGACGCCAATCTTCCGCCAGCCCTTCATCCACTCATGGACCGTCTGCTTCGGACGATTCCAGTCCGATGCGAGCTTCGAGTCGGACGGGATCGTCTCACCGTCCGCCAATCGCTGCACTAGGTCTTTGAAGGCGTCCTCTTTGGACAGTCCGCCGGACGGTCCGGGTCGTTTCGGACGGTCCGGACCCCGTTTCCCTTGGCCTTTAGGACCATCCGGGCGGAAGAACCTGGGCAGTTCCGGACGTTCAGCGGCCGAGGCCGGAAAGTCCGACTGCACGTCGTCTTTCCCGCCGTCGGGACGCTGCGCACCGTAGGCGATTAGAGTTGCCGCCATGATGTTAAGTCCGAACGACTTCAGAAGAGCCTCAAACAGGTCGAGACCCCACGCGGGAAGCCCCGTCCGGTCAGACAGCGACGTCGGCGATGGTGGCAGCGGGCTTGCTTCCACATCCGCCTTTGCGGCATTCACTTTGGCTTCGTGCTTTGTGTCAGCCTCGGCAATTGCTGCGGTAACTTCTCGCTCGGCATTGACCAGGTCCGTCCGGCGATCTTGAGCCGCAGCAGCTATTGCTACCGCGAGACCCGTGCGGGCCTTGGCCACTTCCGCCTGCTTTTGTTTGCAGACGGTTCTGCAACCGTCCTTGGCTTCCTCGTCAGCGGCGAGCTGGGCGGTATCGAGCGCCTTCTGTGCATCTCGAACGCGCTGGGATTCGCCGCCGACCTTGGCGTCAGCAAGAGCCTGCCTCGCCGCCGTCAAGCGCATTGTGGACGGTGTCGCCGCTTCAATCTCGCGAAGACGAGCCACCGCATCGTCGTGCTTCCGCATTTTCTCCCGCATCGGTGCTGTGGCTTCCTCTTGGGAGGCAACGGACGTCTTTGCGGTCATGTAGAAGTTATATGCTTCGCCGCACGCCAAGCCGACGAAGATAGCGAGTAGGAGACGTCCGGCGTCTTTCCGTCCGGTTCCTAACGCTCTAGCACCGGCAAATACGGCAATGCCGCCGGCGACAGCTAGAACAGCCGAGGAGGACAGATACGCCGTCAGCCCCGTTCCGCTATGCGCGATCGTCCAATTGATGCCTGCAAACAGAGCGGCGCATCCGCCGATCGTTGCAAGGCCTTCTGACGTTGTGATATCAACTCTCATGTGAAGTTTCCCGTCCAAGGATACTCACGCGCGGCCTACCGCCTGGTGCTAGTAACACCAGGGATCACGGTGGGCCGTTTGCATGAGGAAGGCTTCTAGTCTCGTGTTGTTTCCATAGCTTCGCCCTTCGCCTTTCAGCGCTGGGTTCGGGCCGCCGGTCGTCCTCAAGTTTCGCTGCTCGCTTCCCGGCTGGTTCTTTCTGCCTTTTTTCCGGGTCGTTCTGGCGGAGGGCCTGCATACCGTCTAACTATCTATAATATATTTTTTGAGCTACGAAATGTCAATTAAGTCGATCCTCACTTCGAGGCCTGTTCAATCAACTTTTCGTGATTTGCTGTATTATTTATGAGCTACGATACTAATTGGCATGTCAAAGCAACCTAAACGAGGCCGGAAGGTGGAACAGGTTCGGGTCGGTCGTCCCCCGAAAGAGGGAGGTACGATGGGAAAGCCGTTCATGCTCAGACTTCCAGAAGATCTCCAGGAGGAGATTGACGAAGTAACCGCAGCGCTTCCTGACCGCAAAGAGCGATCGGTAGCCATCCGAATGTTGCTGCGCGAAGCGCTAGAGGGGAGAAAGCAGCGATGAGTAAAGCCTATGCAGATATCGTTGCAGCGACGGCCGGCCTTCGGGTGGCCTTGAAGGCGGCAGGGATGAGCGATGGTATCGTCGTCGAACTGAGCGCCAATGATGCCGAGAAGCTTGAAGGTATCGTTCCAGAAGCGCACATCGGCCGAAGCACGGCTTGGGGGCGCTACTGTGATATTGCGGGCGCAACATACAAGCTGGAAGACTGAGCGGGTTCGATTGGAGACTTGGCTATCGTTGGTTCTGAGTTTTTTGGGGGGAAGCCTGACATGGTCGAACGGCCGATCGCCGACGTCGTCGAGTCGCTGATCTCGCAAGGATACTCAGTCGAGGAAGCCGCCGAGCCTGGCCGCTATGTCGTCAATGCGCTTGAAATGAGCGCTGCCGATATGCGCTCACTACTGGCAGATGGCCATTTCGAATTCCCGACTTTCCGCGATGTGTTTCGAAAGCGGAGAGGCGAATAGGGACTACTCTCGGCCGAAAGCGCTGGGTATTCTCGGGCGAAACTCAAAAAGGGGGAGTGACGGCCGATGCAAGACCAGCACCTGCGCGAGCTACAGCGGCAAACGCGTATCATGGCCGAGAAAGAGGCGTCGAGACAGTTTGCAGGTGTCACCGTGCTGGGCTTCATCGGTGAATTTGTTTGGGCGTACAACTGGCCGCACACAATTCCGAATTGGCCATGGGTGCTGGGATTAGGACCGTTCGCGCTGGGTGCTCTGGCGGCAGTTGCTGAGTACCGGCGGCACACCCGAGGCTGATCGAATCGCTACGGCGCTGGGCTTGGCACGTCAAAACGGAACTTAGGGCGCGAGGCTAAAGATGCTCCGCATATTCCGACTTTCGGCCGCGAAAGATTGGTTCACCGCTACGATTGACCGCTCGGGTCGCAATCTGCCGGCGGGCGAGCACCTCGACGGGGTGACGTGGATATACGTTCGCGATGTCGACGAGACCCAATTGCCGGACTTGGTGTTCAATGCCAAAGATGCGGGTGAGGCCTTCGCACAAAGCGGATATTTCCACCTCGAAAAGAAGCAGTGGAAAGACAAACGGTTTTTCGATCGGCTGATCGCCTGATCGAATCGCCGCCTTGCTGGGGTTGATACTCAAAAAACGGGCTCAGGATTTGGGAACGAGGGAGGATCGTCATGTCAGAAAGTCCGCAGCACATCATCACCGTCGAATTGTGGGAAACCGGCGGCCTTTTCGAACGGCTGCGCGAAAATCTCGGCAAAGAGCTCCACCCCGATTTGGCTTACGATCTGGGAGTGTCTTCGGTTGTCCCGTGGATGGTTGTCGAGCATGGCGGCGAAATGAAGAGCCGCCGCGATCCGCTGAAGCTTTGGGTAAAGCTTCAGCGGGCTTTTACGCCCGCCGAGGCCGCCGACATCCTAAAGCGGGCGACAACGCGATAACTTTCATCGCCGAGCCAATCAAGGAAGGATAGGGCAAATGGCAAAAAGCGAAGAAATCCTGTCAAAACCCGCCCACAAGATGACGACAGAGGAATTATTGTCGTCGTTGCTCCGGACCTTTCAGGTCTCGATTGATCCCGGTTCCCCCAAATACGCCAGGGTAGCGGCGTCGACGGCAAACAAACAGATCACCACTGAACTCGCATTGCGTATCGACCGGGATTGACGAGGGGAAAAGCGGATATGACGCTCGTCAACGCGCGCACCGGCTCAAAAATGCAGCCCGCGAAGCTTCAGCTTGGGGAAGGCCGCGACGGCGAGGTGTGGCTTACGATGACCGCTCTCGGCGACGGGCGCGTGGCAATTCGAGTCGGCGATGAAAGCCTACAGTTAGATGAGGCGAGTTTTCGCGAGCTCGCATCTTGGGTGGTAACCGTTGCTCTTCAGCAAGACCCATTATCGAGGTCAAAATGACGAAATCGCCGAAACCGCGCGAGCGGAAGTGGCTTATAGAGACCATATGGCCCTCGAATAGCGACTGGGTTCGCGATTTATTTTGCAGGCCATCGGGCGATCAATTTGAGCCGCAATTCACCGTTTTGGAAATTCAGGGCGAAAAAAACGAAAAAAACCAATAGTACCCCCTTTACGCTTTGGCCCGAATCTGTGCGAATCGTTTCTACCGTCGCGAGACGTGTGAGATTGAAACCCGGCACCCGAGCGATGCCGGGTTTTTTCGTGCCGAATTGATCCGGCCAGGCTATGCAAAACCAAAGCTGCCGCGTCGCAGACGCCAGCCTCAAGCGAGCAATCAGCCGACCGCGAAGAAATCGACCCGAATGCTCTCGCCCGTTGACGGAACTCGACTTAGATCAAGTTCGAACCCCGCCGCCGCCAGGTGCACCGCTCATAGGTGCGTAACTGTCGCTGACAATTCGTGAAAATTCGGACCCGCCTCGAGGGGTGCCAGGAAGGCACCGGCCTTGCTCGAGGGTATGCCACGGGCAGGCCTACAGCGCCGTAAGGACCGCACGAACTCGGGACAACCTGGCCGCGGTAACTCAGGAGGCTGTCATGTGATCGTATGACCTCGAAATCCGATAGAGGGCCTTTAGTTGCCGGGAGTTGGCCGCCCCAAAATCACATCGCGGACTTTAAATAAAGGGGACTGACGTTATGGCCGGACAACCGACGGCGACGGACAGTCCCCAAATCTGCAAAAGCGGCGATAATTATTCAAATCTCATTCACGGTTTGAATAATTCGAATTCGCAGGCATTCGCATAGGCGGGCAATCGCCCAAGCGATATAGGGCCGAGGCCGTACGGTCCTTTGCTCGCCTAGCCGAATACCTGCAATTGGAGCTCGAGAGGGGATGGAATTCCAGAAATGGTTAGACCGCCTCGCTCGGCTGATCGAATACGGTTTCAATCTGCCCGATGGCGACGGCGCGAAATATATCGCGACCGGCGGTGTGACGTGTTGGCGTGAAATGTTCGACGGCGGCCTCTCGCCCGAGGACGCGTTGGAAAAAGAATTCGCGGCCGCAAGGCACTAACGGAGCTCGAGATGTCCGCCGGCGCTTTCGTCTGCCTCGTCCTCGCGTTTCTGCTCGCCCACGGCGGGTGTGCGGCTTGGCCGTTCTTCTTGCTTTTCGCAGTTGCATTCGAGGCGTGAAGTCATGACGGCGACCAACGCTAGCCGGCCCATGTCGACGACAACCGATGCGCTGTTCTACTCGCCGGCATTCGTCATTGGCTTCGGCGATGGCTACGCGGGCAAACGTTTCATTTATCCCGAGGGCAAGCGCGGGCCGAACCCCCACCTTCGCAGCGCGCAACTCGCCTACGAGCGCGGCCGACAATTCGGCGTGCTATGGCGCGGCCGATCGGTTGCCGATCTGACGGCGATGAAAGCGGCGCTGCAGGCCTTCCACGACGAGAGGCTGATCACTTAAGGGAGATGGAGTCTTCGCCGATGCTCCGAACGTTGATGCCGCGCATTCGGACAATGGACACGCGCACCGTGCGCCCGCCACCGAAGGTGGCCGAGGACTTCTACTCATCGTCCGAATGGCGTGCGTTTGTCGCTGATCTCATTCGCGAGCGCGGCAGGGTCTGTGAAGACCCTCAGTGCGATGGCCGAACTCATCGGCCTGACATGCGCGTGTACGCTGATCACATCGTTGAGATGAGAGACGGCGGCGCTCCACTCGATAGGCGCAACATGATGCTGAGGTGCGCCGCCTCGCATTCACGCAAGACGGCCCGCGAGCGCGCGAAACGGATGGCGAAGAGAGACCACCCCCAGGGGGGATAAAATCTTCACAAAGTTAGGGGGCCCCCACCGCACAGGGTCTCACGCGCACAATTTTTTTTCTCCGGGAGAATTCAGGGGTTTTTGTACAAAAATGCGAAATTCAGGAAAGGCAGGGAAAAGCCGTAAAAAATCAACGCGACGTGCAAAAAGTGCAGGCGGACGGCCCACTTTTGAGCCTGATGGCAATCAGCGCGAGCTCGTCGAAGTGTTGGTCGCCGGCGGGCAGGGCGAGGAAGATATCGCTCGAGTTATCGGTGTATCTCGCGGAACTCTGCGAAAATTCTTCAAGGAGGAGTTGGCGACTGGCGCTGCAAAGCGACGCGGCGAAGTCCTCCTGGCTCAGTACCGAGCGGCCGTTGCGGGCAACGCATCCGCTCAAGAGAAGTTCTTACGCAAGGGCGAGATCACGTCGGCCGCCGACCGCGTCGCCCCGAGTGAAAAGCCCGGAAAAAAAGAGGCGATGCAGACCGCGGCGTCGAACGTCACAGGTAAATTCGCACCGCCGCCGGCGCCGAAACTTGTGGTCAATAACGCCTGATGGAATGGTCGACTGCGGTTCCGAATTGGGAGCATCGTATACTTGCGCGCGAACCGCTCATTCCGTTCGAGCCGCTGTTTCCCAATGAAGCCGAGCAGGCACTCGAAGTATTCAAGTCGCTGCGAGTCGTCGACATTGCCGGTCAGCCGACATTTGGTGAAGCCTGCGCCGACTGGGTGTTTGATTTTGTTCGTGCGATCTTTGGTGCCTATGACGCAGGAAATGCCAAGCGGCTGATCCGCGAATTCTTCCTGCTCATCTCCAAGAAGAACGGGAAGTCGACCATCGCGGCCGCGATCATGTTGACAGCGCTAATCCGAAACTGGCGGCATTCGTCTGAGCTGTTGATCCTGGCACCGACACTCGAGATCGCAAACAACTCCTACAAGCCGGCCGCCGATATGGTGCGCGCCGATCCGGAGTTGGTAACGTTGCTTCACGTTCAGGACAACTTCCGCCAGATCACGCATCGTATCACCAAGGCGGTCTTGAAGGTTGTTGCGGCCGATACCGATACGGTCGGTGGCAAGAAGGCCGCTTTCGTTCTCGTCGACGAATTGTGGATCTTCGGTAAGAAGCTGAAGGCCGACGCGATGTTGCGCGAAGCGACGGGAGGGTTGGTTTCGCGGCCGGAAGGCTTCGTGATCTATCTTTCGACCCAGTCTGACGAACCTCCGGCCGGGGTGTTCAAAGCGAAGCTCGATTACTTCCGCGATGTTCGCGACGGCAAGATCGTCGATCGTAAGAGTCTTGCCGTTCTCTACGAATTTCCGCCCGAAATGGTGGAACGAGAAGCCTACCTTGATCCTTCGTATTTTTACGTCACCAACCCAAACATTGATCGCTCGGTCGATCGTGATTGGCTTCTTGACGAACTGAACAAGGCGAAAAATAGCGGCCCAGGCGCGCTCGCCTCGCATCTCGCTAAGCATCTGAACATCGAGATCGGAATCAACCTCCGGTCCAATCGCTGGCCCGGCGCCGACCACTGGATCTCAGCGGTTGACGCGGATCTTGCAGCCATCAACGCGAGGTCATCATTCGATGCGTTTTACGCACTGCTTGACCGCTGTGAATGCGTCACCCTCGGGGCTGACGGAGGTGGTCTCGACGACATCTTCGGGCTCAGCGCTATAGGGCGAGAGCCGGACGAAATTGAAATTGAAGTTGAGGTGGCTGGCCGGACGACGGTCCAGCGCATGAAGCGTTGGCTTTGCTGGTCGCACGCATGGTGCCACAGCGGCGTGCTCGAGCGACGTAAGTCAATCGCACCGGTATTGCTCCAATTTCAGAAGGCCGGGGAACTGACGATCGTGGGCGACGAATTGAGCGATCTCGGTGCGATCGTCGAGATTATCCGCATCGTTAAGGAACGCGGCTTACTTGGCGGCGTCGGAGTTGACCCTGCCGGGTTGGGCGAGCTCGTAGAACTCTTGGCCGACATCGATGTCACTTCGGAAAACGAGCTTCTGTTCGGCGTGCCGCAGGGCTTCGGCATGATGAACGCGATCAAGACGACCGAGCGGCGCTTGGCGAAAGGTCTACTCCGACATGCCGGCGGCGCCATGATGGCGTGGTGCGTCGGGAACTTGAAGATCGAACCAACAGCAACTGCCATTCGCGCGACCAAGCAGAACGCCGGCGACGCCAAAATCGACCCTGCGATGGCGTTGTTCGATGCGGCCACGGTCATGGTCCGCAATCCCAGCCCGTCGCAGGGCTCCTACCTTGATGACAACGACTTGATGGTGATCTGAATGTTTCGAAGCATTGGAACGGGCTTTGCTGCGGCGGCCCTCGCGTTTCTGCGCGTGTTGCCGGACCTTCTAAGGGAAGGCGCCGGGTTGGCAGCGGTTGGCTCCATAGCCTATGGCGCGTGGCTCTTACATCCTGCAGCGGGGTTCATCGTAGGGGGCAGCTTGGTGTTGACCGGCGTGCTGCTCTCTTCGCGTACGACTAGTGCCCTGTCGGGTTCACAGACGTGAGAGGTGTCTTCGGCTCCATCGCAGGCGGCCTGGAGGCGAAAAGCGCCATAGTCTACGGCCCCATGGAAAGCCTGTGGGCCAACCTATTTGGCGGCGAGCCGTCCAAATCCGGTGTCTCGATCACCTGGAAGACGGCGCTTCAATGCACGACGGTCCTTGCATGTGCGCGCAGGATCGCGGAAGCCTTGATGGTGCCGTGCAAGATCTATCGACGCGACGCGAACTCAAAGACGCGGCAGGAAGATCGGTCCCATCCTCTCTATGCCGTTCTGGAAGATGCACCGAACCAATGGCAGAGCGGGCTCGAATATCGTGAGACGATCGGCCTTCATCTAGCACTTACAGGCAATCATTATTCGTTTATCGGCCGAGTCAACGGGCGGATCGATGAGCTTATTCCTCTCGTCGACTGTACGGCTCGAATGGCGTCCGATGGGAGTATGAAATACCGGGCGCAGATATTGCCCGGCCAAACCGCTGATTTCGATGCCAGCGAGATCTGGCATATTCGCGGTCCGTCGTGGAACGGAAGTGTCGGCCTCGATGCTGTGAAACTCATCCGCGAAGCGATCGGACTTTCCCTCGCATCGGAAGAGACGCATGCGCGTCTTCACAGCAATGGCGCGCAGCCGGGCGGTATTCTGACCACCGAGAAGGTGTTGGGCAAAGAGGCCAGGCAACGGCTTAGGGAACAGTGGGCAGCACACCAAGTCGGGCTCGCCAATCGCTTCAAGACCGCTGTGCTCGACAATGGCATTAAATGGCAGTCGCTCGCGATGACCGGTGTCGACGCGCAGCACATCCAGGTCCGGCAGTTTCAAGTTGAGGAATGCTGCCGAGGCATGGGTGTTCTGCCGATCATGGTCGGCTACTCCGGCGACAAAGCCGCGACCTACGCCTCGGCCGAGCAGATGTTTCTCGCACATCTCGTCCATACCGTGCGCCCGTTGCACGACCGCGTGGCATCGTCAGCCAAGCGCTGGCTGCTAACAAAGGAGGAGCGCGAGAAGGGATTCTACTTGTCCTTCCTAGAGCAGGCATTCCTGTCGCCAGCGATGAAGGACAAAGCGGAATACTTCAAAATCGCATTGGGCGGAGGCGGGAACCCCGGTTGGTTGACACCCGATGAGGTCCGCTCGTTCGACGAAATGTCGCCGAAGCCGGGCGGCGATCGCCTGTACGTGCCCGTCAACACAACGCCGATCGGAGACGACGGCTTCCCTCGTCCAATCGCGCGACAACCCGGCAGCAAGGATCCCGTCAATGGATAGATACCAGGCCAATTTCGAAATCAAATTCGCGTCTGGCGCAAAGGACGGTTCGTTCAGCGGCTACGGCGCCATCTTCGGCAACGTCGATTCGTACGGCGACGTCATCGAACGCGGCGCCTTCAAGGCTAGCCTG
Source organism: Hyphomicrobium sp. ghe19 (assembly GCF_902712875.1). NCBI lineage: Bacteria > Pseudomonadati > Pseudomonadota > Alphaproteobacteria > Hyphomicrobiales > Hyphomicrobiaceae > Hyphomicrobium > Hyphomicrobium sp. ghe19. The sequence goes on along the minus strand of NZ_LR743509.1, from coordinate 3,872,425 downwards.
AATCAATGGGCAGAAAAAGGGAAGTTGCCGCCGATGCTCCTGCAGCACGGCGGATTTTTCGGTCCAGTCGACGACATGTTGCCCGTCGGCAAATGGGTCTCGATGGAAGAGAATGCAAAAGGGCTCAAAGTCGAAGGCGAACTATTCGCGCTCGGCACCGATCGCGGCCAGCTTCTCCACGAAGGCATGAAGGCGGGGTCACTTGACGGCCTGTCTATTGGATACCGCGCCAAAAAATTCACGATGGGAACGAAGCCTAGCGAACCGCGCCGCACATTGCATGAGATCGATCTCGTCGAACTCAGCATCGTGACGTTCCCCGCTAATGATAAGGCGCGTGTCGGCGCTGTGAAGTCCGCCGACATCGATGGCCTTAACTCGCTCTCCGACTGTGAGGACTTCCTGCGTGAGGCAGGCGGTCCGTCGTGGTCGAAGAAGACGGCTCGCGATTTCGTCAGCCGCTTGAAGTCGATCGCACGGCGTGAGGCCGGGGACGATCAGGACGTTAAGGGGCTTTTGGAGAGCATCCGCTCAACCCGAAAGCTGATCACTCCCCACCATTAAACGCAGGAGGCAGGAATGCCCGAACTTAAGGATGTGCTGGACGACGTCCAGCGCGAGGTGAAGAAGTTTGGCGACGACATTACGGGTTTGCGCACGTCCTTTGAGAAGGACCTGAAGCAGGTTCGCGATATCGCCGAGAAAGCCGGGCGTGATGCTGTCGACAACGGCCAGGTCAAAAAGGACTTGGAGACGCTGACGGCAGGTCTCGAGCAAAAGCATTCCGCAATCGAGGCGAAAGCCAAGGAACTTGTCGAGTCGGCCGTGAAGACGACCGGCACCCGGCTCGACGAATTCGAGCGGAAACTCAACCGTGCCCGTGTTCTCGGTAACGGTTCCGGCGAGGGCCAGGACGAGCTCAAGGCAGCACGCGATTTCACGGCAGCAGCGATGGCGGCGCGTGGCGAACTGAAGGCAAATACCGACCTCTCCGATGACAAAATCAATGTTGATGAAGTCAAATCGTACAGCATTGCTTTCAAGCGCTACCTTCAGATCCACGTGGCGAATCTACCCGAAGACCAGCGCAAGGCGATGAGTGTCGGCGTTGATCCGTCGGGCGGGTACCAGGTCAGCCCGACGGTGATGAGCCGGGTGTTATCGATTCAGCGCGAAAGTTCGCCGCTTCGCGAGCTCGCGTCGATCGAGACGGTCGGCTCCGACCAGGCCGAGTTCCCTGTTGACGACGACGAAGCGACGTCTGGCTGGGTCGGTGAGAACGAAGAGCGCGGCGATACGGGCACGCCTGAAGTTGGTCTGCAGAAGATCGATGTGCACGAGATCTTCGCGCAGCCTCGCGTTACGGCGAAGCTGCTCGATGACGCTCAGTTTGATGTTGAGGGCTATCTGGCTCGCAAGATCGGTGAGCGATTTGGCCGGGAAGAAGCCACGGCTTGCTTCTCCGGAAACGGCGTTCGGAAGCCGCGCGGATTCCTGACCTATCCGAACGGAACGACGCGAGGCAAGATCGAGCAGATTCTGAGCGGTAACGCGACGGACTTTGATTTCGACTCGCTCATCAACCTCATGGCCTCCCTCAAAGACTATTACACGAGCGGCGCCGCTTGGTTGATGAAGCGGCAGACCGTCGGCAAGTTGATGCTGAAGAAGGATGGCGATGGTCGGTACATCTGGCAGCCCAACGCCCAGGCGGGCAAGCCGTCCATTCTCCTTGGTCACGAGGTTCGTCCCGCCGCGGATATGCCGTCCGTCGAAGCTGGCGCGCTTCCGATCGCATTCGGCAACTTCAAGGCCGGATATACGCTCGTCGATCGTCGCGGTGCAGTGATGCTCCGCGATCCGTACACCAAGAAGGGGTCGGTTAAGTTCTACACGACCAAGCGCGTTGGCGGTGACGTAACCGAGTTCGAGGCGATCAAGCTTCTCAAGATCGCTGCATAGCCGGACGCGCGACGTATCGCGTATCCGATGGGGCGGCGGAAGCCGCCCCTTTTCCTTTCAACTCACCCCAAGGGCTCGAACCATGAATATGCACGGTCTTCTTTCCAATCTTGAAGGCCGCTGGCTCAAAGCCGCGGTAGCCAGCGCAAGCAACACAAACGATAGATCGGCGATTATCGACATGGCCGACTATGAATCGGCATTGTTTGTCACGTCGATCGAGACTGCCACTGCGACGGGCGTCGCGACACTGAAAGTGGAACAGAATGACGCCTCTCAGGACGTCGGCATGTCGGCCGTCGCCGACGCTCTCGCAACGCGAGCCAGCATCGCCAATGGGGATCTCAACGGCAAGCTTTTGCTCGTGGAAGTCCGGAACCCGGCCAAGCGTTACCTACAGGCCGTTCGAACATCGGCCGCCGCGAACATTGCGTTCGGAAGCGTAACAGTCTTTCTCCGGCCGCGGCGTTTCCCGGTTGAGCAGGGCGACACGGTTGCCGCGTCGGCGTTCGTTTCCGACTGACGTCATAACCATAACGATATCGGCGGAGCATCCGCTTCGCCGACTTCATTTTGGCCGGGAGAAAAACAATGTCTGACGCAAACACTAAGATTTATCGCAAGCCCGGAGGTAACGAACTCGTCGTTGCCGCTGGCGGCAAGCTGACCGTCGAGCCGGGTGCGCAACTGAAAGTTGGAGCGCTCGATCTCAGCGCCATTCCCAAGTCGGATCCAGCCGACGGGAAAACGATCTGGCTTGACAATGGCGTCCTGAAAGTCGCCGGCAGCGGTGGTTGATCTAACTCGCTCGATCGCACTGGAAACTTTTCAAGAGGATGGTCATGCACAAAGTCAAAAAGCCGTTTCGGTGTGCGTTCGACGGCATTCATGCCGAGGATCTGAAAGTCGACGACGTCCGAGACTTCGGAGACTTGGCGTCGGGTTTGTCCTCGGCCGGTTTGATCGGCGACGACAATGGCGACAGTCAGAAAGCAGCGGAGAAGGCGGCAGACGCAGCCCGCAAAGCGGCCGAGGAAGCGCATACTGCCTTGGCTAAGATGACGGTTGCTCAGCTGCGTCAGCTTGCGACCGATGAGAAGATCGAACTCGGTCCGGACGACAAAAAGGAAGTCGTGATCGAGAAGATCATCGCAGCCCGTATGAAGCAGGCCTAGATGCGCTCCTGGCTTGAGGTCACGACGCCTGCCGGTGACGTGACCCTATTATCCGCGGAAGAACGCCGACAGGCCGTCGGTATATCCGGCGATGCTCAGGACCCACGGCTCGCAACGCTTGATGCAGCCGTTGCGTCTGCCATCGCCGCGGAATGTCAGATCGCAGCGGGAAAAGGGGGGTCGCCGACTTTGCGCAAGGAAACGCTCAAAGAGCATTTCCGCGATGTGCAGTGTGAAGCGCTGCTCTTGTCGCGCCGGCACGACGTCGCCATCACTGAGATCAAGTTTGGCGACACCGATCTCGCGTCGACTGAATATGAAGTCGATCCAGAAGCAGGCATCGTCTATCGTTTGTTAAAGGGATCAACGACCTTCTGGTCCGCCGCGCAGATCGACATCACCTACGAGGCTGGCTTTGCCACCATACCGGCCGACCTCAAAATGGCTGCCATGGATTTTATGCGGCTGGCTTGGGCCGAAAAGGATCGCGATCCGTCGCTGAAGGGCGAGACAATAGAGATCCCTGGCGTATCGACAAAAAGGCGCGACTATTGGGTCGGTTCCGTTCCAGGCCAATCACATGAAGGCGCCGTTCCGGACATCGTTGCGGGCCAGTTAATGCGCTACCGAAACATGGTGATCGCTTGAACCCCCAGAGCTTCATTTCGGACCTCGACGCTGCTCTTGCCGACGCCGGCGAGACGATCACTATCCGCCGTTATACGGGAAACGGTGACCCAAGACCAAAGATTGAGGAGACTGTGCCGGCGGCGGTGCGCACAGTCCGGCCGGAACAACTCATCGGCCAGATCGACCAAACGGCTTCAAATGTCGTCGTGAGCCCAACCGGTCTCGCGGATTTTCTGCCACTCAAGAAGGGCGATAAGGCCGTAATTCAAAATCGAGAACGAAACATAGAAATCGCGAAGGCCACGGCCCTCCAGGACCGTGTCGTGCGCATCGATTTGGTAGTGTTAGGCTGAGATGGCGACGGTTTCGGGAACGATCGAGACGTTCGCGCGGGATATCAAGATCGCGACGCAGGACCTCTCGCCGGAAGCGGTGGCCGCATCGCTAGCGGGGATGGCCAAAGAAGCACTTGCCGAGGCGGTTGCATCTGGCGAAGGCAGCCCGGTCTACGAACGCTACGTCAATGGCGTCAGGGGTGCAGCGGAGGAAACGGTCATTCCTCCGGGGCCAATCATTTATGTCTTCCTGCACTGGCCGACGATCATCGCGACGGCATTGGAAGAGCTTCGCAAGCGTGTGCCCGTCCGATCTGGCCGTTATGCGCGCGGCTTCATAGTTCTGGCGAACGGTCGCATCGTGCAACGCTACGACGAGATCGATGGTGAGGCCGAAGTGCTCATCTTCAACGTGGAACCCTACACGCGGAAGATGGAGGTAGGAGCAAACAAGACGGGCGCCAGGCACTTCGAAAAAGCGCGTGGAGCGGTGCAGCGTCAGTTTAAAAACGTGGCGCGCTGCGAGGTCAGCTACCTGGATATTCAAACAGGCGTCGCACCTGGCGTTCCGTGGATACTCCGACGAAATGCGGGCCGCCGAAAAGACCGCCGATCCGGTATGCCGATCAGCTATCCGGCGCTCGTGATCAACCTCGAGTAGACCATGTCCAGCTTCGAAGCCTTTGACGTCATCGAGCAACGCTTGCGGGCTCTTTGGACGACGACACCGCTCGTGTTCGAGAACGAGGATTGGCCGAACCCTGACATGGCGAGCCCGTTTGTGTTCGTCGAAGTATTTGGCGACGTGCTCGAGCAGGAGTCGATCGGCGGTGGCGATGCACGAGCCGACAATCTCTGGCGGGAAGAGGGACAGCTTCTGATGCATGTCCTGACGCCGTCCGGGACTGGGACGGGGCGGTCTCGTCAGTTAGCGAAATCGCTCGCCGATCTCTTCCGTGGAGAAGACATTGGTGGCGTTGAGTTCCGTCATGCGTCGATCGGAGCGAGCGACCCTGGCAAGCAAGACGGTCAGTATTTTCGCATGACGACAGCGATTTTCTGGCGTCGCGACGAGTAGCCGTTTTCACCTTCAACCCCACAATTTGACTGACAGGAGGCTTCCTTGACGGACAGCAATCGGACGCGGCTTGCCGTATGCCGCGAGACTTCACTCGGCGTAACGCCGGAAAACCCGGTGATGCGTGCCGCCCGCCACGCGGGCGAGACGCTGCAATTCCAGCCGACGTTCATCACGTCGGACGAAATTCGTTCAGACCGGATGAGCGCTGATCCGATCAAGGTCAACGAGACGAACCAAGGCGCCGTCAACATCCGGCTCTCCTATCCTGTCGATGAAAGCCCGCTGTCGCTTTTCTTCGAGTCGCTGATGTTTCAGGCGTGGACCAACACCCCCTTCCGTGACAACGCCGGGACGGCGGATAGTGCCATTACAGCTGTCACGGCAGAGGACGGTGTTTTCACGGTAGTCGCTGGCGCGGCGTTCACCGCCGGCCATCTCGTCAAGACCTCTGGCTTTGCGAACGCCGGCAACAACGGGTTGTTCGTCCTGAAGACCGGCTCGGCGACAGTCCCGGCCGTTGGCGATGACCTCTTGACGGACGAGGCCGCGCCGCCAGAAAACGCGCGCATCAAGGTCGTCGGCTTCCAAGGTGCCGCCGGCGACATCCAGGCGGCGGCCGACGCGATCACTTCGACCGCACTCGACCTTTCCGCTCTCGGTATTGTTCCAGGCCAGTGGATCAAGGTCGGAGGATTTGGCGCCGCCTATCGATTCGCAACGGCGGCGGTCAATGCCTACGCGCGCGTCATCGGCGTCGCTGCACACAAGCTGACTTTAGACAACCTGCCGATGGGTTGGGCCGTCGACAATGGCGCCGGTAAAACCATCCGTGTCTTCTTCGGCGATCATGTGAAGAACGGTGTCGATCGGCGCTCATTGACGATCGAACGTGGGTTCTTGGCGCAAGCGGTGCCGAGCTACATCATCCAGCGCGGGATGGTAGTGGCGCAAGGCGAGCTCACTTGGACGACGGAGGAAATGATCACCGGCTCGGTGACGTTCAATGGCTTGACCGGCGAACTGACGACGGTGCCTCTTGACGCATCTCCTCTTCCGGCCACGACGGCGCCGATTATGTCGGCAAACGTTAACGTCGGCCGCATCGCGGAATCCGGCGTCGCCGTGGCGGGCCCGAACTACGTCAAATCGGCGTCAGTGACGGTCAACAATAATCTCAGAATGATCAGCGCCGTCGGGCACGTCGGCGCCGTCGACATCGGTGTCGGCGAGTGTGCGGTCACCGGTACGCTGGAAACCTATTTCGGCGACAAGGCGCTCGCCGAGAAGCTTCTCGACGGCACGGTGGGCAATATCAATCTGCGGTCGCAGAAGGATGGACAGGCTGTGATCGTCAGCTTGCCGCGTGTGACTTTCACGGAAGGCTCACCATCGGCCGGAGCCAAGAACCAGGACGTGATGCTGCCGCTCAACTACCAGGCGAGCATGGATAGCCTGACGAACGCGCACGTACTCATTGATCGTTTGGAATATGTGGAGAATTGAAACATGGCTGTAAAACTTACGTCGATTAAAGCGAACCTCGTTCGGGAAGCCGCCGGCGACTGGATACCTTACCCAAACTGGCCTGGCGTTGCTCTTAACGTCTCTTCGCTGCATCTGCCGGCTTATCAGGTGGCGCGCGATCTGCTGATCCAGCGTTTGACGCGGAAATACAATGGCGGTCCCATTCCGCCGGAGGTTCTCGCGGCGGCAAGTGGCAAGCTCTATGTGGATCATATCCTCCATGACTGGCGGGGGTTTGTCGATGATGACGGCGAGGAGATTCCTTATGTGCCCGACGAGGCGCGCGAAAAGCTTTCGGATCCCGCCTACCGAGACCTCGTCACCGCAGTCGAGTGGTGCGCGGGCAAGGTTTCCCAGATCGATGTCGAGGTCTTGGACCGTGACGCAAAAAACTCCGCGCGGCCTTCCTCTGGCGTTTGACCCAGGAAGGCCATTCCGCCTGGTTGCAAAGGGTTGTCGACGATAATCCTGAAGACGGGCAGTACATAAATATTCCCGAACGTCCGATAGAGGCCGAGCCACAACTCTGGCACGATCTCTATTGGCGAGCCTGGGACGCGCTCCGGTACGAGCGCACCTATGGCGCGTTCGGCGGCGAGCTGCCCGTCTCGTACTTGGCCATAAGCCAATACGCCCGCGATCACGACATTACCGGCCAAGACTTCCACACCTTCCGAAGCCTCTTCGGGGTCATCGATGCGGCATGGCTGGAAGAGGTGGCACGTAGGCAGAAGGAAAAGACCTAAGTGGTCCAGAAGCTCAGCGAACTACGCGTCCGAGCCGCGATGGATGCCGGCCAGTACAAGGCCGGTATGGATCAGAAAGTCGCCGCAGACCAAGCGGGCGCTGCTTCAAGCCAACGCCTGAGCACGTCCGTTACGTCCAGTCAGCAAAAGATCAGCGTAGCTGGCAGCGTGGTCGAGAGATTGTCGCGTCAGTATGTCGATGGGTATGCGGCCACGCAACGGTTCGAAACGGCGATCCGTCAGCTCGGGCGTGGGGTTGAAACCGGTAACGTACCGCTCGGGCAAGCCGGCACCATTCTCGATGGGATCAACAAAAAGTTCGGAATGACTGCTAGCGCGGCGCAGCTCGCGGAGTCCGGCTACACTAAGCTTGCCGCGACCGTTGAAAAGGCCAACGCCGTTATGGCAGGGCAGACGAATTCAGCGGGCGCAATCGATCAGCGGCTGAATGTGAAGGACGATTTCGGAACGGTTGCGCGTGCTGCCGACATCGCTGCGTTTGGTGAGGAGCTTGATCGCCTTGAGGCAAAATACAATCCGCTCCTCTCTGCACAAAAGCAGTATGCCGCCTCGATCGAGGAAATTAACCGCGCCCTCAAAGTCGGAGCGATCGACGAGGCAGCACATACCGCGGCATTGGCTCGAGCCGAGGCCGCCTATCGACAAGTTCGATCCGGTGCCTCGCAGGGCGTAGTCGCTTCCACCGATGAAGCGAGCGACGGCCTGCGCAAATTAGGCCAGGCCGCGGCTGCGCTCGACGGACCTCTTGGCGGGGTCGCCTCGCGGTTCCGGAGCCTTGGCGAACTGATCCGGCAAACCAATGTAAGCACGGTCGTGATGACGCTCGGCCTCAGCGGTGCGGTGTTGGCGGTGAAGAGGTTTGCCGTCGGCTTCGCTGACACTTGGTCGGATCTCAACGCGCGCGTTGGGTTGGCGATCGGCAACATGGACAACAGTGCGGCCGCTCTCAACCGCATTGCGACTATTGCTCGGCGAACATATTCGGCGCTCGATCAGACCGCCGAAAGTTACATTCAAAACTCCACCGTTCTGAAAGAGCTCGGCAAGACCACAACGCAGCAACTCGACTATACGGAAGCTCTCAACCTCGCGATGGTCGTATCCGGAGCTAAGGGTGATCGCGCCGCCCAAGTGCAGGAATCGCTTGCAAGAGCGATGGCATTGGGAAGTTTGCGCGGCGTCGAACTCAATACGGTCATCCGGACCGGCGGCCGTGTTTCAGAGGTACTTGCCGAGGAACTTGGAGTGACCACCAACCAGCTACGCCGGGTTGGCGAGCAGGGAAAAATCACGGCATCTGTCATTTACAATGCGCTCACGAAGCGCATGGAGACGTTGCGCGCAGAAGCGGAAAAGATGCCCGCCACGATCGGCGACGCGCTGATGATCATGCGCAACTCGCTGATGCAAACCATTGGCGTCTTCGACCAGAACAACAAGCTCTCGGAGTCTCTCGCGACGGCGATCATTGGCATTGCTGATAGCATGTCGGTGCTAGTCAAGGCCGCAGTGGGAGTGGCGGCGATCTTCGCCGGACGGCTCGTGGCTGCCTATGCAGGTGCAGCAGCGGCCGCCATTCAATACCGTTTTGCCGTCGCGACCGGCAATGCCGTCGTCATCGGGAGTGCCACGGCAAATGAAATGCGCGCACGCAGCGCCTTGGAAGCTGCTATGGCCGATCGAACGGGGGCAGTATCGGCGACTGCCGCGACGGCGGCGCAAAATGCGCACGTGGCGGCGTTGGCGCGTACGACGCTCGCGGCAAGAGTGTCGACGATCGCTATGCGGGGTTTACAATCGGTGTTCGCCTTTTTTGGTGGACCCGTCGGCCTCGCATTCACGGCGATCTCGGTCGGTCTAGCGGTCTGGGCAACACGCGCCACCCTCGCGACGAGGGCGATGGAATCGCACCGCTCTATCGTTGAGCAGATCCGGGAGGCCTATGAGCGCGCTGGCGCGGCTTCGGGTAATTGGGCGGATAAGATCGCCAAAGGAACATGGCTCGACGCCACGCGCAATCTCCAGGACTTCAAAACTGAATTACAGACTGTGAGGAACAGCGTCGGCAAGATCCCGACGTTTATGGCCCGCGGTGACTCCTCGCAGCTTGCAAACATTAATCAAGTCAACGATCTCATCGCGAAATTTCGCGACGGCGCGCTGTCAGCTTCAGATTTTCGAACTGCTATCGACGATCTTTCTCGCACTGATCGGTCACTCGCCATTGGGTTGGGACCGGCGCTCCTAGCTATTGCCAAGAACGCTGCGGAAGTGGAATCGAAAGTCCAAGGTGCTGAAGCCGCGATCCGCGCCATCAATGGCGTCATGACGGATGGGGACAAGAAGACGCTCGGCTTGGAGCCACCTCCGACCGCCCATCTAAGCGAAGACGATAACGCCAAAAAAATGCGGGAAGCGTTTGAGCAGCGTCTGTTGCAGGCCCAGCAGCGTATCGAACTCGCTCGCCTTGAACTCAGTTTGGAAGGACAGAGCGTTGCAGTGCAGGAGCAGGCGCGGGCGGCGGCGGAAATTCGTCAGTCGCTCGAAGAGGAAGCGCTTCGCATCTATGGCAACAAGGAACAGTACGACCGAAAACATTATCTCGCCCTCGTCGCTGAAGCAGACCAGCTCAACACTATCAATCAACGCCTCAAGCAAGCGGAGACGCTACGGGGCCTAAGGTTCGAACGGGAACAATTGGGTCGCAGCGACATCGATCAAACTGTCTATTCGCGCATGCAGTCGCTGGGTCTGCTGACGGACGGGAAGATCGTTGGCGCTCAAAACGAAATGATTGCCGCCGAAATCCGCTTCAATGAACAGCTCTCACGTTCGATCGAGATCCAGAAGGAATTCGCGAGCTCATTCCTTCACGACATGATGGCAGGTAAATCGGCGACCGAAGCGCTGGGCAATGCCCTGAGTAACCTGGCGAGCAAGATGCTCGACAATTCGCTCAACATGCTCTTCGCTGGTCTGTCCGGAGGTGGCTTCATAAAGGGAGGAGGGGGCCTCTTCGGCGGCAATATTCTGCCGGGAATCCTTCACTCAGGCGGCATCGCGGGCAACGACAACTATCCGCGTCGGAGCGTTCCGCTCGCCGCGTTCGCAGGCGCCCCGCGCTACCACAATGGCGGCATAGCTGGCGCCTCGCCGTTCCGCCCTGGGGAAATGCCCGCGATTCTGCAGAAGGGCGAGATCGTGTTGCCGAAGGGGCAGGCGGCCGGAAGCGGACAGGGCGGTTCTCAACGTCTCGATGTCCGTGTCTCGCTCGATAGCGACATGCTTCGCGCAGTTGTCGTCGACGAAAGCGGTCGTCAGGTTGCCGCCAGCCAGAAACGAATGGCCGCGGCCCTACCCAGTACGATCGTCGACGTCGTGCGCCAGGCGCGCAACGACCGCAAGATCTAAGGAGGCCGCCCGTGTCACTGATATTTACCGATGGCAACCCGCGGGAAATGCCGACCATGGCCAATGGGTTCATGCCGTTCAACAGTGCAGAGTTCGAGCCTCTGTATAACCAGAGCAAGGCGGCTACGCGCGGCAGCAAGGCACAGGTCGCCAATCTCGCCCCTGAGCTGTGGCAAATGAGTTTTGCGTCGCCGACAGTTCATAGCGATGTCGCCATGGATTATCTCGCGTGGATTAGCAGCCTCGACGGCGGTGAGATCCTTTTCAAAGCGTGGCATCCACATTTGCGCTTCCCTCGGAACTATAAGCGCGGGTTCGGTGGTTTGACGCTGGCCGACGGCGCGACCCCCTTCGACGGTACCTGTGCCGTCGAAAGTATAGGGACCCAGCTCGACACCATCACGCTAGCCGGCGTCCCGAAAACCTTCTCATTGCAGCGCTACGATATGGTGTCGATGCCGTTTGGCCCGTCACGTACACTGCATCGCTTGATCGCTCCTGCTGTGGCGAACAACCTCGGCAAGATCACCGTAACGGTTCGCCCGAGGGTTCCAATCTCGTTCATGGCATCACCGGAGGTCATCGCGACATTCGTCAAGCCGTGGTGCCTGGCCGTGATTGATGCCTCGAGCATCCGCGGCCCCTTTGGAGAAGGTCAAACCGGCTCGGTATCGTTCTCTGCGGTGCAGACCTACTAAATGCGCATCATATCTTCGCAGGCCCTGGCCGCCCTCGACAGTGGGCGGTTCAAGGTGCGCGCGCTCGTCAAGCTGATGCCGTCATCGCACGCGCCTCTCTGCTTCTGGGATGACCTGGGTCTGATCCAGGTCGACGGCGATGTTTACAGCGGAGCCGCGGGCCGGTTCACTTTGGAATCGGCTGCCTCGGTTGCCGATATGTCGACGCAGACCGTGAACATCAACTTCTCAGCGCTCGACCCCGATATCGTGTCGATGGTCGAGGGCGTGAGCTGGTCGCAGCAACCAGCCCTGATCCAGCGCGTGATTATCGCGATCGATGCGCCTCAGGTGCTTCACGTCAGCGAGGAGTTCGCTGGCTTTATGGATCAGCTTTTCTGGGAGGAGGGCGTCGGCAGCACCGTGCCGCTCAAACTGCAGTGCGTCGGCGCCTCGCGTGAATATTCCCGCGCCGGCGGCAGCACGTCATCAGACGCCGACCAGCATACGCGTGACCCGCTCGACGACTTCTTTGCTTCGGCGGCATCAGCGATCACGCAGACGGTCGACTGGGGCCGAAACCCACAACCACCGCCGGCTCAGAAGAAGAGCTTCCTCGCGAGGTTGTTCGGGTGAGCACCATCTTATTCGCGGGAGTGCGCCGAGCCGACTGGCCGGAACGCCTCAGCATGGCTGTCGATGAGCATCTTAAAGAGGTGGACTTCATTTGGGGGCAGACCGATTGCGCGGTTCTGTTCTCCGATGTGGTCTTTGCGATCACTGACTGCGATCCGTTTGAAATCGCGGGACGCTGGAGCTCAGCGCTGGGCGCCGCGAAGGCGTTGGCGCGCACCGGACATCGCTCGGTCAAATCATTCTGTGACGCGTCGTTTGATACCATTTCCCCTTCGATGGCTCGTCGCGGTGATGCCGGTTACGTCGGCAACCCCGAGGATCCGTTGACCAGCCCCGCCATTGTGCTCGGCGCAGAGGCAATCTCGCGCGGCCTAGACGGCTGGGTGCGCTTCCCCGTCAGCACGCTGACCACCGCATATAGGATCGGCTAGCATGGCTATTCTTGCTCCGCTGCTGGCCCCGTTGATCGGGCTCGGCAGTCTCGGTCTCGTCGGCGAAGCCATAGTCGGAATCGGTCTTTCGTTCGGCCTCTCGTATCTGAGCAATAAGCTCAAGCCGCAAACCAGCGGGAGTTCGCAGGCTAAGGGAGCGCAACTCTCGCTCGGGTATAGCGTCAATGAACCGAGAGAAATCCCGTTCGGCTACGCTCCAACTAAGGGCTGGCTGAAGTATCACAACACGTATGGGCCGAACGGAAACGATTACGTCCAACTCGTTTACAAGCTCGGTGACATTCCTTGTGACGGGCTCGAAGCGGTCTATGGCGCCGGGAAAAAGCTGACGCTTGGCGCGAAGCAGATCCTTCGAGATGGACGCGGTAACCTGATCGTCAGCGGCCAACCCGTCGCGGAATACCCCGGCGTTATGTGGATCGAGTTCCACAACGGCGAGTGGGACCAAGAGGCCGACGAAGACCTGGTCGCCAAAGCATCAGGGACACCCTACTCCGCGAACCGTCGCGGCCGCGGCGTCTGTTACGCCCGCGTCACCATGAAGAGCGACAACGAGAAATACAAAAACGGCATTCCGGATTTTCTCTGGGTCATTCGCGGCGGCCGGTTCTACGACTGGCGCAAAGACTCCACGGCTGGCGGGTCGGGCTCTCATCGCTGGGGTGACGAGAGCACCTATGAATGGACGCGCAACGGCGCCGTCATCACGTACAACTACAAACGCGGTGTGTATGTCCATGGGCACAAAGTCGGCGGCATGAACTGCCCAGCCGTCTCGATGCCGATCGCAGTATGGACCGCTGCGGCGAACATCTGCGACGAGGAATATATCAAAAAGGACGGCTCGAAAGAGCCGCGGTATTGCCTCGACGGTATTCTCGCCGTTGATTCCGATCATGGAACCGTGGTGCGCGACTTCAAAACGTGCATGGCGGGCGAATTGTCGGACAGCGGCGGCGTCTTCAAGCTTTACCCCGGTGCGGCTCAAGCGTCGGTGATGACCATCACGGACGACGATCTGATTGCTGGCGTGCCGGTGAGGTACATCCCGAAGCTGCCGCGCGATGCCTTGGTCAACACGGTATTCGGCTCGTTCACCGATCCTTCTCAGCTCTACAATCAGGGAGCCTTGCCGCCGCGCGCGTCCCTCGAGGACCGGGAAGCGGACGGCGGAGCCGAGTTGGTCGCCGACTACTCATTTCCCTATGTGCAGAGCGGCACACAGGGACAGCGCGCGATGGAAATCTATCGGCGTGAAGGCCGGTTCCAACGCAATCTTGGTCTGACATTGCGCGCCAGGGCTGCCGTGCTCGAGTCATGTGATTGGATCACGTGGAATTCCAAGCGATACGGCTTTGAGGGGATGAAGTTCCGCGTGCTCCAATCGAAGCCGAACAATGATCTGACAGTCCCGATTGAGATCAGGGAAACGTCGAACTCAGTATTTGCCTTCAGCTCCGGAACGGACGAAATCGACCCGCTTACCCCGCACGACGTCGGCGCCGGCGGCGATCGACTTGCCAGCGTACAGGGGCTTAAAGCGACTACCGTGTTGCTCGACGGTGAGGGGTTTGAGCAAGCGCCAGCGCTACGCGTCGATTGGACTCCAATCGACGACACGACGGTGACGCAGCTCAAGCTGGAATGGCGTAAGGTGGGCGACGCCGTATCGATGGAAACCACGGTCCTTAATCCAGCCGCCGGCAATCACTACATCGTCTCAGGCATTATGGGCGGCATCCAATATGAAGTTCGGATGTCGATGGTAACGATGCCCGAGCGCGCCACGGTGGCGACAGCATGGGAACCAACTAACGGTGTAACCGATCCCCAAGTCGTGGCGGTCGCCGCTGTTGCTCAGTCTGTTCCGCCGAAAGCCATCACGCCGGCCATGCTCAGCGACCAGGTTCGCCAAGAGATCGCGATGGCCGTCGCAAAGGAGGAAACATTCGGTTCCGTCAATGAGCGACTGGCCGAGATCTGGGACGCCGTTACCAGTCTCGCGGATTCCGCATCCGCAGCAATGATGAGCGCCGAGGGTCAGGGAGCGCGCATCAGCGAAGTTCGCCAGATCGTGCAGACCAATGTGGAAAGCCTCGCTCGGCAAATCCTCGAGCTGAGCGCGGAACTCGACGGCAACGTCGCCACGGCGGTTCAGGATATCACGACCCGCGTCGCGGCCGTCGAGACCGTTGCGGGATCGAAGAACAGGGTCTTCAGGCAGGCCACGACGCCAACTGCGACGGCCGCAGGCGATTTGTGGATCAACACTAACGAGAGTAATCGGCTCTATCGTGCCAATGGCCCAGGTACGTCGATGTGGATGCTCTCGGAAGATCAGCGCGTCCCGGCTCTGCAATCGACGACCAGTGCGCTTTCCACATCGCTGACAGAATTGGCAACGCGCGTCGGAGATAACGAGTCGAGCACCTTCGACCTTGCGGAGTCTCTCGACGGCATCCGCGCGCGGCGTACGCTCGGCGTCAATTCAAATGGCAACGTTGCTCTGATCGATCTCGACGGAAACGAATACGGGTCGGCGATAACCTTTGTTGGCGACACCTTCTATTTCGCGCACCCCGATGTCGCCAGCGGCGCGCCGTTGCCGATCCTCGTCATCAAGACGGTCGCGGGACAGAAGCGCTTCGTGTTCACCGGGCAGATGTTGGTCGATGCGATCACGTCCGGCGAAGCATCATTCACGACCTTGGCGTCGATAACGTCGAAGCTCGGCCGCATCACTTCCGGCTACATCGGCAACGAACCCAATACAAGTTTTTGGGACCTCGACACCGGCGACTTCCAGATCGGATAAGTGCAATGGCTTTCTGGCGCTTGAAGCACAATCCTGCCAACGGCGACGTTGCGATCTACTCGGTGCCGTCTCGTACATCGAACGACAATGCCCCCCTTACAGACCCATTGAACAACAAAGCGAGGCTGCAATTCCATTCAGGTCTGATCTACCCGAGCACGTCTGCGGCTCTCACCAAGGCGGTTTCCGTTACAATCCCGTCGCAAGCGGGCGGGTCGTTCTCAGGCACGATTGTGCTTTTTGCCCACGGCAAAGGCGAGCCGTGCATGGTCGAGGGCTATATCGTCGATTTGAACGGTTTGCGTGTCGATTTGAACGGGTCAGTGCCCGTCTTTTCGAGCGATCGGGGACACGCGACCTGGGTGGCGCTCTGCTGCAACGAAACCAATGTCATTCTGCGATATTGGGGCATCGGAAGCGGCACTCGTCCAGCTCAGACATTCTCCGTCGTCGCCTCTGCATTTGATTTTCTGTCGACCGGACCAGCGCCGACCGGAGACCCAGCGTTGCCGCGCGTTCGGTACTATCCAGCGACGCGCCGGTTCCTCATGGGTCGAGGGCGTTTTGACAGCTTCCGGCGATATGTGAGGCGGGTCGCATCGGGAGGCGACAAGCCGCTCGCTACCGGACCAACAGTTTCCATCATCGGTAGCGGTTCGGGGTCGATCATTCAAAACAGTATTGGCTGGCGCTGGCGATATTCGTGCGGCGGCTATGTGGTGCAGACGACAGTCGCGTGGAATGGCACAGCGACGAATGGCGGAACATACGACGCCCCGTTCATTTGGGTCAAAATCTGATGTTGAGATATTATCCGGATACGGGGCGAGTGACGATTGCGGACACGTCAGAGTCGGGCTCTCCGCTAATATTCGACACCAATGATGGACTGCTCTCGGTCAATCCAAGCGATGTGAAGATTGGCAGCTACCGGATCGACACGGCCTATACTGCATCGTCGAGAGGCCAGGACTCCAGCATTTCGACGGTCGATATAAATATCGACCACTACATTTCCGACGTGACGCCGGGTGCAACCGTTGTGCGGGGCTTGCTTCGCACGGTCTGGGATAGCGGCCCGCAGCCTCTCGACAGTTTATGGCGCTCCGCTTCTGGATCTCACCTCGATATCCTCGCGGCAGTCGGCTCAACGACCAAGCCGCAAACCTCGTCGGGAACTGCGCGTATGGCGACGATGGGCTTTTTCTCGTTCTTCGTAGCGAGCAACAAACTCTATCTCAACGAGCGCCTGGTGATGCGCGCTCAAGATCCAGGCGGCCCGCCCGCGATCTCAATCACGCGCCCTAAATTGACAGTCTACTACCGGCTGCTCGTCGGCTCCTTCGCTGTCTAGCTGAAATCTCAAAACATAGGGTGAATCATGGCCTCTGGTATGCGCCCATACCGGGACGGACGCATTGCGATCGAAAACGGCGCGACGACCGTTATCGGCGATGGGACGATCTTTGTCGGCAACGCTCTTGCTGGAAACCCCGTTCGCATGCCGGATGGGTTCATGTACGTCGTCGATCAGGACGCGGATGAGAACACCTCGTTCGAGATTTACCCGCCCTATCGGGGTGACACCGTCGAGGATAGCGAAGACTACGTTCTGCTTCGGTTCAACGACCGGCTTGCGGCAGCGGCGACACAAACGCAGCGCCTCAAAGACTTCCTCGATAATCTCGCCGTCGTGGAGAAGGGTACCGCCGTGCCTGATCCGTCGCTGGGCGGAATCGGAACAGTCTACTGGCGCTACTCGGGCAACACGATCGTTTCGATCTATGTGAAGGACGAGAGCGGTTGGGGGGTTCCGATCTCGACGACGCTATCGCCGGAGCTCGAGGCGCTCCGCGACCAGATCGAAGCTTGGAAGGACGACACTCAGGCCGCTGCTGTTAGCGGAGCCGCATCGGCAACGACCGCGCTGGGTTACCGCAATGCCGCTCAGATGGCTGCAACGGATGCGGCAGCGTTCGCAGGCGAAGCCGCGACAAGTGCCACCGCTGCAGCGACCAGCGAGACCGGTGCGGCGGCCTCGGCCACGGGGGCGAACGCGTCAAGGGTAGCGGCCGCCGCATCTGCGACAGCAGCGGATACGTCCAGGACTGCTGCCGCAGCGTCGGCAACAGCCGCAAGCGGTTCGGCGACTACCGCCACGACAAAAGCAGGCGAAGCTTCCACCAGCGCCACCAATGCCGCAGCCAGCGCGACCGCAGCGGCGAATTCAGCTAACGCTGCAAACGCGTCGAAGACTAGCGCGGAGACGGCGTCGACGAATGCGGACAACAAAGCCGCCGCCGCCGCTGCCTCCGCCGCCAGCTCTGCAGCTAGTGCGGCGATTGCAAGTGCGATCAACTCGCCGGTTCTCGTCGCAAAGTCCACAACCCCGATTATCACCGGGACGGGCCCCAAGGTCTTCACGCTCGTCGACGACGCGAACTTTATCGTCACACAGCGTGTGCGCGCCGCATCGAAAGCGAACGGTGCGAACTTTATGAGCGGGCTCGTCAGCAACTGGAATTCTGGCACCAAAGAACTCAGCGTCGACGTTGATCTTCTCGGCCCATCTCCCGGCTCCGCGTCGGACTGGAACATCTCGGTCACGGGTGAAAAGGGAGATCAAGGCCCGCCAGGCGGTTTCGGCTCTCTTCTTCCGACCAAAGGTAACGAGCCTATCGGTGATGGCACCACTTATGGCGCTTTCCCAGTCGGCGCTAACGGGACAATGCAGGTCGCCGACAGTTCGCAAACGTACGGCAGGGTCTGGCGACCCATCGACGCTGTTCTCGCCGATGCATTCTGGACGGTCTCGGACGTCCCCTCGGCCGGAACGCCGGCGGGGACATGCGATATTGGCGCCGCAATAACCCCCTGTGTTCGGATCACTGGCACGACGACGATCACATCGCTCGGGACCGCGGCAAACCAAAGGCGTGAGGTCGAGTTCGCCGGCTCTCTGACACTGACCTACAACGGCACGTCGCTCATTCTTCCGGGGACGGCAAACATCATCACGCAAGCCGGGGACAAGGGGGTCTTTAGATCTGATGCCTTCGGCAACTGGAAGTGCGTGTCCTGGACGCCAATCGGTTTTCTGCCGCGCGAGAAGCTCATCGCCAACCGAACATATTACGTCAAGACCAGCGCAAACGGCGGGGACGACACCAAAGACGGACTGACGATCGGCACGGCATTCGCCACGATCCAAAGAGCCGAAAACGTCGCGCGCACGATCGACTTCAATGGATTTACCGTCACGATCAGCATTGGCGATGGAACATACACGGCGGGCGTCACTGTTGGGTTGAAGCTCGGTCAAGCGGCTACTTCCAACTATCGATTTACGTCGACCAGTCAGGACGCCACCAAAGTCACGATATCACTAACCAGCGCGAGCTGTTTCAACGGTCTCGCCCCGTTCACCGTTGATCGGGTGACGATGCAAACGACGACAAGCGGCTCGGGAATATGGATGCAGGCCGCGGGTCTCGTGCAGTTCTCAAACGTGATCTTTGGCCCTTGCGCTACCTACTGCCTCAACTTGACAGCGCCCGGCGCGAAAATTCAGGCCGTTGGCCCGTTCACAATTGCAGGGAACTGCGGAGCTTTCGCAGTGGCGTCTGATGGTGCCCATGTTCAATGCGAGAGCACGACAATCACCCTGACGGGTACGCCCGCGTTTACGCAGTTCGTTCTTGCGACGCGCCTTGGCGGCATCCTTATGCGAGCGATGACGTTCTCAGGGAGCGCGACGGGCGTTAGGTACAGCGCAACAATAAACGGCGCAATCGAAACGGGCGGCGGTGGCGCCAGCTACTTCCCCGGAAGTTCTGCGGGCAGCTTCGCGACAGGAGGACAGTATAACTAATGGAAGAATATACACCGCGAGATTGGTTTTGGATCGTTGGCGGCGACGCGGCCCGCGCATGGTCAAGCGCGGCCCGCGATTACGTCACGCAATACCCATCGGATCGCGCAAGCCGCATCGCCAACGAGGTCGAGCTTTTCGACGTGCTTTCTAGGATCAATTTAACGGCTCGGGCGCCGTCAAGATCTTTCACGGTCGAGGAGATCCGCGAGGCGTTGCTCAGGATCGACGCCGAGGCAACGGGCGACGCATCAACGGCTGAGGATCTCGTGGCCGTCGCCGATGAAATCGGCTTGATGCTGCCGCCGATCACCTAGGGGCGGTGGAAATGCCATCGGGCGGTTGCTGGCCAACGGCTTCGCACTTGGCGCGGCCTCCGCCTTGATCCGAGCCCTGAGAGAACGCAACCACTCTGCTACGGGAAGCTCAACTGCGTAGTAGAGAAGCGCCGCGATGCAATACGTCGCCACGATTACGATTGTTACTTTCACCGGGAACGGCAGCCATGCGAACGCGCCGAGCTTGATGAGCAGGCATCTGCCGAGATTGTTGTGAACCAAGTACATGCTGTACGACATTTTGCCGAGCAGTGCCGCGGGCCCAAAAGACAAATGCGGCACCGCGTAAACGCCGAGGGCAAGCGCCGCAACCGGCAGCCATATCATCGTTTGATTGTAAGGCAGAAGGTCGGTGTTATTGGCCTGATAAAGGATGACGCTGGCAATCGTGAGTATGACCGCCTTGGCCGTCTTCTTCTCAATGAAGGCCAACCACATCGCAACGCCGCACAGGAACAGTGGCATGTGATTAGGTTGCGTCCAAACTACCAAAGCGAACGGCCGGAAGTAGCTCGTGAGCGCGGTGACGACTAAAAGGCCGATCCAGAAATTCCGGCCGAACACTGCCCAGAATAACGCGGCACAGACGTAGAATTTTAGCTCCACCCCGAGGGTCCAATAGACGCCATCAACGTAGGGGGCCGGGGAGCCAAATAGTATCGCGAGCGAAACGTTCGAAAAATACGAGTAGGGCGAGACAAGCGGAATGCCGAGCAGATATGTCCCGGCGGCTGTGACGGTTGCTGCGGCCAGAAACGCTGGGTAGAGCCGCACAAATCGCCGCCATGCAAACTCACCTATGCTGGCACACCGCTCCAACGTGACAGCTATCACGAAGCCGGAAATGACGAAGAAGACCTGGACGCCCACAAGGCCAAGATTAAAGGTGGCATACGATGCTGGCAGCGCTTGCAGCGCAAAATGAAATACGGCAACGGCCAGCACGCATAGGAACCGGAACACGTCGATTATCTCGATGCGGTCGCCAGCAGTCAGCTTTTCGCTTTTCATTTGCCCCCCGGCTATCGAACCCGGGATTTAACACTCTGCGCAACAAAATCGCAAATGGCACCGACGTGTGCCCCATTCCTCGCGCCTACGGGTAATCAAGAACGAGGATTGGACCTCTCCGAGTTCGAGCACCACGTGGCGCTGGATAACTAGACCGACGCGCCCCACGTCAGAAGCCACCTACACCCAACAACGGAGACCGACGTGACCAATCTGATCACGCGCAACGACCTTGCGCGCATGTACCCGCGCGCGCCGGCCGCTTGGCTCGACGCATTCGTGAAGCTCTGCCCGGCGCTGATGCAGTTCTACAAAGTCGATCGGCTGCGCTGGGTGCACATGAACGGCCAGGTCGCCGCCGAAGCGGACGGTCTCGCGCTGAATCCCATGCGCGAGAATATGAACTTTGACGCCAAGAGGATGCTCGAGGTCTATGCGTACCGCTTAAACCTCTTCGTCAAGCAGAAGCCGCCGACCAAGATTGACGGCCGGATCTTCTCGAGCGCAGCGGCGCTTGCCGCCTACATCCAACACAAGCCAAAGATCATCGCGGACGTTGTTTACGGCGGTCGCGAGGGGACGCCGTGGATGCAGGGCCACCTCTACATCGGTCGTGGGCCAATTCAGATCACGCACCTTGATGGCTACAAGGCGATCGGGGCTGAGATCGCTCGCCAGCCGGGCGGGGCCGTCTACGATCTAGTGGCGAATCCCGAGATCTTGGAGACTGATCCCGAGGTCGGGGTCCGATCCACTTTTGCAAAGTTTCAAATCGACGGGCTTTGGCATTGGTGCGATCGCGACGACTGCTATACGCTCTCCGACGCACTCAACACCGGCAACATTCACGACAACGTAAAGCCGCACGGGCTGCCTCGACGCCAGTCGGAGACGGCGCGCGCGAAAGCGATCTGGCCTGCTGACGCGTGGGGCGTCATTCGCGGCAACGCGACCGACGCAGAACCCGTCGCGACAGCCCCTGCAGCTCAGCCGGCGGCGGTGACCCCGAGCTACCCCGTCCTCTCGTTTGGCTCGCAGGGCCCGGATGTCGAACGTCTCCAGCGCCGACTGAGCGAACTGGGGTTCCCGGTCGGGCGGATTGAAAGCCCCTTCATTTTCGGAAAACTCACCAAAAGCGCCTTGGTGGCCTTTCAGGCCGAACACGAGCTCTTCATCGATGGCATCGCCGGTCCGAGAACGTGGGACGTCCTGGAGCAAGCCGGAAAGCGCGATCTCGGCGATCGCCAGGCTCTGACGGCGGCCGATCTTGCCGCGTCCGGATCGAAGACGATCGCAGTGACGCGTCGGGCAAAGCGCTGGCTGCTGGGCTTCAAGGGCTTCGGCCTCTTCGAGCTTTTCGACC
Source organism: Hyphomicrobium sp. ghe19 (assembly GCF_902712875.1). Lineage (NCBI taxonomy): Bacteria > Pseudomonadati > Pseudomonadota > Alphaproteobacteria > Hyphomicrobiales > Hyphomicrobiaceae > Hyphomicrobium > Hyphomicrobium sp. ghe19. The sequence goes on along the minus strand of NZ_LR743509.1, from coordinate 3,850,377 downwards.
AGATCTTCAACATCGGCTTCCTCGACGGCTTGATCTCCCAGGGCGAGCGGTTCGCTTCGCTGTTCAAGCGCGGAAAGGCGCTGGCTGAGGACGTCGTTCCGGATGCCGTGGCGGCCGCGCCAACTGCCGGAATGCATGGCGTCATCATGGTCTTTTTGATGGTGTCGATCGTCTTGGCCGCGATTGCCTATCGCTGGTTCAGCAAGATCGAGAAGACGCGGGTCAAAGACGCCCAAGAGGGCAACAACGTAGCGAGGTAGAAATGACCGGTACGATCTCCCGGGCGATATCGTCCGTGCGCGAGGAGGCGGGTTCGCTCGCCTCCCAGGTGCGCATTGTCTCGTCAGCGGCGCCGTCGCTGACTGCAAGTCTGCTGGTCGTCACATTCGCCGTCGGTGTCGCCCTGGGCTGTTGGTGTTCAGGGCCTTTGCATCGGCGTGCAAACAACGCCGAATGGGTGGCCAAAATCGCCGCCCAGAACCCCTCCGTAAGGGGACTAATCGCAAAAGGCGATGCCGAGGGCGAAGCAGTTGATAACGAAGTCATCAGAGCGATTGGGGAAAGCTATGCCAAGCTCAAAGCAGCAGAGACGCGCCTTGCGGATCAGTGGAAGAACCCTCTCAGTGATCGTTGCAGTGTACCTGCTGACTGCCTGCGCGAGTAACAACGTCGTCGTGCAGCCCGTGGCGTTCAAGGACGTGAAGCCGGAACTGATGGAGAAGCCCGCTCTGACGGCTTGCCCGAAGCCGGTCAAACGCCCATCGCCGTCCGGCGAGCTTCGTTACGCTGTCGGCGAATGGCAGGCGTACGGCGATTGCAAGGCCGCCCAGGTCGACGATCTCTACGCGCGCCTGACGGGCCTGCAGCGTGCCGTCGGTGTGCGCCAGTTGGCGGCGAAGAAAGCCGTTGCTGCCTCAAAGCTGTGATTTCCAGAGCTTCAATTTCGGTAGCTTCGGGAAGGTCGAAAAAGTGAAGTCGCTTGTTGTGTCGGCGTAGGCGGATCCGCAATGCGGTCGCCGTCATCAAACCTGACGAAGCGCGCATTGGGTCGGTCGGCAAAGCACCTCCCCCGCTCGCTTCTATCAAGGTAAGGGCAGTAGCTCGAGGGACCAATGACGTATTCAGCAGGGGCCGACGGCCATGGATTTGCCGACTGGGGACGAGAGGGACCCACGAGTTTTGCTTGGCCGCCTCATCGAGAGGATCGACCAAACGAACATATGGTTCGGAGAGTGGATGCATTACATCCACAACCGGTTCGAGTGGGGCGCGGCGGAAATGTCGGCGCTCCGGGCGGAGATAGCGGAGCTCCGAGGGCACCAGGCGCACCATCGCCCGGAGCCGGAAAACGAGAAGCCAAAGGGGTTGGTGGGCTCGATCACCGACCTTCTAAAAAGCGGGAAGGAATTTCTCGAGGCGGTCGCGTCGCTCAAGGAGCTGGTGCTAGCCGTCGCGATCCTCGTGGCGTCGACGGCGGTCATTACGCATCCGCAGATATTCCGCGATTTAATCGCTACCTACTCTGCAAGTGGCCACGCCGAGCACGAATAGCGCTCTGGACGCTCGCCATTGCATCCATTGCCGTTGCGGGTCTCGTCGTCGTGTTGACGCCGGCACCGTACCGGATTTCTGCAAAAATCAGCGCCGCGCCGCTCGCGGTCGATCGCCTTGAGGCGGCCGACCGCGTTGCCGCGATGGCATCGGGGTCGTTAGGTGAATTCAAAGCAGCGGGGAAGCCGAAGACGCCAGGCGCGAGACCTGGCGGCGCCGGCTATCGTTCGCAAGCGCAATGCGCCGTAGAGCCAAAGGGTCGAAATTGAGGGGCCGGACGACATTGTCGCCACCCTCTATCAAGGCGATTGCGTTGAGGTCATGCGGGCGCTCGAGCCCGAGAGCTTGCACGCGGCCGTGACGGATCCTCCCTATGAACTCGGCTTCATGGGAAAGGCGTGGGACAAAGCCGACGGTGTTGCGAGCTCGCCGGCGAAGTGGGAAGTGGCACGCGCGCTGCTGTTGCCCGGCAACCATCTCGTTGCGTTTGCCGGCTCGCGTACCTATCACCGCATCACGACGGCGATCGAAAGCGCGGATTTTGAAATCCGCGACCAGCTTATGTGGATTTACGGCTCGGGCTTTCCGAGGTCGCACGACATTAGCAAAGCGATCGATGCCATCGACGCGAAAAGCGAGACGCCGTCCGACGTGCTCATATGTACGGAATGGATGCGCTCGACTGGCATCACCGCGCGCCAGATACAACAACGAGCGTCTTGCCCGTGGTCAGTCTCTGAGCGAGCGCGACCTGATACGGCCAAGCGCTGCCGATTTGAAATTTGCTCATCTCGCCCTTGCGTTTGACCATGCCCTCAGGTTAGAACAAAGAGGGAACATGATAGAAGCTACTTTACAGAACTCGGGGGATAACTAGGACGACTACGGAGCTTTGTGAAATCTGCGTCGGATCAGAAAGGACGGATGGTCCGCAAGGGGAGCGAGTAGGACATCAAATTACCTGCAATTGATATCTTCTTATTCATGAAGATTATCGGTTTGCCTGCCAGTAAAGTTGGAGTGTGCGAACCATAGTCGGACGTATCATCCAATAAACCAATTCGCCCGTATCAAGAGGGTCAAGGCTAGTGGCGCAATGCGCAAGCGGTTGGAATAGTACTGATAGACCGCACGTATTGACGGCAGAGCGTCGGATGACGAAGCGCGAATGCCGGCCGCTTGAATTACCCTACAAGTGAAAGAAAATGATAGACCAACGGAAGACAAATAAGGAAGTGGATACAGCGATCGGAAACCGAATTCGCGCTCTGCGTGTTTCGAGCGGGCGCACTGCCGAACACATGGCCTTGGCAGCCGCGATGTCCGTTGTAGATTATACGCGAAGCGAAGAAGGCAAGCGTCGGTTTAACGCCGTCGAGCTATTCGCGATCTCTCAGGAGCTTGGTATCGGGCTGACGGATATCGTATCCGGGCTGGATTATTAGAAACCAATTTGTTTGGGTTTCATTGTCAGCGCGTCGACTGCCATGGCGCTTCTCCGGATCAATTCCTTCAGCTGTTTTGCCTGCTCTTCGTTTCGCTTTTCTGTAGCAGCGTCAAGTGCGCGCATCAGCGTGTCCAATACGGAGAGCAGCGAGGCAACTACCTCATCCTGCTCGTCTACTATCGATACGTGCCGTATCATGTATTACTCTACCCCCGCTATCTAGCGCGCATCCCTCAGATGTTGTCAGGCGATTGCGCAGATCCACTTGTAACGGTACGCGATACTAAGGGATTGCCGAAAAATCCCTGTAGGTCGCGAGAAGCTATCCCCTAATACTCCATTGAGTTTAATCTAATTGACCGACTGAGGTCCAGAGCTTTCACATGTTTCTTTACTGCGCGTTGCAACAAATTCTGTTTTGCCTCGTTGCATTGCGCAGCAATATCTCTGGGGCCATGCAATATGACAATGCCAATTGCGCGGGTGGATACGCTGGTCGGCGGACGGTTGACAACTCTACGCTCACTAAGCGACCGAGTATCAAACGATCTAGCGAAGTCTGCAAAAATCTCAAATTGCGATTACGAACTCAGCGAGAACGGCGCGAGGCGGTTTCGAGCCGTTGAACTCTTTCGCATCGCTCGCGAACTCGACATCACAATGAGCGACATACTTGCCGTTCTAAATGAAACGCGCCGGCCTTTCCTCGATGACCACTCCCACCGCTAGCAGCATCGCTTTGCAGCTTCGTCGTTCTCATGCACCGTAGGCCCGAGCACCGGGCAGCAATTTTTTGGACAGGGCGTTTGCAAATTTATCCTGGGTGCATTGGCGGAGCTTCCCGACTTCGTTCGAAGGATAGGAAGCGCGTTGCTCTGATTGCTCGTAGGCATAATAATCCTTGAAGCCATCGCGTCGACACCGTCAGCTTGCACAGCCGTCGCCACCGTCGTTATGCGTATCACGGGTTGCGTCGTCACAAACTTGAGCTTGAAGAATTCTGTAGCAATCGAAACCAGCGCGCGGCCGAGAAACGCAGGGGCAATGACGATGATGTGAACCTCTTTCCCGATCCACAGTGCGAGCGCATCCATCCAAAGCAATAACTCCCGGCTGGCATGCTCCATTTGATTTGCAAGAGAAGTATGCTCCGACGAAATGGCGCGGAGAACAAGTACATCGGGGCGACCGAAACGGGAATAGGCCTGTTTAAAGAACGCCCTGAAAGATTGAGCAGAGTTGGAATTCAGTCTCTGACAAAAGACATTTGGTTCGCCCCGAAATTCCCCTTTCAAAAGTTCTAACTTTTCGGGGGCTGTTCCGAGAACCAATCGTCCGCCTTCCTCCAAAACTACGCCGGCAACCGACAGGGCATAACTGCCAAGGGGCACGGGGACAGCAACGATCTTGTTTTTGAGAGTATACGGCACCGCTACTTACTCCGCCACCAAAGATTGCAAGACGGCATTAATGCACGCGAACGCACTTGCCTCAACTCTTGGTAGTAGTCAGAAGGTGGATAACTCTTTTCCGCGAGACCATTGCTGACGCTCGCTACCGTAGATATTCTCCCTTGGGGGATATCTCTATGTTCAAGCGTTTTCTGACCATCACCGCCGCTGGCTTAGCAATTTACGCTACGGCATTGCGCGCCGATGGGCTGCCCGCGCCATCCAAAAGCGAACCTGCCCAGACCGAGACGACTACAAAAGAGATACTGACTGACGCTGCGATTGCTGCGCTCATAATTGCTGGTTCAATAGCTCTCTACAAAGCGCGCGGTCGTCCATGTGCCTGCCCAAGCGACACGATGCGAAACGGCCAAGCGTGCGGCGGTCGAAGCGCTTGGAGCAAAGCTGGCGGTGCAAAACCTCTGTGCTTTCCAACTGACATAACGTCAGGAATGATTTCCGCTTACAGAGCCACCAGGGCCATACCGCCCGTGTGGTGATACCGAATTTTCTGAGCACGGAGCCGCAATGCCTACCGACCCGATCCGCCTTCTAAAGTTCTGCCAGGAAATTGAAGAGACACCACACGACCGACTTCGCGAAATGGACCGCGAGACGTTGCTCGGTGTTAGGGCGTCCCTGCTTGAACTAAAGCGGCAAGTGGATCGGACGTTGCTCAGATTGTCGTTTGTTGACGAGCAACAATTGAACTAGAAGCCGTACCGCGCGAAATAAACCACAAGGCCGAGCAGCGCGGCGTAAGCAATAGTCCATGCCACGCGACGGGGATCAATTGGTGGGCGGCCTCCGTAGTCCGGTGATTGCTCGTATCCAGATGGCATTCGTTCACTTGCCCCGTTTTTCTATATGCGACAATCATCTCTTCAGTGGGCGACGTGCTTAGGCGAAAGACAGGGCTGTTCCTCTGTCGGCATGAAAGAAGTTCTTCGGACGTTCGAGGACGGTGGCGGCTGGACGATGAGTGAGCAAGCGCCGACGAGGAAAGCCGATCCCGGCGCGCGCACCAGCCCCCGTCGCGCCTTCCCGCCGGCTGCGACGGGGGCGGTCTTTTTGCGTTTGTGCTTAGAACGAGAGTTGATATCTGAAGGAACTGGCGTCGTCGGGCGTGTAGTGATTGCAGCTGTTGCGGGCCCCCGCAACCAACATTACTTGCTGATCAGTTGGTGTGGGGCAGTTGATGCCCTTTGCATTTTTGCCAGCTGCGGCCAGCCTCAGAATTCCGGCGAGATGACCTTTCAAGTCGATCGTCAGCGCGCGCTTACCTGCTGCATCAGCTTCCGGGTACGGTAAGATGCTTGCGATAAGGCCGCGGATGATTTCGGCCGCCTCTTCGCGCAACCGGCGATCGGACTTAGCGCTCCGCGACAGTATTGGCAGCTAAGGTCTTTGTCGCCGCTCGCTTGGAAAACCGACTTTCGATCCGAGACCAATCGACTTCCGTTAATGGCCTAGACCGCCAATAATCTGACGGCGGCTTTCAGCACCCCAGCAAACCTATCGCCTCCGCGACTGAAACGACCTTTGGCGTTTATCTCGGCGCACGCTGTCTCTGCGAAGGAGACTGTCGCAAGACTGCTCAATCCCAAATGCCGGCATGCGGCGGATGCAAGCGTCCGCACCGGCCACTGCTGTGATGATGCCCGCATTTGTGTGAAGAGCCGACTTCGATTGCTATCTCAGAACGACAGCAAATGACGCGAAGCAGATCAGTCCCGGGGGAAATGGACTTAACTGCTATCGAATGACGAGCGGTCGTCGCCAATTCGGGCTGACGCTTTGAAAAATTGCAGGGAATCGTACTCGTCAATCAGTCAACGGTGCGGCCTAGGCAAGAGTAGCAGAACCGCAACGCTACTCGTCGAAAACGAGCGCGTTGTGAATCTTGTGAACAATCAGGGCAGTTGCCTCGCTTTTCGTGCAAAACGGCGCCAGATGGATCGTCCGTCGGCCGATTCAGCAAAGTTGAAGGGTCTCTCAAAATTCGGGGAAGATTTTGCATGTTAGACGCTGTCGCCGATATTGGCATCTTGGAAGTCTCAACTCCCGACTGCGTCGCCAATGATTTCGACGGCGAGATCGTGGCGCTGAATTTGTCGAGCGGTGTCTACTGGAGTCTGCGCGATCTCGCGGCCGCACTGTGGCGGGATGTTACGTCAGGACACAACCCAGTAGCGATCGCGGACCGCTTAGCTCAGATAAATTCAAATCTTGCTCATGAGAGTAATCTTGTCGTTGCGAATCTTGTGAATGCTGGCCTGCTTCGCCGGTGCAGTGCGAGCCCGGTTGCGCTCGAGGCGAGCGAGACGGTGGCGCGTGCAGAAGCGGGCGAAATTGCGTTCTCGGTCGAGTCCTATGAGGACATGAAGGATCTGATCCTGGCAGATCCGGTGCATGATACCGAGGAGCACCTCGGCTGGCCCGTCGTACGCAACGACAATGGCATCGGCGCATGATTACGAGCGCCCTGTCCGGCGTCGCGCAATCTGAGGCGAACCGGCCGAGCGCACAACAGCTTTTGGACGCGCTTGACTTGTTCACAGCGCGACACGCCGAACGCGCGCATCAGGTCCGGGTCCGCGTAGCGGATCTGTCCATCCGTCTTCACATGCCATCGGCCGCCATGGCCGATCTCTATGCGCGTCGGCTCGGTGGTGCGATCAAAACCAATCCGGGGACCGAAGATCTGCACTTCCACATCGGCGAGCCATCGTCTGTAGGTAGCCCAGAGGCGGCAAACTTTGCTTTCTACCAATCCCTCGGACCAGATTTCGAGCGGCTCGCCGCAGAGGCGAGCCTCGTCGGCATCGTCGGCCGACCAGACGCGTACAATAATCCAACCGAGCCATGCACGCTTTTCAATCCGCGTACTGGCGTCGGCGTGCAGTGGGTGACCTCGCTGGCTCACCTGCCGCCGTGGGACGCTGGCTCGCCCTTCCGTCTGCTTATCCACTGGGCGACCGCGCAGCGCGGATTGCGCATGATGCACGCCGGCTCCCTCGTTTCCGGGAACCGCGCCATGCTGCTCGTCGGCGGGGGTGGCAGCGGCAAGTCGGGTACGACGTTCGCGGGCATCGCGTCGGGACTTCAGACCGTGGGCGACGACTATGTCGTGGTCTCGGCCGATCCTGTACCTCGCGTGCATCGGGTCCATCAGTTGCTGAAACAGGACCCAGCCGGTATCGAACGCGTCCTTGGGCCACGCGAGTTAGAGAAGCCCTTAGCGCTGAATTGGCAGGGCAAGGTCGAAATCGATCCCGAGTTGCATTTTACGGGATGCATGGCCGAGAGTGCTGACGTTGTAGCGCTCGTGGTTCCCCGGGTCGCTCGTGCAGATCAGACGACTTTCGAGCCGCTTCGACCGCAGGATTTATTCCATCACGCCGCCGCATCCATGTGGCAGCAGCTTCCGGGTGCGCAGAAATCCGGCTTCGTTTTTGCCACGGCACTGACGCGGCGCGTTGCGACGTGGCGCATGAACCTTTCCTCGGACCCGTTTGAGATCGGCAGAGCGGTACGCCGGTTTCTCGATAACGGTGCGCCATGACCGCTCACATAGTCAGCGTCATCATACCGGTTTTCAACGGTGAGCGGCACCTTGGGGAAGCGCTGGCTTCGCTGGAAGAAGAGCCCGGCCTTCAGCTCGACATCGTCATTGTTGATGACGGATCGACGGATCGTTCGCTAGGCATCGTCTCCGAAATCAGTTCCCGCGATCGACGCCTACGCATCATGAGCGGGCCACATCGAGGCGTCGCCGCCGCGCGCAATATTGGAGTCGAAGCGGCGCAGGGCGAGTTTATCACTTTTCTCGATAGCGATGATGTCTGCCCGCGCGGGCGCATTGCGCGCCAACTCGGAAAGCTTCTCGCCAATCCTGAGGTGGCGTGTGTCGTCGGGCAGACCCTGCTTTTCGAGCAGCTCGATGATGCGCAGCGCCCGAGCCCTGGTTCGCGGAGCGTAAGCATGTTGCTGCCTACGTTGCACAGTGCGCTCTTTCGAAGAGAAGTGTTCAGTCAATACGGTTTGTTCGACGAAGAACTCGCCTTCTCGGAAGACGTAGACTTTTTCTTCCGGCTCGCCGAGCACGATGAGCCCGTGCTCGTTGAAGATGAAATTGCCTCTCTCTACCGTCGGCACGACAGCAACATGACACGCAACGGTCGCGCCATTCGCACGTCCACTCTCCAGGTTCTCAATAAATCGATTGCCCGGCGAAGGGCGATGGGACGGCGTAGGCCGCTGGACTTGTTCTTCGTGCAGCACCAAGAGGCAGAGACTCTGTTCGGTAGGCCACCAAGCGATGATGCGCGTGACCGCTCAAAGGCAGGGATCTAATGACCGTTCAAGCTTTCCCTCAGATCTCGGTCATCATGACCACGTACAACGGCGCCGAATTCATAGAACAGTCTATAGGATCGCTTACGGCCGAGACCGGCGTCGATCTCGATATCGTCGTCGTCGACGATTCCTCAAATGACGGAACGCTTGCGCGCCTGCACGATTTGGCCGCTCATGATCCTCGTATCCGCGTTTTCGCCGGGGAGAAGCGCGGCATCGCCGGATCGCGCAATGCTGGACTTGCGGAAGTCAGGCACGAACTTCTTACGTTTCTTGATCAAGACGATCTTTGCATGCCGGGACGTCTCGCGCGTCAAGCCGCGCTGATAGAGAGCACGCCCGGTGTAGCGGCCGTCATGGGCGAAACGCTCATGTTCCAGACCATCGGGCCGGACCGGATGCCCTTGCCGGGCACCAACACATCGCGCGTCCTTGGCGTACAGCTCTCAGCCGGCCTGTTCCGGACCAGCGCTGTTCAGTCACTTGGCTTCGACACCAAATTCACGATGGCAGACGATTTTGATCTGATCCTGCGCCTGCTTGAGACGGATCATGAGATCGCGGTCGAACGCGAAATTGCGACGTTGCACCGGCGTCACGCCGGAAACACGTCGGGAAATATCGCGGTCTTGCGGCTCGAACTGCTCAAGGTGTTCCAGGGATCATTGAAGCGTCGCCGCGCTGCGGGACGAGTGGGACCCATCATGCATCCGCTGGTGGCAGCGATGTCTCGGGCTGGGAACTAAGTTCATGTCGGATAACGCGTATACAGTCGTCATCCCCGCATATAACGCGGCGCGCACGTTGGATGAAGCAATCCGGTCGGTGCTTGCACAGACGGTTGCCGCCAGCGACATCCTCGTAATTGACGACGGCTCGACGGATGATACGGCCGATATTGCCGCGAGATACGGCGGCACGGTTCGCGTTATCCGGCAGGGCAATGCGGGGGCGGCCGCAGCGACGACCGTAGGCTTCAGGAACGTATCGGCGCCGTTCGTTGCCGGTTTGGATGCCGATGACATTTGGCTACCTGAGAAAGCTGAACGGCAATTGGAGAGATTTGCGCGCGGACCACACGTCGACGGTCTGTTCTGTCGCGGGCGGCGTTTCAAGCATGGCGACGATGATCGATCGAGCGGCGCGGTTTCCGAAGGCCTGTCGCGCTCCTCTATGATGTTGCGCACGTCTGCCGTTGCCGCCATCGGGCCCGTCAACGATCCAGGGGGTGCGCGTGGCCGTGGTGAGATGATCGATTGGCTGCAACGAGGCCGCGAACTCGGATTGATGTTCGAAACGCTGCCGGAGGTATTATGGCTCCGCCGGATCATCCCGGGGAGTTTGAGTTACGGCTATAACACGATGGCAGATCGTGGCTATCTCGACGTTGTCCGTGCCTCGCTCGAGCGCAGGAGAGCGAGATCGACATGAGGCTCCCTATATTGAAGGGGGCGCGACCGGCCCCTGAGATAGATCTTCTGCTTCAAGCTTGCCTCGCTCCGCCGGATGCAGCGCGTGCAGCTTGGCACCACTGGCTGGCGAGCCGCGAACTCGACGATGCGAGTTGGCCTGAAATGCGTATCCTTGCGCCTCTTTCGGGTCGCCTGCGGACTCTCGATCCGAACTCAGCCTACCGGCCTCGCATCGACGGACTCGCCAAATCCCATTGGACCCAAACTCAGATCATGCTGAGTGAAACGCTGCCGGCGATCAAAGCCCTACGTAAGGCCGGGATCGAATGCATGCTCATCAAGGGCGCCGCCGGATACGCGGAAGGATTCGGACCGACGGTTCGTCGTTTGATGGGCGATGTCGACATACTCGTTCGACCAGAGGATGGGCCGCGTGCCGCCAGCGTGTTGACGGCAGCAGGTTGGGAGGCAACGAACGGCGATTCTGCGCTCCTGCTGCGGCAACTCGCGCCGCTTCGCGCGTCCTCGAATTATCGTCGGGGCGTTTACGGCGAAGTCGACCTGCACACTCAGGCGTTTCACTTCTGTCGTCGCGACCCGGAACTCGAAAGCGCACTATGGCGTGATGCGAGATCAATCTCGTTCGGTGGCACTGACGTTCGCGTACCCTGTTCTGCGGACAGCATTGTGATCAGCCTCGCACATGGCGTGGTCGGTCCCGATGGAGACTGGGCGATCGACATCGGTCAGCGCATTAACGCCGGCGGTGTCGATTGGGACCGCACGATCGAGCTCGTTGAGCGCCGGGCCCTGGTTCCATTGGCGCTCGCTGGTCTCAACTATCTCCACGAGCTTGGCCTCGGTGTGCCGCAGGAAGTGCTACGCAGACTTGCTGAGACGCCGGTCGCGACTGGCGTCTGGTTGAAGCATTATGCAAGCATCCGCTCAAATGGACGTAAGCGCAGATTGCTGCAAAGGATTGCCGACGTATTATCATCGCCGCTCCTGCCACGAGCCATCTACCATCGGCCGTCTAAATCCGACAATTTGATCGGAGTCGCACGCGACAATCGCGGCGTTTGGTACCCGCGCCGGTGGAAGCGCATACCGCTGGCGCAGGGTCATACAGTAGCGTCGGAAGGTCATTGCCTCGAAATTCATTGCGACCCGGATATTAGGGTATGCGGAGTATCGCTGCGTTTTTCAGCTAGCCGCCAATCGAGGAGAGTGTTCATCGAGGTCGTGTCCGGCGAGAGGGTCATACATCGCCTGCGAGGCCGTTTGCGCTCACGTGCCGGAAAGCATCAAACCATGCACTTTGAAATTCCGCTCGATGATCTGCCGCCCGGTCGGCGCATCATAACTCTTCAGGCGCGTCCCTCTGGCTATGTGTCGTCTGCGGCACCGCGTGCTGAGGAGGTGGCAAAGGCAGCGCCAGCTTTCCAAATAACGGATGCCTGGGCCGCTTGACATCCGGTTGTTCTGCTTGGCCACGGGGGCGCTGTCTGTATCGGGTTGCGTTCCGTTCGGAGGCGCCTGCGGCGCTTGTGAAGGCTCATCGGTCGTGGCACTGCCGGTGGTATTATTGAGCGTAGCAGCGGAACTATCCACACGTCGGGAACGATATTGGGTCGGCAAAAAGCTCATATCGGTGGAGACGTAAATGAAAAAAATGATGACATCGCTTTTCGCGGCGGCCGCCGTTCTCGTTGCAGCAGGAGCAGTTGCACTGCCGGCTCGAGCTGCGGACGACATGCAGGCAGCCGACGAATACCGCAGCAGCAAGCTCGTCGGCTCCAAGGTCTACAATACGACCAACGAAAACATCGGCAGCATTGAGGATATCATCCTCAAGTCCGACGGTTCGCTGGATGAGGTGGTTCTCAGCGTCGGGGGCTTCCTCGGTATAGGCGAGAAGTACGTTTCGGTGCCGTGGAGCGCCCTAAAGGTGAGCCGCGACGGTGGCAGTCTGAAAATCGTGACCGATGGCACGAAGGATTCGCTCAAGGCCTTGCCAGACTACAAATTCTACAAGCCGTAAAGCACTTCGCGGCAAAGACTAAAAGCCGTCAGCCAAAAGCCCGTCGCGATCTCCGCGGCGGGCTCTTCGATGCTGGGGTAACCAAGTTCCCGCTAAGCATTCGATTGATAGCAATTTGAATCCGCGCTTCGTTTGATCACGAGCGGCGGCTGCGTTGAGCAATCGCAGGACATTGGGAACAGGTGCTCGCTCGCGAAGGTTTTGAAACTTGAAACGGGCTTCAGAGAAACGGCTGGCGGGTCTATTCTAACGTCAGGCCAACCAAGGAGTGACCACTGTGAAAAGCTCCGACTTAGTTCGTATGGCTAATCAGATTACTGACTTCTTCGGCGTTTACCCAAAACCCGAAGCGCTCGACGGCGTTGCCAAGCATATTCACAATACCTGGGAACCGCGCATGCGCGATGAATTGAAGAAAATCTTGGAGGCGGGCGCGAAAGGACTGAATCCCTTATGCATTGAAGCGATGACGATCTATTTTCAGGGGCCCGAATCCGACGGCCGGCGATCTAAAGTCAACCCGGGCGCACCCGCCCCAAAGGGTGGAAAGCCCAGTTTTGCTGGAGGAGGCGGCGATGCGGGATAGACTCACGCGCGCGCTTCTTGCCCTATCAACCGCCCGCTTCCTCGCCACCTTTTGCCGTGCGTCACGCTCTTTGATGGTGCCTTTCGCTTGCAAGCTATTCCAGCGAGATTTCAAATCAAACTTCATGCGCGTCTCTATCGCCCGAATGTCATGGTGCAGGTCAAGCGAGGCCCTCTCATCTGTATGAGGGCCGCGACCAAATCTGATCGCGGCCCCTCGGCTTAGTGTCTCAGAATGTGGGCGATCATGAGCAGTTCAATGCTCGCCACTAATCCCAATATCCAGATCAGCAGAAGCCGAGTGCCCAGCTTTTCCATGAGCTGCGCCTCCCGCTTAGAGATTTCTGGCCGCGAGGGTTCAGTCGTTGAGTTGATGTCATCCATGACGTTTGTCCGTGTTGAGGCATGCGCTATCGAGCGTCGATCCGAAGACGACACTTGGCGTGCGTGCTGTGTTCAATAGATTGTGGTGGGTTGATCCGGCTCAGCCTAAAGGTGGCGCGCGCGGATCATGCGATGTTCGTTCGAGATAATACTCACCGAGCCCGCAAGAACGCGGCGTCTGGCTCACGCACAGGAGCTGCGACAGCTGGGCGAAGAATGCAGTGTCGAGCGGGATCGGGGAGCTGAACCGCTTCGATCCTCCGTCCGGCTTTATGAAAGAGTGCGAATTCGGAACGACCTGGACGCGCGAAGGCGATAGGAACCTGGCGTCCTTCTCGCTCCAAAGGGAGGCGAGTTGTGTTCCCGCTTCGACGTGACGTTGGGCAGCATTGGTCGCTTGCAGCGTGCCGACGGCAAAACACGCCCAAATGAAAATTCGGATTAGCGACCTGATCGACATAGCGGTCTTTTAGCAGAGAGAGGTCGCCATTTCCACGCCGACGCTCCGCCGCAGCGACGTCCTATCGTCCACCGGCACGACGTGAGGCGCCATCTTGCCGCCGTTAAGCGGCCTAGTTCGGCCGGTTGTCGCGTTTGGCCTGGGCCCGCGCATTGGCCTTCAAGATGCTGCCAATTTTGCTGCCGGGGGTGCGAACGCGTTTTGGCCGCCCGCCTTTAGCTTGTTGACCTGGGTTCGCCGTGGGGTCGCCCTCGGGATGATGTGTGAATTGGCTCGCGCGGCGGAGAGCCAGCGCGCGGTGGGCGGCTTCCACGTTCTGCGCGCGGACATCCAAATTGTGGAGACGCGCCCGTTCCTTTTTCACGACTTTGAGAGCGTGCGCAAACACCTGCTTCTTCTTCGCCGGTTGAACGGCGGTTCCCGGAAAACTCTTGCCTCGAGGTTCTGCCGTTCCCTTCGCTTCGCGGCGTTTCTGGCGAGCAAATGTTTTCGCCTTTTCACGGTAGCCCTCGAGCCGCAACGCGAGATTTCTGAGACCGTCTCGGTCCAACGCATAAATCGCCGGATGGTAGGCCGATTTGACGGCCTCGTATTCCTCATGGTTCAGCAGGCTCTTCGCGTCTTTTTCGGAAATGGACATGCCGCACCTCACAATCAAAGAGAGGCCCCGCAGGACTCCGTGGGGCGCGACGAGGCTATCAACAAGCGGCGCACGATCGGCCGCTCCGATGCTTCGTCGTTAATGGAGCGTAGGGGAAGTGTTCAAGTCGGGAACGCCAAGTCCGCGGCTCACATGCAATAGGAACCGATTTTCCCGGTAGACCGCTTCCAGTTTGGGCTTTGTCGAGTGCGATGCCGCTCGACTTAGCGGTGCGCCGTGTGGCAGACACGGGCTTTCGGTGATCGGAGGTCCTATGCATCGCCACGTCAGACTCTTTGCCATCGCTTGCATCCTGATCGCGATTGGCTTCGTGGCCGGACGCTACATCATGTACAACGAGGCTGCGCGCTACGACGCCACCCATCCGTGATCGCCGCTCCAAGGCGGCTTCACGCAGGCGCGACGATCAGCAGACCTTGAACGTGCTTTTGCAAAGCTTTGTCGGCAAGTTCGGTTGGTGCGATGAAGTCTATTCGGAGCTGCACCGTCACGGCGTCCTACATAGAACTCACAGAAATATTGATGGCACTGTCTTTTCCGATTGTCACCTCGTGGGCCGCCGATAGATTGACCTTATGGACCGCGGAACAACCCGCTCCTGAGGCCGGGAGGCTCAGAGGTACCCGTCATGGGAAGCTACAGGGCAATCGTCATCGTCGAGCGCTCGAGCAATCACCGAATGCGGTTTTGCGATGCGCGCCAAAAGCGAAATGGCAGCGCTTACGTCTTCGGATCATACGGGCAGGCACTTGAGTTCGTGCGGAAGGCGAAGGTGGATTCGGTCGTCATCGAATTTGACGTCGAGGCCGACACGTTGGACTTCTGCGATGCCGTCAAGGCTCTCGAGGTTCCAATTGTGGTTTCGGCCAACAGTTTGGAACCCCGTGACCTATCGCAATACGGGATAAGGGGATCGGACGTATTCTATCCGGCGCATCCCAGCCGAAGAAGAGCGTCCTGAAGCTTCGGTCGTGTCCGGCGCTATGGCTTATCAGGTCGTTTGGGGAATACCTGCGAACCGGCGAGCATTTTCCTGACGACCTCGATCGCGGATTTCGTCGCCTCGATATGGCCGCGCGTTTGTGCGGAACTCGCCTTCAGGCGCTCCGCAAATGATAAGGCCTGCCTATCTCTAATATCCTTCGAAACGCGGAAATCGACCCAAATAACATTGTCTCTAAACATGCCACCGGCGCCTCTAACGCTGTGCTTCATCCCAACGAGTGCAATCTGCGTGCCTCGTTAGGACAGGAGCGTTTTTGGCTCGTGGTTGGTTCGGTTCGCTACTGTCGAATCCTCCAACGATCGGCTGACATCACAACGGATAAAAGCTGGTCGTTATTCACCGGACCAGCCCTCAAAACGCGATCACTCTTCCCTATTGGTTAATCTCTCTACGATAAGAAGGCCCGGCTCGGGGATCGTCCCGCGTCCCGGCTCGTAGGCACTGCGGCGGCCGGTGAGTCAATCAGGGACTGTTCTATGAAGCGTATCTTCCTTTCCGTATTGTCTTCGCTGTTTCTCTTGGCGGTGCTTCCGGTTGCAGCGTCGGCCGATCCAATCGACGTATCGACAATCAGCTGCGAGAGACTGGCCTCGGCCTACGAAGCAAAGTCGAAGGGCGATATTTCATTCGTGAACGGCATTCTGAATTGGATGGGCGGATACCACGCCACCGTCGATCAGGGCACCGTCGTCGATTGGGTCAAACTATCGGACTCATTCAACAAAACCGTCGAGTTTTGCTCCGAGCATCCTGGCATCGGCGTGCTGTCGGCGAGCGAAAAATTCATGGGCGAAAATATCGAAGACGCGAGCCCTGAGAGCGTCGATCTCGCTATCGTAACGTGCGAGACGGTTCTGACGAACAAGGACGTCCAGAAAAACATCGGTGATACGTTCATGTGGCTCGCCGGCTATCACGCCAGCTACAACAACGGCTCGACGATGCTGGATGTTGAGAAGTTCATCAAGCAAACGAGCGACATCGCCGATTACTGCGCGGCCAATCCGAAGACGAGTTTGGTAACAGCCGCCGAGAAATTCATGAGTGAAAGCGAGTAGACTTCCACTCGGGACGGCCTGGAATGGAGCGGATTGACCGCTCCTATTCCTATTTTCCTTTTTCATATGTCATTTGATTCATTTCGGTACGTCGGCGACGGCAGGGAGTGCGCGACGCGGACTCCGGCCGGCCGCAATTTTTCTGCCGCCGGCATCATCTGCTCGACGATGGTC
The DNA here is from genome assembly GCF_902712875.1 of Hyphomicrobium sp. ghe19. NCBI lineage: Bacteria > Pseudomonadati > Pseudomonadota > Alphaproteobacteria > Hyphomicrobiales > Hyphomicrobiaceae > Hyphomicrobium > Hyphomicrobium sp. ghe19. The sequence continues at coordinate 3,833,788 of NZ_LR743509.1, read as the reverse complement.
CGGCAATTCACGGTGCTGGCTAAGACCAAGGTCTAATCGCGCGCACCCTCCAGACCCCATCCGTTCCGATCTACTCCAAGAATCCAAAGCAATTATCGTTCGTCGTGCAGCGCTCGGCGCGCTTCTTGCTGAGTTCTTCGCCGGCCTGGTGAGTGGCGTTCGAGGATTGAAATATGGTGTGCGTTGATTGGATAAGCGAAGGCGCTGACACGCAACATCGCAAAAGACAGGTGCGCAAATCGCTTGCCTTCTTTGGAACCAGGCTCACCGCATGGACAGTCGCGGTGGCGATCGCATCGGCAGGCCTCCCGGTGTACGAGTCGTCGGCGCAGGTTGTCGATCCGGTCGCCGACATTCCCTCCCTCGTCGGCGTAAAGCCGATTTTGCCCGACGTGAGCGCATATATCAGAGATCCGATTGCCGCGCAGCAGCTTGGAAAGGCATTGTTCTGGGACACGCAGGTCGGAAGCGACGGGCAAGCTTGTGCGACCTGTCATTTCCACGCGGGCGCCGACATCCGGACTAAAAATCAAACGGATCCCAGCGTCCGAAACACCGTGGTCGCCTTGCAGAATATCTTTGACGCGCGGGATAACAACGCTGGCATCGCGGGTCCCAACAAACAATTCGCAGCCCTGGATTTCCCGTTCCACAAACTTGCCGATATCAACAATCGCGAATCTTCAGTTATCTTCGACACAAACGATGTCTTTTCATCGCAAGGCACCTATGCGGGGGACTTCGTTTCCGGAGGCAGATCGCTGCGTCAAGACCTCCTGACGGCTTTCCTCCTGAAACGAAACGTGTTCAGAGGCAGGTCTCGCTCGAGCGAAAAATGCAATCTGACCTACAGCCCGTTTAATCCCAATACGAATCCCTCGGGGAATCCCTTTCACGCGAACGGGCTCATCTATCGAAAAGTCGAACCACGGCAGACCCCGACGACAATCAACGCAGTTTTCAATTTCAGGCAGTTCTGGGACGGCCGCGCGAACAGCCAGTTCAATGGCGTCGATCCATTCGGCCCGCGAACATTCACGCCGCTGGATCCGGTCACGTCGGCCGGCAACCCCAATGCAGCGGGCGCTGGAATACTCGTCCCATCCGGTAAGGCTTTGGTTATAACGAAGCCGCTCATCGACAATGCGAGCCTCGCTTCACAGGCGGTCGGACCTCCGCTGAGCGACTTTGAAATGTCGTGCGCAGGAAAGACGTTTGCTGATCTGGGCGCGAAGCTCCTCCCGATGCGGCCGCTCTCGACGCAGGTCGTGCATCCCCAGGATAGCCTTTTCAGCAAGACCCCGGCGCTCATTCCGTCCTCGTCGCAGACCGGACTGAAAACCACCTACAAGGCACTCGTCGAAAAAGCATTCTTCCCGAAGTACTGGAGCAGTCCCGGATGGTTCAACGTCGATCCGGCGACGGGCGCCATAACCCTTGATTTCGTCAAGGGGCATACGCAGGAAGAACAGAACTTCTCGCTCTTTTGGGGATTGGCGATCCAAGCCTATGAGCAGTTGCTCATTTCCGATGACTCGCCCTTCGACCACGGCCCGGCGGCAATGAACCCGCAAGCGGTCGCGGGTTTGGCGATCTTTGAAGGCAAGGGAAAATGCGTTGCCTGCCACAACGGGCCGCTCCTCTCTGGGGCGACAGTGACCAGTCTTTCGACTGAATCTCCCAAAGCGATTGAAGGCATGCTGATGGGAGACGGCCGTCCTGGGATCTATGACACGGGCTTCTACAATATCGGCGTCCGGCCGACGTCAGACGACATCGGTGTTGGCGCCCTCGATCCATACGGCTTTGACCTCTCATTCACGCGCCAGTTCAAATGGCGTCTTCTGAACCAGAAAAATAAAAGCGTAGACCGGTTCGACTCCAGGCCTTGTGAATTTGCAACCCCAATATTCACGCCTTGCGACAACCTTCCTTCACTGACCGACCCAGCTTCGGCGCCACGCGACTCCGTGGACGGATCATTCAAAGTCCCGATCCTTCGCAACGTCGGTCTCAATCCGCCTTACTTCCACAATGGCGGACAAGCGACGCTGAAGGACGTTGTCCGCTTCTACAATCGCGGCGGCGATCGTCGCGGTCCGCTCGATAGCGACACCACAGGACTGGCAACACCCACGCCGTTCGGCGTGGTCAATCATACAAATCTTGATCCGGATATCGGCGATGCTAGCGCAACGTCGACAAATAATGCGCTTGGTTTGACGGACGAGGAGGAAGACGATCTCGTCCAATTCTTACTTTCGCTCACCGATAATCGCGTTGCCTGCCACTCGGGAGTGTTCGACCACCCCTCGTTGCCGATTGCAAACGGCGAACTAGATGTAGCCAAGGCCAAAACCCAACAGGCGAAGGACATCGTCGTCACCCTGCCGGCGGTTGGTCAACAGGGGCTGAAGGTCTGCTTCCCCAACTCGGGCGATCTTTTCGGTACGCTCAACACGACAGACACACGTCGTCTCCAGGACGTATTCAATCAGGTCATCAAGTGAATCGAGAAGGCACGCATCGAGCAAACAACAGAAATGATGCGCAATTTCGGGCAAGCATCATTCGATAGTGAAAACCGCTGCGTGGATGACGCCATAGCCATATTGCGCACCGTCTATATTGCCGGGAATCTTCTGGCCGGTATCCTGATCCTGCTCGCAGTCTTCGCATTGCCATACGGCAAGACGCCGCTTGACGAATTTAACGCGCCGGAAAAGCTGCGCCAGCTTCGCTGTGGCCTGGCTTTGACTGTTCGCTTCGGCGTTTTACTGACGCTCGGGTCCGGTGCCTTATGGATTTTTCTGGTCGTTGCCGAATACGTCCATCGTTCGTTGCAAGGCACCAATGTGAGCTGGGACCAGAACGTTATCCAGATGATGCAATTGAGTTCAGTCGCTTCCGATTCGATTTGGCTCTGAACCCTGCTCCGCGTGGTAACGCTCATCGCGAACGAAGCAATGCGCCAGCCTTGCACATCTACCGGATATGGCCGCGCCTCATGCGGACACCAGCGTCGCGATGATGTCTTGCTCGATTGCGAATGTCGCCACGACACGCGTTCCCTCGCCGCGCGAGGGATAAATTTCAAGGACGCCGCCCTTTGATCTTATCCTTTGTACCATCCCGGACAGACCGAATGAGGCGTTCTCATCTGGACCAATTATATGAGATTTGAACTGAGTACCCTCGTCGCGCACTTCGACGGTGAGCAAGCGACCGTCGTATTCCGCACGCAATGACTGTCCCTTCCCGCCGGCGTGCCAGAACGCGTTGTTCAACGCCTCGCGCGCGAATTGAAAGAGGCACTGAGAAATATCGCTGCTCACCCGGGGTAATGGACCGATGCTGAGCGCAACAGAACTTCGCGTTCGCTCTTCATGCAATCGGGCGGCGAACGTGAGCACCTGATCGAGCGTCAAATTTTCGAGATCGGGGTTCGTTGATTTCCGTAATATGTTGCGGATTTCCTTTAAGGCATCTCCGGTCACCCCACGTACAGAGTCGATAGCAGCCTTCGGCATGTGTGCATCGGGAGCGAGGCCAAGAGCGTCGAGCTTGAGCAAGGCAAGGGCAAGAAGTTGTGCGGGGCCATCATGCAAATCGGCCATGACTTCGCCTATCGACGTCGCCTTGCCGTCGTCGGAATTTTTGCCGGGTGCTGCGGCCGGCTCAGCCGTCGCACCATGACTGCGGAGGCTGTCCGCGGCCATCAAGTAGTTTGTGATCGCGCTTTTCCGAAAGTTGCGATGCTTTCGGGTTTCGCGCAGCACTGCCAGCGCGGCGATCCCTGAGAGCAGTGCAAAAAAGAAAGCGAAAGCTGAACTCACTTTCCGGGCTTTGCGGAAATCCTTGGAAAGCGCGTCGGCATCCATGAAGAACTCTGCGGCCCCGATCACCGGTGACGATCCGAGCGCGTGTAAAGGCGCATGAACTTCGACGATCGGAACGACGAAATCGCGCTTGCCGGTAACTCGATCGTGCCCAGCCTCGCTCAGCTCCGTTGTGACTCGGCCTTTGAGCGCGCCGCGGAGCTCGTCGTGCAGTTCGAGCTTGATACCTTCGAGGTTCTTTTCATCACTGAAAACGATTGTGCCGTCAGGATGCCAGATCTTCAAGTTGACGACGTTCTTGCGAAAAACGGGATTGATGAGCAACTTGTCGAGAGCTGCCTTTTCATCCGTCGTGAGGCTTGGCCCGACGGCGAGAGACTGGACCAGCGGTTCGAGGAAGCCTTCGATGAAATTCGCAGCGGTTATCGAAGCATTTTCGATAATGCGTGATTCCATATGTGAATCTGCGAAAAACGTAATGGCCATTGCGGCCAGTAAAAATGCTGTTGCGATAGTCGCAGGCAAACGACGAGACGTGTTCGCTATTCCCGCGAGAGATTCGGCAGGCGGCGAATAAGCACGTCCGGCAATACGATCGATTTTGGCGCCCATCTTGGTCTCTATAGTCGGCGCAATTCCCTTATTTCTTATAAAAAGGACGCCTTTCGTTGTCTAGGATGCGCGCATTCTGTCGGCAGATAACGGCGAGATGAATTCTGAATGCCGATCAGTTTCACTTGCGACGGTGACGGATCAGACAGACGACCGGCATCAGCCTTGATTGAGCGTGATTGCCGCGCGTAACCCCCCGAGTGAACTGCGCGACAACCGGAATTGGCCTCCATGGAGGAAAATAAGCTCGCTGGCGATCGCAAGCCCGAGGCCGGTGCCCGGCACTGTAGGATCTGCTCTTTCCCCCCGCTGTAAGATGCGCCCCATCTGCTCCTCTTCGACCCCCGGACCGTCATCATCCACTGTCAGCAGAATGGAATTCGCCGTCTGGCTGGCTTCGACCAATACCTGATGACGAGCCCATTTCTGAGCGTTGTCCAGAACGTTGCCCATGATATCGCTGAAGTCGGCGCGATCGATGGTCAATGGCATCGACAGATTGACCAACACCTGCCAGTGAAGCTCCTCGCTCTTGGCCAGCTTCTTCAGCGCACTCACGATCCCACAAATTTCAGTCGCAGCATCGATCTGTGTACGTGCGGTGAGCTCGGTCGCTCGCGGCCGCGAGAGAGCAAGCTCCCGTTCGACATGCCAGCGCATGGCTTCCAGTTGCTTTTCGAATTCCGCGGCCCGCTTGGCGGACCCATCGCGCCTTAGCTGCCGGCTAAGGGCGGCCATGACCGCCAGGGGAGTTTTGAGACCATGTGCGAGGTTCGCGGCTCGGGCGCCTGCCGCGGCAAGCGCATTGTCACGGGCGGCGAGAAGATCATTCGTCTCCGAAATGAGAGGCACGATCTCTGTCGGAAAGTTCCCTTCAATTCGCCGCGCGCTACCGTCGCGGACGGCCGTCAAAGAGGCTCGAAGCGCCTGCAGGGGCCTCAGGCCGACGAACACCTGCACCGACGCAGCAAGGATAATCAGCAAAAAGACTACGGCGACGCCAGCCCACACATCATTTGAGAACTTCTGGCGGGCGACCAGTATCTCTGCATAGTCGATCGCGGTAACGATTTCGAATTTTCGATCGCCCTTGCCATTCGGCTGAACAATTGTGGCAAGCCCCAGCAAAGACTGGTCATTTGGCCCGGAAAAGCGGCTAACGGCAATTTCGCCCATTCGCGCGGGCGTAGCCGGAGTGAGTGTTTCCGCCCACAAGGAGGGCGAACGCAAGATTGGCCGGCCATTCTCGGATAGCTGCCAATACCGGTGGCCGTAAGCCAATAAGAAGTTGGGGTGGGCGGGGACATCGACCAGATTCACATTTCCCTGCTCATCGATCTCGAGTGAAGCGGCGATAAGCTGAAGGTCGGCCGTGAGGTCGGATACCGCGCCCCTATCGATGCTTCGTTGGAAAAGGACCTGCAGTCCCAGGGCGGCCATCGGCAACGTGAAAAGAAGAAAGACCAGCCAAGCCGCCAATAATCTAACGCTGAGCGATCCTGCTCGCATCACAACTGCGCGCTCACGATATAGCCCTGACCCCGGCGAGTCTCGATGATGTCGATGCCGATCTTGCGTCTGAGACGCGCAATCATGGCCTCGATGGCATTGACGTCGCGTCCGTCGTTGTGCCCGTAGACATGCTCTTTGAGCTCTTCCCGAGAGACGACTTTGCCCAAGTGGTGCACGAGGTGGCTTAGGAGCCGGAATTCGAACGGAGTGACATGAACGTTTCTTCCCTCGACCGTCACGTTCATCTGAGCCGTGTCGAGCCGGAGCGACCCGGCGGTGATCGTTGACGTGCGTTGAACGTTGCCGCGCCGTAGAACGGCGCCAAGGCGCGCCAGAAGCTCCGGCATCTGGAAAGGTTTCGGCAGGTAGTCGTCCGCGCCGGCATTGATCCCTTCGACACGTTCGACCCAGGACGCTCGCGCCGTTAACACGACAACCGGCATCGACCGCGCATCGGCGCGCCAACGCCGGAGAACGCTGAGGCCGTCGAGCTTGGGTAGACCAAGATCGAGAATGACGGCGCTGTAGGTCTCGGTCGTACCGAGCAGCAGAGCGTCCTCGCCGCTGTCGCAGATCTCCACGATGTAACCCGCTTCGGTAAGGCTTGACCGGATGTCTTCGGCGATCGTTGGCTCATCCTCGACGACCAAGATTTTCATTCGCCTTGACCTCTTAACCGCTCCCCGTGGCTAGGCCGCAGTCCCAATATCTCTCGGCCTCGACATCGGCCACCGCAGACGCCTTAGCGACGCCGAGTCGACATGCGAGAAATTCCAATGGTTTAGACAGACCGTTCCTTGACCCGAAGCGCCGCTTCCAGCCTGCTGCGAACCTGCAGTTTCTGCATGATGCTGGTCATGTAATGCTTGACGGTTTTCTCGCTGAGCGAGAGGACGCGGGCAATTTCTTTGTTCTTCAGCCCGAGCGCCAGTTGATCGAGGACCGCCTCCTCGCGCGACGTGAGATCGTTCTGTGCCGACTGCGCCTTAGGCGCGGTGCGAACACGGATTTTCGTCAATATGCGAGCGGCCAGCGCCGGCGTTACGTAAGACTCGCCCTCGCACACGCTGCGGACCACACGAGCGAGTTCGGCCGGGCTCGTTCCCTTGAGTACGTAACCCGCCACACCGGCTTCGAGGCACGTCGCGACGCTATCGTCCAAATCGCAGATCGTTAGCATTATGAGGCGAATTTTCGGGTGGGCCTTTGAGATTTGTAATGCCGCTTCAAGGCCCGACCCCGGCATATTAACGTCCAATATGATCGCGTCCGGACGTATATTTTGAGCAATCGCAATGGCATCGTGGGCGCTCCCGCCCTCCGCGACCACGTCGAAATCGCCAGCTGCTTTGAGAGAATGAATTACGCCGGCCCGCAATAAGGGATGGTCGTCTATTACCGCAACACGCACATTGGCCACGATACTCAGCCCGTTTCTAAAGCGTTTTCGCAATCAAAACATCAGTTGTCGGATTAGTTTATAGTAGTTCCAGACATTTTACTCAAACTGAAAGCGAACGCCGGCGGTGCCTAATTCGTATTTTTGTTAATCGCAGTGTAGCATCGGTGCACTCCTCGCTCATCCTGACAGGTTCCTGACAGCCGACGGTGAACAACTGTCAGGCGAGAATGAGTAGGAGTTGAAGCCGAGCGAGCATTCAGAGACGAGGCAGGCCATGATGGACTTTGATGTCGAAACGCCGGCCGCCTGGAGCGTTGGCCTGACGGCGCAGCGAGACGGCCTCGAAATACACGCTGTAAACAGCCGGAGTGAAGTGATCCTGGAAGGCTGGTTTCCGATCGAAACCGGTTTGGCACTCGTTTGCGCCCGCCCCTCCTCACTGATTGCGATCGACGAAGAAACACTTCCAACAAGCATCGTTTCCGATCTGGCCTGCTTCGGTCATTCGGTCGTAGTTGTTCCGCCGACGGCCGATTTTTGGAATAAGCCCTCGTCGCGCCGGCGGGCGAAAGATATTCACGATATCGGCGTGACCCTACTGGAAGTTATGAACTGAAAGGCGCAAAATAGATTCAAGTTCGCTTGAATTTGTACGCGGGAGTTTGACGGTGGCGCTTGGAGCGGGGGAATTCGCGGACGTTGCCGTTGATCCGCTCCGTGGCGATCCGCGTTCGGCCGATTTCATCGAGCAGTTCTCGTCGTTTCTTCAATCGAATTCGTTCTTGGACGAATTGGCGATTCGGCGGGCGCAGCGCGCACAAAAGCAATCCGGCGAACGCTTTGACTTGGTCATTATGCGCCTGGGCTTGCTGTCCGACAGGCATATGGCGAAGGCCCTGTCGGCATACTGCGGCCTTCCGCTTGTCTCGGAAGACGCGTTTCCGGAGCGACCGCTATTCGCCGAGGAAATAGATGCGGCCTTTCTGAAGCAGAGCGGCGTTCTACCGCTGGCCGACAAAGGCGAAATGATCGAGCTCGCGGTCGCTGATCCCTTCAATCGCGACGGCATTGCCGCAATCGCTTACTTGCTGGGTCGCCCAATTGAACTCTGCATCGCAGCGTTCGGAGACATCGAAAAGGCGATCGGGAAGCTCTACGTCAGCAACGGCGCGAAGCCGGAAATCGATGCAGGCTCCTCGGCATCGGCCGCCGAAGCGAGTGACGCCGACGTCCAGCGCCTCGAGGACATGGCGAGCGAAGCCCCGGTCATTCGCCTGGTCCAAGACCTCATCGTACGCGCCGCCAACGAGCAGGCCTCAGACATCCACATTGAGCCGCGCGAAGATTGCGTGCGGGTGCGCATCCGTCTCGATGGCATTCTGCATACGATAGAGACGCTGCCGATCAACGTGCGAGAAGCCCTTGGCTCACGCGTCAAAATCATGGCGCGTCTGAATATAGCCGAACGGCGCCTGCCCCAGGACGGCCGCATCAAGGTCAATGTCCGCGGACGAGAGATTGATCTCCGCGTCTCGACGATGCCGACGCTGTGGGGCGAAAGCATCGTCCTCCGCCTTCTTGATCGTAGCAGCGTCGAGCTCGACTTTCCGAAGCTCGGCTTTTCAGGGGGATCGTACGACGATCTCCGCCAGCTATTGGACCAGCCGAACGGGATAATTTTGGTCACCGGCCCGACCGGAAGCGGCAAGACCACGACGCTTTATACGGCACTCAGTCTTTTGAATTCGGCCGAACGAAAGGTGTTCACCGTCGAAGATCCGATCGAGTACCAGCTCGCCGGCGTCAACCAAATTCAAGTGCAACCGAAGATCGGCCTGAACTTTGCGACGGCCCTGCGCTCGATCCTCCGTCAGGATCCCGACATCATCATGGTTGGTGAAATACGCGACCTCGAAACGGCGCAAATCGCCATTCAGGCGTCGTTGACGGGGCATCTGGTGTTATCGACCGTTCACACCAATAGCGCCGCTGCGACCTTGACACGGCTATTGGATATGGGCGTCGAAAAATATCTGCTCGCGTCCACCGTAAAGGGCGTACTCGCACAACGGCTTGTCAGGAAGCTTTGCTCGAATTGCTCGCAGCCGTCGCCGGAAACACCTCGCGTCATGCGCTGGCTGCGGTCGACGGGGGCAGACCCGATCGCGCTGCTGAACGGCGAAGAGCCACGGCTGCACCGCGCGATCGGATGTCCGGCATGCCGGCACACGGGGTTCTCCGGCCGCACGACGATCTACGAGTTGCTCACGATGTCGGAGGAAATTCGCGACACCATTTCGATCGGTAACTCAGAAGGGGAAATAGAAAGAGTGAGCATGGCTCAGGGTATGACGACCATGCTACAAGCAGGACTGCTGAAGGCACTTAAAGGCGAGACGACGGTCGAAGAAGTTATGCGCGTAGCCCGGTTTGATACATGCCTCAATTCCGATACAGAGCCTACGATCAGCACGGCGCCTTAAAGAAGGGTGATATCGAGGCACGCTCGCGCGAAGCGGCGCTGGAAGCGCTTCATAAGCAGAGTTTCTATACCTTAGATCTCCTCGAGGCTAAGCCAGCCGGCAGTCAGCGATGGTGGGACCGCGAGGTCTTCGGCGGTGGATCGCTGCCCCTTTCCGGTTTGGCGCTCTTCACCCGCGAGCTTTCAATTCTGATCAACGCGGATCTGCCGCTGGACGAAGCGCTGCGCATCGTCAGTCTGCAGCCGCTTATGCCGGCGCGAGTCCGCAAGTGCACTCAGGCAATACTCGAAGCCGTGCGCGGAGGCTCTTCGCTGTCAGGCGCCATGGCGGCGCGCGGGGGCGATTTTCCGGAATATTATTGGAGGCTCGTTGAATCGGGAGAAGCAAGCGGATCGCTTGGGGATGTCCTCGAAGACATAAGCGGCTTTCTCGAGCGCTCGGCAGAGCTTAGGTCGCAAATATCTTCAGCGCTGGTTTACCCGGCGATCCTCATGGCTGCTGCGGCCGTCGCCGTTGGCGTTATTCTGACCCTTCTCGTCCCGACCGTGCTGCCTCTGTTCAAGGATGCAGGCGCACCGCCGCCGCCGTTTCTCCAGTTTCTCGTGGATGCGGAAACGTTCGCCTCGCAAAATTGGGCACTGGTCGCGGCCGTTGCCGCGGGGCTCTTCATTGCAACTGCCCTGGCGTTCCGCAATTCGGGGTTCCGTCAATGGCTGGATCGGGCGTTCCTCCGCGTACCCTTGCTCGGCCGCTTTTCTGCGAACCGGGAAACGGCCCGTCTCGCGCGAACCCTTGCGACGCTCACTCGCAACGGCGTCGCAATGCTCGACGCTGTTCGAATATCTGCAGCGGTTCTCCGAAACCGCGCGTTCGCGACAGCGGTCACACAGGCCGGCGAAACTCTAAAGGAAGGCGGCACGCTGTCAAAGCCGCTCGAGCAATCGGGCCTTTTCTCCGAACTGTCGCTCCGCTTGATCGCTGTCGGCGAGCAAACGGGTCAGCTCGAACCGATGCTGACGCGCGTCGCCACCATTTATGAGGCGACGCTTGCGCGCCAAATTTCCCGCCTGATGACACTGCTGACCCCCGTTCTGACGCTATTTATCGGCCTGATGGTCGGCGGTCTTATCGTCTCGGTTATGAACGCGATCCTGAGCGTCAACAATCTGGCTTTGCAATGATCCGCGGACAGCATCGCTCACCGGTCGAGACGGAGGCAGGCTTCACGCTGCTGGAATTACTTGTCGTTCTGGTCATCATCGCGGTCACGGCGGCCATTGCGCTTCCGAAGACGCGAGGCAGCAGTAGTGCGTTGGCGCTCCGAAGCACGGCCGTAGGTATCGCTGCAGAATTTCGAACCGCGCGCGCCGACGCCATACGCACGAGCACCAGCCGGTCGGTCATGATCGATGTCGCACGGCGAAAGTACTGGGCAGACGGCGACAGCAACGCTCACCAGATACCGGCGGCGGTCGAGGTTACTGCAACGATCGGCAATTCCGGACCGACCGCGCTTGCGACGTTGAATTTTGAGCCCGACGGCAGCTCTACCGGCGGAAAGATTTCGCTCAGCGCCGGCAAGAGCAAGGCGGATATCATCGTCGATTGGATGACCGGAGCAACCCAAGTTGACCGCAGCTTTTGAGTTCTCGGAAACCCGGGACGACGGGTTTACGCTTATCGAATCGATTGTGGCCCTTGTCATGTTCGCCAGCGCCTTTGTCGTTGCTCAGTATGCGCTCGGGCGGGGAATGCAGAGCGTCCGGATCGCCAACGGAGAAGCCGAGGCCTTGGAAATTGCGCGATCCGTTCTGCAATCGGCGGGTACTTCAGAAGTTTTCGAGGATTCGCTGCACCAGACCGGCGTGAGCGGCGGAATGTCCTGGGAGTTGGCAGCTTCAAGATATAAGCCCGAACCGCCTCCGGAAGCGCCGCTAAAAATCGGCGGATATTGGGTCACTGTTGATGTGAATTGGCGCGACAGCGGCCTGCGCCCGAGAAAAATCAGTCTGACGACCTTGAAGCTTTTTCCATCGTCATGACGAGCGTCGTTCGAGAACACACGCGCCTCAGACCGCAGGAAGCAGGATTCACATTACTCGAAGTGCTCGTGTCGTTGGTCCTTATTTCGCTGTTGCTCGCGGCGCTGCCGCACGCTCTACGCATCAGCAAAAGCGCCTTCAAAGTTACGGCAAGGCTCGACCAGGAATCCGTTACGACCGCCTCGCTCGCTTTCCTCGAGCGCCAACTGTCGGAAGCGACGCCGATTTATCAAAATTCGCCGGATGGGATGCTCGCGATGGTATTCAGCGGCGAGCCCCGCTCGGTGAAGTTCGTCGCACCGATGATCAGTCGGGCTCAACAGGGCGGGCTCTTTCTTTTCTCATTGTCGGCGATTGCTGCGCCCGATGGCCGTCAATCGCTTGCCCTAACCTGGCAACCATTCCGGACCGTTTCCGACCACCGGGACGCGCCGCAGCCGGAGGGTCAGCGGATTTTGCTAACCGATGCGACGGACTTCGCGCTGAGCTACTTCGGCGTTCCGGTGCACAGCGCAAAAGCACAGTGGACCGACAAATGGGCGAGAAAAGACGCCCTTCCGACGCTTGTGGAATTTACATACAAGTCGCCGGGAGGCCGTTCCGATGTGCGCTCGAGGCGCGTTGAATTGCATCTTCGCCCGCAGCCCTAGCCCTGCGGATCAATTGGAGACGTCCTGGTCTTCGCCGGTGCCGCCGGGATTGTTGTCACGCCCGAGCGTAAAGACTTGAGGACCGCCGCCAGGCCCCGGAAATTTATATTGATAAGGATGGCCCCAAGGATCGACGAGCCCCTCGGCCTTCTTGAGGTATGGGCCCTTCCAAGCACCGGCGCGCGGCGGCGCCTGGATTAGCGCATTGAGGCCGACCTGCTGCGAAGGGTAGGTGCCCATGTCCAAAGCGTAGAGTTCGAGCGCGGTCGAAATGGCTGAGATCTGCGCCTTCGACGTTCCCGTGCGTGCCTTGCCGAGATAGCCGAGCACTTGCGGGGCTGCGACCGTCGCCAAAAGCGCGATAATGCCAAGCACGACGAGAAGTTCAAGCAATGTAAAGCCGGAGTCGCCTTTTGCATTGTCATAAACGACGCTATTGGCGACGTTTGGATTGCGGCGCTGTAAAAGTATTTTCATTTGCAAAGTCCTAGTGCAGCCCCCAATAGCCATTCGCATCAGACCAAAGGCCCATATAACCAAACAATCCATAGACCAAAGGCCAAGAACGGACCGAAGGGAATGCGAGTTTCCCGAGTTACGTTAGTTCCAATTAGCTTTGCAAGAAGAACGCCAACGACTGCTACCCCACTCGAAATAAGCAGTACACTGGGCAAGCCGTCGAGGCCGACCCAGGCGCCGGCGGCCGCGAGTAGCTTTGCGTCTCCAAGCCCTAGCCCGTCCTTGTTTCTAAAATGACGATAGAATGCTGCTAGTCCGTACAACGTGAGGAAGCCCAATAAAGCTGCCCCCACATGCCAGATCACTTGCTCCCATCTGCCGCTTGAACTCGCCAGAATGCCAGCAAAAGCGAGCGGAAACGTAAGATTGTCGGGCAAGCGCTGAATTCGTACGTCTATCGTGCTGAGGACCACAAGCGCTGCTGCGAGACCCAGCGAGAGAGCGATTGCATTGGTGCCCAAGCCTGCCGCAACCGGTAAAGCGCTGGCCAGATACAGCAGGCAGAAACCTGAGAACGCCACCGCGTACCGAAATGCCGGTCCCTGGAGCGGCTCAGCCTTCACGCCGTCTCGATATCGGCAGACTGTTCTGATGCCGGGCATGCCGTCCAATTTCTCCTCGGCCTTAACTTTCGGTTGTGGGAATTAACGCGGTTGGGCTTTCGAGACTCTAATTAGGCGCGGCTCCCGCGGCAACGTCACTTTAATGAAAGTGCAGCCGGCCGCCAAAATTGATTTGCCAATCGAACGCGCCGGGAGCTTATTTAACAGTACACGGAGAAAAAGGGGCGGGCATCAAAATTCATCGCTATTACTTTATTCTCATAGGAAAACCGCGCGATCGTTTTGCGTAACCGGTAAGGCACTTTGTTATGTTGGCGTCTATTTCCGATCCGTTCTCACGCTTTTTCTCGTGGTGGGGCGCAGAGTTGGCCGGCATCGTATCGGCGTCGCCCGCGGCGGATTCAGATAATCCCAACATCTATACTGTGGTCGTGCTCCAACCCGCCGGTTACCGCCTGATCGAGCCGCGCAGACATCGGACGTCAGCGAATTCTTCGGACGAAACCCCTCTTGCATTGCCGGAGTTGCTATCGCTGCTGGCTGGTATTGTTCGCGCGAACCCTTCGGCGACAGTGGGCATACGCCTCCCGCATCGGGCGTGTTTTGTGCGCAACGTCATTCTTCCGGGCGCCGCCGCCCGCGATTTCGCCACGCTGCTCTCTCTCGATCTCGAGCGCTCGACGCCATTCAAGCAAAAAGACGTTTATACGGCCTACACCGTTGACCAGTCGCAAAGCGGCGGTTGGAAGCAATCGGTACGGCAATACATCATCAAGAAAACACTCGTCGACGCGCTGAGATCAGACATCGAGGCGCAGGGCCTCAAGGTGACCGCCGTTGAGTGCTCAAACGAGGCCGGGTCAATTGTCCCGATAAATTTTCTTGAAGAGCCGTCCCGGCGCAACGCCGCTGTTCGGATCAAGATGTTGATCGGCCTTGCCGGCCTCGCGCTGCTGCTGGCGGCGGCTTGCGTATATATCGATATCTCAAGGCATCAAGCGGCGCTCGCCGAGTTGCAGTCCGAAACGGCGAGTCTGAAGGTCGAGGCAAAGACCGTTCGCGATATGACAACGAAATACCGGTCCACGGCGGCGGCGATCGCGAGTTTCAATCAGCTTCGGCGAGAAACGGTTTCGCGTGTCGCCATCCTCGAAGAGCTGACGCGGCTTCTGCCGGATTCGGCTTGGGTGACGGACATCAAAATCAGCGGCGTGACGGTGGACATCTCGGGGCTCGCGGCATCTGCGAGCGCGCTTGTTCCGATCCTCGAAAAATCGCCGCTTTTTGTCGATGCGACCTCGACCTCGGCCCTGACCTTTGACCCTCTCCAGGACAAGGAACGCTTCGGCATTCGCGTCCGCCTGCGCAACGTTCCAGAGGACGTGGAGAAGACAGGGGAGGAAGCGCAATGATCTACCGCATCTCGAAGCCAGTGCGGCAGCTTCTTGCAGTCGGCCTTGTTCTGCTCGTGGTCGGGTGTGTGTCCGTGCTTGCCGTGATCCCACTCATGGCGCCCGAGTCTGAACTTAAGGATAGTCTGGAGCGCGAGCGCAAGGTGCTGGGCCGGTTACAGACGATCGTCAACGATCGTGAAGCCGTTCGGGACTTGGACCAGCGGTCCGAGGCCGCCCGAAACAGCGGACTATTCATTGAGGGCGCGAGTGAAGCCATTCGGCTAGCCTCCGTTCAGTCGCAGCTCGCGCAGATCATGGCGGCCAACGGCGTGAAGCCCCGG
Source organism: Hyphomicrobium sp. ghe19 (assembly GCF_902712875.1). NCBI lineage: Bacteria > Pseudomonadati > Pseudomonadota > Alphaproteobacteria > Hyphomicrobiales > Hyphomicrobiaceae > Hyphomicrobium > Hyphomicrobium sp. ghe19. The sequence goes on along the minus strand of NZ_LR743509.1, from coordinate 3,818,431 downwards.
TTGACGCGCGGTCTTCCTGGCCGGGATCGCGAAGAATTTCACCTCGTAGGTGCGCAAGTACAAATCGTGGCGCCGATCGAAAGGGTGCAAAAGGTTCTTCTCGACATCGAAGAGCACCAGCCGGCGTTGCTCGTCGACTATCTGCAAATTACGCCTTCCGCCTTGGGCGGCGCATCGAACGAAGATGATGCCGGTGCGCTCGACGCGCGGTTTGACGTTTATGCAGTGGCATTGCGTACGAAGAGTGAGTGATATGTCAGCGGGTAAAGCCAAGATTTCCAGCAGCCATTTGATTATGACTGCTCTCGTTGCGACGAATTTGGCCTTGGCTTACACAGCCTGGGATCTGTGGTCTCGACCGATCGATATATCGGCTGACCTAGACGGCGCGGCGGCTGGCGATACGACGATCTCGGACGCGGACGCAACCGTAATCGCGCCGCCGCCTCGGCCGGGCAATCTTTCTGAGACGACGACGCGGCCGATATTCAATGCATCCCGCCGGCCAGTCGAAGCGAAGAAAGTCGCGGTGGCCTATGCTACACCCGTTTCCGCAGCGGCGACGGTCGCACCGGAGCAGCTGCTGCTCGTCGGCATACTCCACATCGGCGCGGGCGACGATCGCGCATTGATCCGGGAATCGAGCGATGACCTGGGAAGCTGGGTGCTGATCGGAGACTCGGTCCAGGGTTGGCGAGTCCGCACGATTACCAGCGAGATGGCCGTCATAGAAAACGAAGGTAAAAAGTACGAACTGCGGATCTCCTATGACGCGCCGTCATCGGATATCAAAGCCGCCGCCCTCAGCAGGTAGTCACTCGGGATTTCCTCGTGTGTCCTTTGGATCGTGGGCGACAACATGAGTACTCGGCTGCGGGCTGGATACTGACGCAACGTATGAGATGACATCCTCTGCGTCCGACGGCGACAGTCCAAGGTTCGGCATGCGGACCGCTGGATACCTCTGCGCAAGGCTCGTGGCGACGGGATCCAGCCGCGCAAACATTTGATCCGGTCTGGAAATAAAATTCTGCAGCCACGAATGATCGCGACGGCTCGCCACGTTCTTCAAGTCGGGTCCGGCGCGGTCTCCCCCGCCGATGGTGTGGCAACCGGCACACATGCTGGAGAACAGCATTTGGCCGGGAGCCAGTTCGACCCCGGTAGGTTCTGCAGCGCTTGCCACCAAGGCGTCGGAGACCCTGAAGTCGGGATCCATCGACCGGATGGTGAGCGCGAGCTGATCGACGTCACCAAAAACAGAATCGCGCGACCAGCTGCCCATCGCATCGTTGCCGAGCAGAATTTCCTGCTTGTGGTCGTTCAGCGTCTTGCTTCTCTCGCCGAGCTTGTACCGGATCTCGGCAATGTCTTCAGGCTTGCCCGTGAGAAACCGCCATCCGGGCCTCACGTGGAAGGCATCGGCGTGTTTCTTGAGTTCTGCAGGTCCGTCATGCTCGGGATCGATAGTGATCGAATACATGAAGAAATCGCGGCCCATAGCGTCGCCAAGCTTCTCCTGCAGAATTGCAAGCCGTGACGTCGTCAGCGGACAGATCTGGGAACAGCTCGTGTAGATAAAATTGATGATGACCTTCCGGCCTTTGATCAGGTCATCGTAGAATCGGAACTTGTTTCCATCTTGGTCGACGACGGGAAGGTTCGGCATGTAGCTTCCGCCCCAACGCGCGTCCGCGCCGGCCGTGGAAAACGAAGTATCGACTCCCGGCGCAAAGACAAAAGTTTTCAAGGTCAGGCCAAAGCCAACAACGCCCACTGCGGCCATCGCGATAACTGCGGCTGCGGGTATGCCTGCAATTTTCAAACAACGCACGATCGCTCCATCGGAAGCTCAAGCCGGCATGCGCAATCCCGCGACCTGCTGAGGTTTGCCTCAGCAGGACAGGGGTATTCTCTTAGCCTTTGCCTTTGCCCGAGGAATTGCCGGAGCCGCTAGATGCTGACGAGCTTCCTGAGCCGCCGCTCACGTTTTGATTAAAGAACTTTGTATTGGCCGGATCTCCTTCCGGCAGAACTTGCGGCGTCGTCCAAACAATGCCGTCTTCAGTCGGATTGGGCGTCGGGGTGATTTCCGTTCGCTCTCCACCGAGCACCTGGATACGCATCAAAAGCGCGAAGTCTTCATGCACTGTGTTGTGGCAGTGATTCACGTAAGACCCGCCGTATTCACCGAACCGCACCTGGAACTGCACCTGACCCGACGGGCGGAGACGCCACACATCCTTTCGCACAAGTTTCTCGGTCGCCGGAATGCTGTCCTTGCCGCGATTCATCGTGACGCCTTCTTCGAAGTGAAGATGGATTGGATGATCCCACCCGCCGCCACCGTTGATATACGTCCAGTGCTCGGCCTCGCCGGGCTTTAGTGGACGAATGAGTTCCGAAATCCGATTGGCGTTCATGGAATGAGCGGATTGACCGTTCACCTTTATGATCCAAGGGAAGCCCTGTACGACCTCTGAGCAGTCAGGCGTGCACTGGCCGTTCGCGCCGCGCGAGTCGCCGTTGCCCCGGCCAAACTCGACGACACGGGTGCGCACAGGCGTAACAATCGGGATCTGCTCCGTGAGCGTAGTCGGAACCTGGCTGAGATCGGGGTCGGATGCGTGAAGCGTCAGCGTCGGATCGTCCACGCTCTGGAGCTGACTGACGATTTTGAATTTCAAGTTTTTACCGACGACCGGGTCCGGCGATTTTCCGGCGAAGGCATCGGCGAGCGACACCGCGCCGTCCGGCTTGTTGCCGCCGGTCTGTTGCAGAACGTTGACCAAAAATAATTCGTCGCCGACCGAGTATTTTGAGAAATCGACGATGATGTCATATCGCTCGGCGATGCCCTGCTGATCGAGCTGCGTGAGCGTCAGCGGATTGACGACGAGGTTGCCGTCATTGGCGATGAATTGGAACGGGACTGCTTTCGCTTTCGAGTCGGCAATTGCCAGTTGAATGAAGCGCGACATGCTGGCGTTCAGAATTCTGAAGCGGTACTTCCGCGGCAGAACTTCCATCACGGGCTTGTAGGCGAAATTTACCAGAGGCAGATCGCCGATGAAGCCGTCGGTGGTGAAAATATCAAAGAAATACTGGCCGCTCGAATCTGTTGCTCCATCGGAATGAATGATGTTGACGTCAAAATCCGTGTTGCCCCAGTCGTGAACGTATCCACTCGGGAGCCGCAAGCCGACCGCGTCGCTTCTCGCATTTCCAAGCGGCCGCTCATTGCCGCGATCTCGACCGCTGTAGACATTGTTCATCATGAGATTGCCCTTGTAGACATTCTCAGCCGTGAAGAAGAAGCGATGGTCGTGGGCCCACATCGTCCCGACAAGCTCTTTCCAGTCGCCCGGAACATTGACGAGGCCGCCGTTGCCGTCTGGACCCGACGCGCGATCATCCGTCGCCGCCGTATTTATGTAATCTCGCCGGGCGAGAGTCATGCTCCAACGGTAATCGTAAAAGGTGCCGGGGTAGTGATGGACGTTCGCCGCGCCGTCGCTCTCCGCGCCGTTGTGCATATTGTGAAAATGCAGCTGACTCTGGTTGCGCCCGAAGCCGCCGTTCTGCGTTTGGTCGACCGGCAGGCGATTGTAAACGCGCATCATCACCGGTTCGCCGTAGCGGAGCTTGATGAGCGGCGGTGGCATCACGCCACGTGCATTCGTGCCGGTTCCATAACACCAGACGCTGTTGGGATTCTGCGATGGCAGCAGCGGATGGAACTTGGTGCCGTCATCGCACTGAGCGAGAGACATGTAGTAGCCGGCCTTCGGGAAGAATTCGTCCCATCGTTGATGGGAGAATGCTTCTCCCGGTGGCCTGCCTTCCAGCGGGCCGCGGAGGGTCGTGGGATTCACATAAGGATTCCCGTTTTTCGACGGGTCCTTGTTGGATTGGCCGCTCTGATAATTGGTGTAATCGTCGTGGTACGAGAGACGCTTGCAGCGCTCGTGCGGTTGGGCCCAATCGCCCTGGTGGAGTCTCGGGTCCGTAGTGGCCAAATCGGCCGGATTCGAGCTGCCGCTAGGCGTCACGCGCGTTATCTGTAAGGGTGTTTGTTCTCTCAAACGCGGCAGCGGCTGCGTAAATGGCGTCGCCGCACCGAGTGGCGTACGCGGCACGCCCGTTGGGCCGCCGGCGAAGGCGCTGCGCGCAAACGGACTGAGGCCGTTCTTCGCAATCAGAACGCCGCCTGCTGTAAAAAGTCCCAGCCTGAAAAGATCGCGCTTCGTAATTTGACCGTCAGCCAGCGCCTTGACGATCTCGGCGCGATTTCTGCGCGCGTTTTCGGCTTCGCGTTGACGAATTTTGGATGCGTCCTTCGGTAGGTACATGGAAATTGCCCCGCGCACTGGATAAAAACAACCGGCTTGCCCGAGTAATCGCTCGGGAACGAACACCGCCGATCCCGCCAAGGGGCGGATCGGCGCCACTCGAGTTAATGGAAGTCTTCGTAGATCCGCTACGCACCTGTTTCCGGGTGATTAAGTCGCTCGGCCATGCCCCTTCGTCCTGATTGCGATCAGACCTTGGTCTGATCCGCCGACGCTGAACCGCTATTTTTAGGGGCGGGATCGGGGCGCGAACGAAATCAGCGCGGGGCAAATATACCACAGACTCGAGCGGAGGGACCCGAATTGCCAGCGCGCGTTTGCGGAAAATATTCTGTGCAAATAGTGATAAAGTCCGTTGACGGAAATGGAGCATGCGGAGGGGCGGCGAGGTGCGCGGTGATGAGTGAATGGAACTGCTTTTTTCAGGGTTGTTGGTAACCCACCCTATATCTTCAATTCGAGACTGAGCATCGGCCACGAATCGCACATGAGAGTAGCGATGCTGACTGATTATCGACATGTCCTGCTTTTCATTTGCAGCCTAGCGTTGGCGGGCTGTTCGTTGCCATATGCGCAGTTGTCGTTGCCAGACCCCATTACCGGTCCGCCAAAGGATGGCAGGTCCGCCTTGGCGTCGCATCCAACGGGAACGCCCCTTTCGAGCCCCTCGCCGCAGCCGGTAAATGAAACGCGCGTCTATACGGGCTCAGGTGAATTTGCGAAGGAACCGGAGAAGCGCCTTGGTGATGCGGCAACGCCGGGAGTTTCGCAGATAACGACAGCAACAACAGCCGGAGGCGCAACGAGCGGCGTTGCCCCTCTTCAGCCAACGAGCGAAATGAATTCGGCCGGGATCACGATAAATCTCGTGAACGCTTCAGTTCCGGAAGTCGCCAAAACGATCCTGGGCGATATCCTGGGCGTCAATTATGTAGTGAGCGACAAGATAAAATCCTATGTCACCCTGCGTACGGTCCATCCCGTCGACAAGGCCGGGCTTCTAGAGATTTTCGAATCCGTTCTTCGTGCCGAAGACATCTCGGTGGTGGCGGATGGCGGCGTCTATAAAGTCGTTCCTGCCGCAGATGCGGCGGCCACGGGCGCTCCGCTGCAAGCTCGTCGCACAAGAAATGGCACGCAGATTGGCGTCGCCAACGAAATCGTCCCGCTGACTTACGTCGCCGCTCCGGAAATGGAACGCATACTGAAATCGGCTGCGCCAGAAGCGAGCGTTCTGCGCGTCGATACCAACCGGAATCTTCTTCTCATCTCCGGCACGCAGTCGGAACTCAATTCAATGAAGGAACTCGTCGGAGTCTTCGACGTCGACTGGATGCGCGGCATGTCCTTCGCGATACTTCCGGTCGAGACCGGAGATCCCGCAGCGATCGCGTCGGAGCTTGACGTTATTTTTGCGAACGACAAAGACAGCCCGACGAAAGGAATTGTGCGGTTTATCCCGAACCAACGGCTTAAGTCGGTCCTCGTCATCAGCTCGCGGCCAGAATACCTGAAGAAAGCCGAAACTTGGATGGCGCGCATCGATCTCGCAAGCCAGGCAACGGAAAAGCAGGTGTTCGTCTACCACGTGCAGAACCGCCCGGCCGCCGATCTCGCGCAGCTTTTGCAGAAGGTCTACAAATCTGGCAGTTCGAGTCAGCAATCGTCGCCCGGCGGCTCGTCGTCAAGTTCGAGTGGGCCCGCGAACACGCAGTTCACCCCCGGTGATGGCGGCGGTTTGGACGTTGCTCCCGTCGCTGCGCCCGTCATCAACGGTCCTGGTCAAACAGCAGGCTTATCTCCCGCACCGGTGCCCAAGGGCTCCGATAGTGGCGGCGACGCGGCTGCCAACGCTCCAGATGCAACGCAGGCCGATACCGGAGGCGGTCAGCGCTCTGCTTTCGGCGGCGGTGCGCCACCGGAGGATCGCTCAGCAGGAATCTCTATTGTAGCCGATGAACCGAACAATTCGCTCGTGATCACGGCGACGAAGTCCGAGTACAAACGCGTCAGCAATATCCTGCGATCCATCGATATCGCCGGAAATCAGGTGATGATCGAAGCGACGATCGCCGAGGTGACGCTCACAGACGAGCTCAAGTATGGCGTTCGCTGGTTCTTTCAAAAAGGCGGCAATAACTTCGGCTTGAGTGACATCCAGTCGAGCGCGATTTCTACGGCGTTTCCAGGTTTCTCTTATTTCCTGAACGTCGCTAATATAAAGGTCGCCATCAACGCGCTTAGCACCATCACCGACGTCAACGTCGTCTCGTCTCCGACTTTGATGGTCGTGGAAAATAAGAGGGCCGTATTGCAGGTTGGTGATGAAGTGCCGATCGTCACGCAATCGGCTGTCTCCACGGTTACGGAGAACGCACCCCTCGTCAACACCGTCTCCTTCCGCAATACAGGCGTCATCCTGGGTATCACGCCAAGAGTGAGCGATACCGGCAATGTCGTGTTGGACATTGAGCAGGAAGTCAGTGACGTTATCAAAACGACAACATCTACGATCGACTCGCCGACGATTCAGCAGCGCCGCATCAAGACGACGGTCAACGTGCAAGACGGGCAAAGCATCGTGCTCGCTGGGCTTATTCAGGACCGCGCGAGCCGCGACCGCGGCCAGGTTCCGATCCTCGGCAACATTCCGTACGTCGGCAACCTTTTCAAGCAGAAGGATGACTCGATAAAGCGCACGGAGCTTGTCATCGCGATTACTCCGCAAGTCATCCGCGACCATCTCCAGATTGATCAAGTAACGGCCGAATATCGCGACAAACTCAATTTCTCGACGCGGCCGCAGCGCCGGACGCCGCCTGACACGCGGGAGCGAGTCGACCAGCTAATTCGCTAGGCCGGTGCCAGAGCATCGGTAGGCTCATGGGTTTGAAGCAAATGCGGCCCGATATGCACGACGAAGGCGGCTTCATCCTCGTCGTTGTTTTGTCGATTTGTATCCTGCTCGCACTCGTCGCAGCCGTCTTTTCCCGCGCTGTGCAGAGCTATCTGCGCGAGGCGTCTGGCATCACGCATTCCGCGCAGGCAGAGTTTGCTGCTGACGCGGGCGTCAACATCGCGGCCCTCGAACTTGCAACGGAGCGCGATACGGGTCGCACACCCCGCTTCTCGATCGACGGCACCGAATGGGCCTGTCACACCGAAGAGGGCATCGAACTCGTCATCGCGGTTCAAGAAGCCGGCGGAAAAATCAACCTGAACTTGGCCAACGATCAGTTGCTATCTGCGCTTTTCGTGGGTCTAGGAGCCACGCCGGTCTCTGCAACCCTTTTCGCCGATCGCATCATCGATTTCAGGGATCGCGACGACGATAGGCGGATAAACGGGGCCGAACATGACGAATACTTAGCCGCTGGCGAAACGTGGGGACCGAAGAATACGGCCTTCGATAGCCGCGAGGAACTACACCAAGTCCTCGGGCTCGATCCTGGAATGATCGAAGCGATTTGGCCGTACGTAACGCTCTATTCGGGCACAGCGGGACTTGATCCAGAGACCACGTCGGCCCGGCTGGCCGACATCGTGACGCGCGGGTACGGTCAACTTCCCCACGCGGACGTATCGTCGTTGGCGCAAGGCCGCTTGCCTTCGGAATTTATCGTCGCCTCGGGCCGCCACTTTTTTGAAGTAACCGTCGCGGCCCGCATGGACGGGGGAGCAACGTTCGTTCGCGAAGCCGGATTCGAAATTCCAACCGGAAAGGGCGCCATGCCCGTCTTCAAAATATGGAATCGCGCGCGCAGAACGAGCCAGCAACGCCAATGGCCCTCCACAACAGGGCTTCCACGTTGCTGACGCGGTTGATACTGAGCAAGATGTTGCGCGCCGGTACCTGTGAGATGAAGCGAACTCGGATAAACTCCGCCGAAATAATATGTCTAATGAATATCCCTCATCGCGAATGACCGCTTCCTTACTCCGAAAGAAACCGTTCGCGGAACTTGATGGACGAACGCAGGCGCAGGACTCGAATGCGAATAATCCAGATCCCGGCCGTGACATTGCTGGCATTCACGGCAGCCAATCTCATGATTGGCATTGAGACGGCCGAGGCAGGCCGAATCCATCCGGTCCCGAACTATCCCAATCCGGCGGGCCCGGAACATCGCGGATGCTATTGGATGCGACAGAGGGAGTATTGTGGCCGCTACTGCTACACCGAGGTCAATGGACAGCGCTATTGCACGGAGCGCGAGCGCTCGGCATACCCGCAGGGCCCCTTCTACGAGCCGCCGCGCGACGCCGGATATCCAATGAAGATCGGCGGCCCGCGACAATAGCCTTAGATAGTAAGCGTCAGTCGCAATTGACGCGATTGGGGCACCTGACGCCATACGTTGCGGCCGCTGCAACGGCGACGGTCAACCGTTCCCACCTTCGGACGTCGTTCTTGGGGAAGGCAACGTCAACCGATATCATGTCGGGGAGGCCAGATGTCCAATCCGATTGCCAATGACTTTCGCCTTCGCCATCGCGTTTCGCGAAGTACGAAAAGTTTACGCTCGCTATATTTTCGACGAGCTTCGATCTCAGACGCGGAGCAGGCGCGGCCTCACCCGCATTCGGTCGAAAGAGCTCCTGCTCGGCAACGAGATCGAAGCTGCCCCGCCCATTCGGCGAGGGGCCGATACTAACCCTATAAAGTCCCTGATAGGCGCCGCGCGGCGCATACGAAGTTGTGAAGGCGATGCGATTTGAATCCCCCTGCACGCCGGGAACCGTTCGATTGCCCACCGCCGCAGTATCGATTGGCTGCAAATCCACCAAGGCATCGTGCAGATAATTCTGAGCGCTCATGATCGGGGCGACGGCATTCGCCCGGTCGACGAAGCTCAATACGCGACGCGCCCCGTAGATCATCTGGACGAGGGTCACCGAAATAAGCGCAAGAATGGCGAGCGACACCAGCATCTCGATCAATGTGAAGCCGGCTTCTCCCGAGCGAACGTCGGTCGGATGGGTCATGGCAAGCCGCCGGCGACTTTGGCGGTTTCCAATACAAACAGGTCTTTCCCCTGCCGATCTAGAACCTCGAGCGATATCCAATAGGCGGGCGAATTCGGTGGCTGAGCGCCTTCCGGCCCCTGCTTGTCGAGCGGTGTGACGGTCATTCGCCAGTGAGCTCTATTCGGATATGTGCCGGTAAAGGTCCCGCTTTGCAGGGGATCGTCGATGCCCATACCATCGAGCTGCGACCGCGCGGCGATGATCGAGCCGGCGTAGCTCTTCGCGCGCTGAGACGCTCTGTACGCGCCGCCCATGGTTGCCCAAAACGTCGAAAGCGCCAGCGCCACGATCACGAGAGCGACGAGGGCTTCTAAAAGTCCAAAGCCCGCGTCTTTGCCGTCAGCGCGGTTCATCGGCGAACTTCCTCTTGCGTCACCGCACCCGACAGCCAATCGATGCAAACAACGACAGCGCGCGAGCTACCGGATAACTTGAAGGCGCCTCCCGAAGAACTACCGTCAGCAAAGAATACGAGGCCGCCACCGACGCTTACGCGGCCGATACCTTCCAATGGAGAGAATGTCATGCGAACCGCATCAGGCAGATGCAGCCCCGACCGCGACGAGGTCGATCGCAGGCTTCTGCTGCTTTGGTCGACGATCATAGCAACAGAGCGGTTTTCGGTGATCGCCGAGACGCGAGCGAAGTTTAATTCCGTCGCGAGCTGAGTGGACAGCATCCGAAGATCGGGTTCTTTGGAGCGGGCCGTCGCCCATGCAACAGAGATCGTCAGTCCAGCGATCACGAGAACGACGAGCATCTCCAGAAGCGTAAAGCCGGCATCCGGCGCACGCGTTTCGCTCTCTGGGCGGCGTATTGGCCAGCTTAGCATTACGGACTCGAATCTCGCGTTTCCGGAGCGCCCTTAATCTACCATAGGAGTATTCATCGAGAATAGCGGATGCTTTGCCGGATTGGCCCGTTTTTGTTATGCTATGTTCTACGGGAGCAGGATCGAACATCGTAAATGGGAATGGCCGCAACACTCGTGCGCCCGGGTACTGACGGCCGGAGGGATGGCGGGTTCATACTTCTGCCCGTCCTCTTTACGCTGGCGCTCTTGGCGCTCGTCAGCATCGTGCTCACGCGGACCGTTGCAACCGACATTAAGCAGAACGCCAATCTGCTGCGAGGGGCTGAGGTCGAAGAGCTGAGCGACGGCATCGCCCGTCTTACAATTCGCTACCTCGTGCGGAAGACGGGCGATATCGACCGCATCGGATCGTTCCGTCTGAACGGCGCTCCGGTCAGCTGCGCGGTCGCCAACAAGGTCGCCACCATTTCCGTCAACGCCGCAGCCGGCTTGATCGATATAAATTCGGCATCGAACGACGTGCTTGAAGCGCTCTTCTCTCACGCCGGAGCCGACAATCCAAAAAGCCTTGCCGCCGCGGTCATCGACTTCCGTGATGCCGACGACGAAACGTCGCCCGGCGGGGCGGAAGCCGCGGAGTATCAAGCCGCGCGGCTGGCCTATCGGCCACAAAACGCACCATTCATGACCGTGGGCGAACTCGATCAGGTTTTCGGTATGACACCGGAATTGTTGGCGCGCACCCGTTCGCTTGTCACGACGCACTCCGGTCGTTCCGCGCCAGACATCACCGTCGCGAGTCCGGAAGTGCTGGCTTTGTCTCTTCCCGCTCAGATTTCCAGCCGGCCGGATAGAAGATCACTCCGCATCCGTGTGTCCGTTCGTTCAGGCAACAATGCGAAGGTCGGCTTTACGCGAGAAGCAGCAATTCTTCTCGAACCGCGCGTGCGCGGCGGCTTCCTGTTGAAGGAGTGGCGCAAAGGCGATCAGCTCATCGAGGGAAGCGGCAGCGTCGGAAGCGATGAACTCGATTCGTGCGTGAATTCCGTTTTGACGGCGGGCAATTGATCTTGGCGCGTCGTCTATTTCGCAGCCTGCGCGGTTGAATTCGCAATTTTCTGGAATGGTCGCTTTTGCCGGTTGAGGACTAAACGCCGAAGAGACGCAGGCTTCGTTGCACGCTGAGAAGGTGTGGCCTGCGTTATTCGAGGCGCCTTAATCTCGACGAGCTTCGGGCGCGGGGGCGAAGCGACCGCCGCGGATGAAGACGGCGCGTCGGCTTGTGGTGTGATAGCCGGCTGCGCGCCATAGAGCACGACGCGGGTAATGGCGCCGGGTTCGTTCGAGCCGTGCTCTACGAAATGATTTTCCTTCTCGAGGACACGCTCGAGAACGTGAGAGAACGGCCCCTCAAAGCGACCGCTTATTTTGGCGTCGTCTCGCGCTTGATCCGCGCGTTCAACTTTGAAGCCGTGGCCCTCGGATAGTTTCTGCAACACGTCCTGAACGGTCGCATCCTGTGCTTCGACCACGACATGCGCATCGCCGTCAGCCACTTCGAGTGAGACGTTCGCTGCTGATGCTGCGCCCGCACCCAATAAGGCGAAGCCGAGAGCGGCCAGGCAGCGGCTTTGAACGAGAGCGGTTGCAAACGGTAAGAGCATGGAACCTCCTCCACGGCTTTGCATTCCGCCCCGGAAATCACGGAGAACTCTTTCATTCAAGGAGCGGACGCCCAAGTGCAGCAGCACTCGCGCGTCCCCAGTTGTTCAGTCTCCGTTCCTCACCACGGCTGAGGAACGAGCGGGCCTGGCGCGGTCGCATCTCCGGAAAGGAAGTTCAGATCCCAGAAATTGTTGGAGACGATAGGATCGCCTCTGCCGACATTTTCCGGGAAGATGAATTCGAACACCGGAGCAACATATTGACCCGTCGACAGGCCATTACCGGCGATGGCCCGATTGACACAAGTGGCGCCGTCGGAAGTGATGGCGGCAGTACCGGTCGTGCCATTCGGGTTCGATGTGTTGACGCCGGTCCACCCGAGCGTAGTGGTCACGGAAGGGACGCCCGAGAACGAGAGGCCAGCTGTCGGATTGATATTTGCCGGCGTGCAGAGGCCTCTTGCGACGATGCGAATAGTCCGGGTCGGTGATGTCAGGATGCCCGGAGTAGCTTTGGTAGCCCGGAGGCGTGCCCGGCTGATCTGCGCCCCATCCAATTGGGTAACGATGCCGCCTTCGATCCCGAACCCGTCGGGCTTCGGATATACGATGTTGGAACCCGGTACGACACCGCCGCCCTGGAAGCCGATGGCTCTGGCTTTCGCGCTGTCCAACCCGGCGTTCGTTCTGCCGGTCATGTTGAGCGGTGTAATCCAGCGCTGGACTTCAAAGCCCGTACCTGCGCCATCCTGATCGACGAGATAAGCATCGACGATCGCCGTGATGTCGGTGACGTCGGCCTCGAGGAATATACGATTTTGCACTTCCTCAGGAATTCCGGCGATGGACAGACCGGCTGCGTTGATGTCGCCGGCCAAGCCAAACTCTCCCATATGTAGATATACGGGGAGCGTGCCTGGTTGAGTGAATATGCCGATATCGGCTGTAATCGTGTGCACGGAGATAACATCACGGCCGTTCGCGCCAGTCACGCCGCGCATCAGAGATCCGGACCACGTGATGTGGTCGCCAGGCTCGAACGGGGCTTGCTTCGTCGCATCAGCTTCCGTCGCCGACGCTATCGCTGACGGCGGCGGATAATGGGTCGTCGCATCTGGCGGCGTTCCCGGGGGCGCTTTCATGACGAAACTCGTGCAATAAACGCCGCCGCCCGGTGCCGGACCGCCGTTGGCGCCGTTGTTGAAGAAAACGCCAGCGCCTGCAGTGGTGGGCGTTATGCGGAGACCATTCAAGAAATCGCGACATCCGGCAATGCTCGTTGGGCGGTTTTTCTGCGGGCATTCGGGATCGTTCGCAGAACGCGGCACGCACATTGGATAGCCCGTCGACGCGACAATCGTCGGGTTGGCATCGTCTACGGAAAGGCGATCATCGCGACTTGTCACGCGACCGAACCGGCCTTTCGGATCATTGATTTCAAGCTCGACTGTTGCGCCGCTATTCGAAGCAACAATAATGTGCCCGTTCGACAGGTCGATGCTCGAAATGATGCCGGCACCGCTGTTGACGGATTGCTGCGAGGCATAGCCGAGCGCCGCGATGTAAGTGCCGTTGACGACGTTGCCGATGAGGTGAAGTTCGAACGACGGATTCTGACTGCCACTTGTGATGGATGCCAGATCGTAGGGTTCGGGCGATATTTGCCCTTCAAGCCCCGAGACAAAGTCGGCCCAGGTGATCGTGTTTGCCGGCATCTGAACAATGAGATTGCACGGGATGACGATCTTTGTGCCGTTGATCGTGACGTTACCGCCGGAACCGCCACCCGCACACGCGGCCGATGCGTCATAGCTTTCGACAAATCCGGTTACATCGAAACCATGGATTGCCGCATCCGCGGCGGCGCTCGGCGGAGTCAATAATTTGACCGTGGCCGGAGTGAGCCTCGTTAGGGGACTTGGAGCGGGAAGGATGCCGACAGGTGGTGGCGGATTCTTCGGGTTCGGCGGTTTGGCCGTGCCGCCTTTTGCGAGGGCCATCGTCGCGCCGAAAGCGACACAGGCCGCGATGGCGACCGCGTATTTGGCAAAGCGCTTTCCTTGCTCAGCCGGAGCCGCCTTTGAATTCGACATTTTGTATGCGTCACGCCTTAGCACTGAACCACCCTCCAACTGATGAGCCGTTTCACCCTTGATGACCCGCATTCGAGCGATTGTCTGAGTCTGCCATTCCGGTGCGGCGCCAGCCGAAGCGGAACACGAATTGTCCGGAGCGCGGATTGCTCCAACTTTGACGCTAAAGCGGATAGCGTGCGGCTGGTACGGTCGAACGGGCTGCGATTTTGCTGATCCTGTTGGGTCGTTTCGGTCCGACTTTGGAAGAAGCCAACTGAGACCTAGGTCGAAGACGGTACGCCAAGGTTCTGGAAGTCTCGCCGACCAGCCGCGAGTCGAATTGAAGAGGCCTGCGTTGATCGGTGATGACAGCCTTTGAAAAAGCGTTCGCTCACTGGGTAAACGCTTGCACTTGGCGTCAGACCTTCGTCCCGCCGAGCTAAGACCTTTGGGCGATGATGCTTCGTCTACCGCCCGATGCAGAGCGCAGCGCCTCTAGGTATCAATAATCATCGGCACTGAAGCTGAACGCGTCCTCAGCGACCAAAGTTATAAGTGATCGCTTCTAATTGAGGGCAGGGAAGCGGCCCTCGATACCCGGACTCGGAATGAACATGCGGACACTCGTCGTCGAGGATGATGTCATCACAGCGCAGGTCATGGCATCGAGTTTATCTGCCGCTGGCTTCGTCGTGGAAGTTTGTAGGCAAGGCGAAGATGCGTGGTTCCTCGGAGCGACGGAAGACTTCGACGTTGTTTTCCTGGATCTGGTACTTCCTCAGCTTGACGGCCTCACCGTGTTGCGCCGCTGGCGAAAGCAAGGCCGCGACATGGCCGTAATCGCAATGGCCGCAAAAGACGGATGGTCGACCCGCGTCGAAACCATCAACCTGGGCGCCGACGATTTTCTGACGAAGCCGTTTCAGATGGAGGAAATGATTGCTCGCGCCCGGGCAGTTTTGCGCAGGAAGCATGGGTATTCGGCGCCGCATCTAACGGCAGGCGACGTGGTGCTCGACACCAGCACGATGAGGGTCGCGGTTGAAGGCCGTCCAATCCGCCTATCGGGCCTGGAATACCGGCTGCTCAGCTATCTGCTTCATCACAAGGGTCGCGTGGTGCCCGGCACGGAACTCGGCGATCGACTCTATCGCAACGATGAGCCGCGCGAAGCCAACGCCATTGAGGCGCTCATTCTGCGCCTCAGAAGAAAGCTCGGGGTGAAAATAATCGAGACCCGCCGAGGGCTAGGCTATTGCGCGAGAGATAACTGATCCTAAGAGCTTCTCTCTCGGCGGAATAAACCTCTAATTAACGACCGTACTCACCTTACGAAACTGTATGTCAAAACGGCTCATTCGTTCATCTATGTGACAGGCAAAGCGCCTTATGACCTGGGCACCACGTCGATATGACGTTTCAAAACTTAGGAGCCAAAAAATGAAGACAGCTATGACAGTGGCGATGGCCGCAGTCGCGATGATGCTTGGCGCAGGCGTTGCAGGCGCAGCCGAGAAGGTCGTGAAGCATTCGCATCATTCCCATCATCAGGCCCATGCGATCCATAAGTCTGGAAAGCACTATGCTTCCAAGCACAGCCACAAACACATTGCCTCGAAGCCCGGCAAGAAGCACTACGCGTCGAAGCATACGCATAAGCACCTCGTATCGAAGCGCACGCACAAGCCTGTCGCTTGACGATCAATGAGGTGAGCGGCACACCGCCTCTCACCTCGTTTTTGCCCAAGCTTTTCTGCGTAGCGCGAGGCTTTGAGCTAGCGAGTTAGCTCGTCGATCAGCAACCGTTGGCCCGCATGCACTGGCCGTACCCCCGGCCATCCGTTCCCCACTGGTCGAAGCAAGCGTGACGTGCTTCGCGACAGCGATTTGGGGCAGGATCAGCAGCCGGCTGGTTGCCATAACCCATGGCTTCCCACGGGACGTCGACGACGACGCCGACACCCGGGCCGCCCCATCTGCCGCCGTCCCCGCCACCGCCACCATGGCCGTCCGTCTTACGTACGATGGAATTGTCCTTTTGCGGGATCACGCCGACGGAAGCTGCCACCGCGCTGCTTGCGATGGCTGCGCAAACTGCGAAAGCGATTGCGATTGTCTTCACGGTCTCTCTCTCCAAATGACGTGCCGATGCAAACGGCATGGTTGAGCACAATGATTGCCGGCGACTATTGATCGCTCAGCGGAGAGGGAGGTAATTTGTGCGCACGGTTTCGGGGGCTCGAATGAGCGCCCCAAAAGAGGACGAATCCCGCGCATCTGCCCCAGGGTATGCGCGTCTGCCGGCCCGCAGGCTTAATCGCGCGCGCTTTGCAGAATGGCGTCGCTCAACATTTGCGATAGGCCGATCAGCTCGTGCAGGCCCGTTTTGTCGTCCTGCAGAATTCCAAGCGTGACGTTCTGGCCATCAGTGTCCACGCTTGCGTAGCAAATCGCTTTGAGATCGCCGCCTTCGGCGCGAGCTAAAAGCTCCTTCAATCCGGCGATAATTCGCTGCTTTTCTTCCAGCTCTTTCTTTGCGCGCTCGCCACTCAGCAGAACCAGTTTTCCCATAGGCTCACCTTCCGCATCAGCAACAGAAGTTCAGACCAAAGCCATGCTGGCACGTGTCGGCCATGGTCGTCTTCAGCGCTCTCGCCGTTTCGCCCTCTTTTTGGGTCCCCGGAGGAGAGTTGCCAAGGCAAGTGTTACACGGCGGACTCGCCTGCGATTTGGGCCAGACCCAGATAATCGTCGCGCGCGCACGATTCGCCGCCGAACCCGCAGTTTCACAAACACGCGCCACCCGGTTTTCAAAGGATGCATGGGGGCTCGGCATCCGGAGGCGTTGCCACCAGGCGCGTCTCGCACTATCGATCGGGGAAACGGAGGGGAAGATGAAAAAGATTCTCGCGCTCGTCTCGCTAGCGATGTTCGCCGCGTCGCCTGCCTTTGCGCAAACGCGGCTTCGCACGCCGACCCCGAACTCCAATGCGCCGATGATTAGAATTCCCCCGTCGAGCCTTCCCGGTACCGGCGTGTCCGAACAGAATACATCCTCGCCCGAGGCCACGTACCCGAAGCCGATAAAGCAATACTACGACCCGTTGTTCAACGACCCGACGCAGCGGAACCCGAACCTCCGCAACCGCTAGGCATCGCGCTCGAGACGTATCGATCGGTTGAAGCTCTGAACTCCCGAGCTCTATCCCACGGTAACCCGTTCGTCAGCAGTCATCGTTGTGGGCCCGCGCGATGCGAGACCACGGCAGAGATGTCCTCCGTGGTCTGAAGTGCCGGGCGAGAGCCTTCTGGCACCGGCGCTAGGAAATGCGAGTGCTGACGATACCTGCCGCAGGGCGGAGTTGCTGAGAATTTGTCCAACGCCGATAGTCAGCGCGCCGCACGCAATCCGGGAACGAATCAGTTGTCGTAACGTTGATCTTTCCGAACACGGGAAGGACCAACGTATGAAGATTGCCCAGGTTGCGCCCTTGATTGAGAGCGTCCCGCCAAAACTATACGGGGGAACCGAGCGTGTTGTTTCATATGTCACCGAAGAGCTCGTGAGCCAAGGGCACGACGTAACGCTCTTCGCGAGCGGCGACTCCATAACATCGGCGAAGCTGGTGCCGTGTTGCGAAAAATCACTCAGGTCCAGTCCCGGCGTACGCGATCCAATTCCTTACTACATGGTGATGGTCGACAAAATTCGCCGTATGGCCTCGACCTTCGACATCATCCATTTTCACATCGATCAGTTTCAGTTTCCGGTCTTCAGGGCGATCGCTCATAAAACGCTGACGACGCTTCACGGACGCCAGGATCTTCCGGACCTGAAGCTCCTCTATCGTGCGTTTCCCGAGATGAGCCTCGTGTCCATTTCGGATTCGCAGCGTCGGCCGATCCCCTACGCGAGTTTCGCCGGAACGGTCTATCACGGCCTCCCGGACGATCTGCACCGCCCGACATTCGATCCGCGCGGCGGCTACCTCGCCTTCTTGGGGCGCATCTCACCCGAAAAACGGCTCGATCGCGCGATTGAAATCGCTCGCGCCGCGGGCTTCCCACTGAAAATCGCGGCCAAGGTCGATGCGGTAGACGTTGAATATTTCGAGGCAACGATCAAACCGCTGCTTCATGGCGATGATGTTCACTTCGTCGGCGAGATCAATGACCGGGAGAAAACGAAATTTCTCGGAGAAGCGTCCGCATTGCTCTTTCCGATCGACTGGCCGGAACCTTTCGGCATGGTGATGATTGAGGCAATGGCCTGCGGCACTCCGGTTCTCGCATTCGACCACGGGTCAGTCAGAGAGGTTATCGATGAGGGCATAACCGGCTTCATCGTGGATGATGTCCAAAGCGCAGTCTCAGCCTTGCCAGGCGTCCTGGCGCTCGATCGCAGACGCATTCGTCGGCGATTCGAGGAGAGATTTACAGCTGCATCGATGGCTCAAGCTTACGTTGCGCTTTACGAGCGTGTTCCTGCCGCGACCGGCCGCTTGCCAGCCTCGCGCAGTGATGAAATCCGCCCCGTCCACGAGACCCTCGTCAACTGACGCAGTGGCACTTGCCACTTCAAGCGCCTAACGTAAAGGTTAGGCGCGGTCTTTTTTTGAACGGAGTTTTGCGATGGCCGTTCCGCCATCACAGCAGCTGGATCATCCGCCAGAGCACGAGCCTGAGCATATCCACGCTGAGGCCGATAGTTCGCCGCGAGCCCACGAAACGCTAAAGCACGATGATGCCTTCGTGGTCGTCGATACGCACGGCGACATAGGTGCATTCGGCAACCACGCGGATGGCTTCTTTTTCAAGGACACGCGCTACCTGTCGCGGCTCGAACTGCTGATAGCGAGGCGCCCGCCGTTGCTTCTCGGTTCCACGCTCGACCGGAAGGACCTTCAGCTCTGCTCCGATCTCACGAATACTGACGTTTACTCGAACGGTGCGCTTTGGCTTCACAAGGATGTCGTGCACGTTTTCAGAACGACGTATGTCCGCGACGCAAGCCTGCGACAGCGACTCGTTCTCACGAACCACTCAAATATTGATCTTTACCTGCCTGTATCGGTCTTCTTCGATTGCGATTTCTTGGACATCTTTGAAGTCCGCGGCATGCGCCGCGAGAAACGCGGAACGGTCCGCCGAACTGTGGATTCCTCAGATTCCGTCAGCTTCAGCTATACGGGGCTTGATCGCATCGTTCGGAAAACGTCGGTACATATCGATCCCGAGCCCCTATCACTGAGAGAGACGTCTGCATTCTTCCGGCTGCATATCCCGGCCAAGCAATCGCGACGCGTTTACGTGACCGCTTTGGCGGAGGGCGATCGCCTAAGCCCACCGTGCTCTTACATCAAGGGATTACACGATGCGCACCTGCACCTGCGCCGGGCGGAGTTGCAGGCGACGAGCATCGAGGTTTCACGTCCCGATCTCAACCACGTTCTGAAGCGCGCGATGGCGGATCTGCGATTGCTGATCACGGAAACCGCCGACGGCCCTTATCCTTATGCGGGTACGCCGTGGTACTCGACGACCTTCGGCCGCGATGCATTGATAACGGCGCTTCAGGTGCTATGGCTCGACTCGTCCATCGCTCGCGGCGTGCTTCGTCGCCTCGCTCGCTTTCAGGCGAGCGAACACGATGCGGCAGCTGACGCTCAGCCTGGAAAAATTCTCCACGAAATGCGTAACGGCGAAATGGCTGCGCTGCGCGAAATTCCGTTTGGCCTCTATTATGGCAGCGTCGATTCAACCCCGCTCTTCGTTGTCTTGGCCGGAGCCTACGTCGCGGCGACCGACGACAAGGACTTTCTTCGCGAAATTTGGCCGGCGGTCCTCAAGGCTCTCGAATGGATAAACGGCCCGGGCGATCCGGACGGTGACGGGTTCGTCGAATATGCACGCGAAACCGAAGATGGATTGTCGAACCAGGGATGGAAGGACAGTCACGATTCGGTCTTCAACAAGGATGGAAGCCTCGCAGAGGGGCCGCTCGCACTCGTGGAAGTTCAAGGCTATGTGTACGAGGCGAAGATTGTTGCCGCGCGCATGGCCTCGATGCTTGGCGATGATGCATCGAGCCGTCGACTGAAAGCCGAAGCAATCGAACTGCAAAGAAAATTCGAGGAGAAGTTTTGGTCTCCGGACATCGGCATGTACGCGCTTGCGCTGGATGGCCGCAAAAATCGTGTCGACGTCCGATCGAGCAACGCCGGCCACGCACTGAGTTCTGGTATCGCCAGTGCAGACCGGGCATCGCGCGTCATCAAGCAAATGCTGGATGCGAGCTTCTTCTCTGGCTGGGGCATCAGAACGATCGCGACCAGCGAAGCCAGATACAACCCGATGTCGTATCACAACGGGTCGATCTGGCCGCACGACAATGCGATGATTGGTGCGGGTTTCGCCCGTTACGGAAAGCCGGAAAAGATCGAATCCGTCTTTAATGGTCTGCTCGACGCTGCCCTCAACATGTCGCAAGGCAGACTGCCGGAATTGTTCTGCGGCTTTCGGCGCCGGGCAGGGCGCGCGCCCATTCTTTATCCAGTGGCATGCTCGCCGCAAGCCTGGGCGAGTGGCTCGATGCCCTATCTCTTGGGGTCGTTGTTGGGTATCGAAATCGACGGCGCTTCCCGGACTGTTACGCTCAATTCGCCTTATCTGCCGGAGCGAGCAGGTGAGATAACGGTGCGGAATATGCGCGCTGGCGATGGGGCTGCCGATTTTGTGTTGCGACGGAAAGACGGCGCCGTGACGATCGATATCACGAACAGCAGCGGCGGCGCGAAAGTCGTCTTGGCATAAATCCTTACGCCGCGGCCGATTGAAGACGCCGCACCTCGAGATCGACGAGGGACTTGTAAGCGCCGGCCTTGTTGATCAAAGTTTCTGGCGTATCGTCTTGCACCACCTTGCCATTCTGAATGACGACGATGCGGTCGAAATTCCTCAGCGTCGATAGGCGGTGCGCAATAGCGATCACCGTCCTTCCGTTCATCAGCGTCGTGAGGGCTTCTCTGATCAGCTCCTCCGAATGACTGTCGAGCGCGGACGTCGCCTCATCGAGAAGAAGTATAGGCGCGTCCTTCAAGAATGCGCGCGCGATCGCAACGCGTTGCCGTTGTCCGCCCGAGAGTTTCGCGCCCCGGTCGCCGACGATCGTGTCGAGACCGGCAGGCAGCTGCTCGATGAAGCTGAGGCATCGAGCCATCCGCGCCGCTTCAATAACGTCATCATCGCGCGCGCCCGGCCGCCCGTAGCGAATATTCTCTCTGAGCGTACGATGGAAGAGGCTCACGTCTTGAGGGACGACGGCAATGGCCTTTCGGAGAGCATCGTCTGGCAACAACGCGCCGACTTCGCCGTCGATAAGAATTGCCCCGGATTGCACGTCGTAAAATCTCTGTATGAGCGAAAAGATCGTCGATTTCCCGGCTCCCGATGGCCCAACGATACCAACCCGTGTTCCAGGCTCGATCTTGAGATTCAACGACGAGAAGACTTGCTTGCCATCCGGATAGGCGAATCCGACATCGCGGAACTCCACCGCTCCGCGCGCCGCAGCCACACGCTTCGCAGACGAATTGACCGGGAGAGCGTGCGGCGTCAGGAGCGTCCGCAAAGCTTCCGAAAAGCGCGCCAAGTGCTGCGTAACGTCGACGAGGGCAACGGCCAGATCCCGCGTCGCGCTCAAAATGGAAATGCCGAGCGTCGAGACGAGCACGACGTCGCCGGCGGTCGCCTCGCCCCGCTGCCAAAGAACGATCGACCAAGCGAGAACGCAGCACGTCAGCAATGCCGTCGCAATGGCATGAAAAATTCTGAGCCGTTCCAGGAAGTATAGGCTTTCCTTCCGCGCGCGCACCTCCCGGCTGATGACGCCCCCGAGACGGCGGTGCTCGCTGCGCATACGCCCGAAAGCCTTCACCACCGAAATATTCGAGATGACGTCGATCATGTCGCCATCGACGTTTGCCGCTTCGCGCGCGTACACATGGTGAAGTGGCGTGCCGCGAGCCGCCCAGTAAAACATGAAGACGACAACAACTCCGACGACGGCGGTCAACGTCAATGCCATCGCGACGCTCACGGTCGTCAGATAAATGATCGCAACGATGGTCGCGACGAGCGGAGGCATGGCATTGAACGTAACCATGGTCTCGGTCGTGTAGAGCGCGTTCGCGGTGGCTGTGATCCGGCTGGTGAGCGCGCCGGGTGCCTGCCCTTGAAAAAAGCTCGGCGCGTGTCCCGTTAAATGCCGGAAAAGCTTTCGCCGGACGCGCCCGGAAACGCCGGTAAACGTCGAATGCCCGATCCAGGCCGCGAGGCGCCACGACAGGTTATCGGCGGCGATGAAGCCGATGACCATCGCAAAGGCGACCCAAACAGCTCCGTGTTGTGAGGGATTCGATAAAGCGTCGACCAGTTTCTTCAGACCATACTGCGTCGACACGGAGAATGTGACGGCCGCGATGACCGACGCCAGTATTGCAACATGGCTCCAGCGATAGCTGCCAAGGATCGCAATAATAAAGCGGTAGGGGTGCTTTGCAAAAGCCGACAAGTCGTTCGTCAAGATGCGCTTCCCTCGAGACTCGGGGCATTTCGATTTGGAGGGCTTGAACTCGGCCTCGGTCCGCAACGTCCGCAGAAGAGGCGGTCGAGCACCAACTTTAAAGCTACGTCTTTTATTCAACTCTGCAGATGAGACCATATCAACGTCGGGCTGCGACTGGTTAACCTACCCTCAGACCGCTGATCATTACGAACATGCTCATCCGAAAACACACTCAGGCTTCTCGTCCGGAACTGTGATTTGGCTCCTAAGTTCCTATGTGAAGATGGGGCAAATAGGACTGAGTATGATGATGAAATTTTTGATTGCCCTCTCGTCAGGCTTGATCGTTGGCATGTCACAGGCAGCATTCGCGCAAAGCACGGCAGCTCCCGTTGGCGCAACGGGGGCGACTAGCACGACGAACAGCCCTCTGACGCCGGCGATTGCCAATCCGTTATTGGGGGCGACGTCGAGTTCGCAGCTTCCATCGTTTCTTGTGCAATCTCCGCCGGAAACGATCAGAATAGATACGTCTGCGCCGAGTTCGCTCAGTCTCGTGATTGGGCCCACCAATTCCAACACGGCAGTGCTGAATGGCGACGTCTTGACGTCTTCGACGCCACCCGCATCGGGGATCGCCCTCAATGCTTTTGTGACCCAAAGCGGACTATCGGCCCCGCCCGCTCCATCGGCGATTTCTCCGAGCTTCTACCCATCGCCGCTTGCTGTGCCGACTTCCACGGCAAACTTTCTATCACAGTTCCAGGGCGGTTTGACGGGTATCGGGATAACCACCGGCAGCACCTTGCCGCCAGCCGCTGGACCAACCGGCACCTCTAGCACGCCTGGCGCGACGTCAACCCGAAGCTCTATTGGAACCGCGAGATCATCGAGCCGAAGCTCGGGCCGTTAGAGAGATCGCATCGGGCCCTTCTGCGCTGACGCCTGCGTTCGTTCGCCGCAAGAAATAGGTTTGAACGCTGTGTCCGGGAACAACCAACCTCAGGCGTTGTTCTTGATCGGCGAGGGGCCAAGGCTCCAAACTTTTGAGGAAAATCGACCGCAATATTTTCTGCGGGTGTTCTGCATTCACAGAGGAACGGGTACATGAAATTAGGCGAATTCACGCGGCGCGCACGTGCGTCCCGGTTGGACAGGAAGGCAAAATATGAGGCGGCCTTCGAGCGGGCTCGCCGGGATTTAAATTTGTCCGAGGGTTCGGCCCTGTGGTCGCGTCCAGCGACTCATCATACGTTTATAAGAAGTAGTTCTGATGGAGCCGATGGCACAACGTACGGGAAGCGCTGATCTTCCGCTGCATGGCGGTCACGTGCCCGCGTGGCTCTCCGCCCGGATGGCTTCGCTCGGCGCTGTGATCTGCGAGGCAATCGTGCAGGAATATGGGCGAGACGAATTATTGAGCCGTCTCGCCCATCCGTTTTGGTTTCAGTCGTTCGGCGCCGTCATGGGGATGGACTGGCATTCCTCTGGCGTGACGACGACGGTCATCGGAGCATTGAAGCGCGGGCTTGAACCCGCGCAGGACGAGTTAGGCGTCTACGTTTGTGGCGGCCGGGGCAAGCATTCGCGGCGTACACCGGAGGAATTGCGCGCAATCGGTGGACGCGTCGGCATCGATGCCGACGAATTGACCAAAGCAAGCCGTCTTGTCGCGAAGGTCGACAGCGCGGCCATTCAGGATGGCTTCGATCTTTATCTTCACGGCTTCTTCGTGACCCGCGAAGGTAACTGGACTGTCGTCCAACAAGGAATGAACACGGATAAGGGACAGGCTCGCCGCTACCACTGGTTTTCGAAATCGCGATCGAACTTCATAGATGAGCCCCATGCCGCAATCGATGGCCCGGCACAGGGTGAAATCGTCAACCTGACCGATCGGCGGGCGAACGCGTCGCGATCGGCACAACTCGACCTGCTATCGACTTTGGGGCCGGATAGAATAGTCGCCGAGCTATTGGAGCAGTCGAAGCCCGAACAACCCGAGCAGCTGTCGCTGCCCCATCTCGAGATGCCTGCTCACCATGAAGTCCGATCGAGTGACGTCTTCATCCGTCGCCTGCACGGAACGCTGGCCGCCGCGACCGAGCAGGGTCCTACAGATTTTCCTGACCTGCTACTGATACCGGGAGTAGGCGCAAGAACCGTTCAATCGCTCGCCATGGTCGCCGAAGTCGTGCACGGCGCCCCGTATCGGTTTCAGGATCCCGCACGGTTTTCGCTCGCGCACGGCGGCAAGGACAGTCATCCCTATCCCGTTGCGACAAGCGTCTACGACGAAACGATTAAAGTCCTGAAGTCCGCGGTCCAAAAAGCCAAGCTTGGAAATAGCGAAACGCTCGCCGCGCTGAAGAGGCTCGATGATCAAGCGAGAATGCTGGAACGCACAGCCAACGGTCCCACGTTCGAAACATACATCGCCCGCGAACAAGCAGCCTCGCCGTCTCTCGGCGGCCGCTCCGTTTTCGGCTGGGAAGGTATGACGACGCCGATGTCCAAGTCTGGCGGCACGCGTTAGTTTTTAGGCCGCCCTTGAAGACTCGCAATGAGCGCTTTCAATCCCGGCTCCCGGACTTTTTTGACCGCATCATCTTGCGAAAACCACACGCGCGTTCGCTGGTCCTGCTCGCGCCACCGCTTCCGTTCTTTCTTCACCCATAAAATGTAGCAGTTGACGGTGAGGACGCGAATGTCTTCTCCAGTCCTCTTCCGGTAGCGATAGCTGCCGATTGGCTCACCGGAGATCTTGCCCGTTACGCCCGCCTCCTGTTTGGCCTCCCGCGCAGCCGCGTTGGGATCGCTCAACCGCTTCGATGGCCAACCTTTCGGAATGACCCACCGCCCCGTCTCTCTGGAAGATATGAGAAGGATCTCGAAACCGCCGCGCGACTTGCGCAGGGGAAGAGCTCCAACCTGTAGAATTGTCATAAATTTCTTCCATTCCAGCAGATAGGCGATGGCGCCCATATCACCGATTTGACGGAACGGGGCTTTGTTTAGAGGGTTTCAGGAACCTTCCTCCCACGGGCCCTGTTATTTTTCCAGACTATGGATAGAGGAAAAATCCGTAATGGCCATCTATACCGATCCACAAACGGGTCAGCGCCGCGAAGTCGACGATCTTTCGCGCCCTGCGACGGGCTTTTCGCTTGGGATCGTTGCCCTCTTGATCGTGCTGGCGCTCATAAGCTGGTATTTCTTCGGCCGCGTCAGTCCTAGCGTCGACACCGCTAATACCGGCGCCTCCACGGTCACCGAGCCCGCGTCGCCTTCGTCGCCGAATGCGAGCCCGACCCACCCGAATTCCGGCCCGTAAGAGGGGAAGCCAGCAGATGACTACGCCGCGGCCCGATGACACCGATCATCCGGCCCGTCTTTGCGAGCGATCGCCATAGTGCAAGTTCGGACTATTTCGATTTGGATTGTTCGGATTTTGCTTTTTCGGACAGCTTCTCGACGAGATCTTTATCGATAAGGGGCGGCCTGCGGTCGACCGGCCGTATCGGTTCGTCTTCCTTGCGATCGACCGCGATCGGATCGCTACCGGGGAAGGTCTCCTTCAAAGCTTCGTTCAGCTCCTTGTCCACCTGAGCCTTCGACTTCTCGTTACTCATTGAGGTTCTCCAAGCGCCCTCCACCAGCCGACGCCCGGCAGGTTAGGCTCCATTTGACTGAACGTCTTTATGAAAGCAGCAGTTCCGATACGATGAAAGCAGCAGTTCCGATACGGACAACGGTCGATTAAGAATAGAAATTTGAGCGCGAGCCGAGAAAAACCGATAAACACAGCGGTGAATTTAACGGTCGGAGACCGAAATGAACAGACTGCTGCAGAACCAAGGCTTCAGGATTCACCTGACGGCCTACGTCATCGTCAATGTGATCCTTGCAATCATAAATTTCATGAACCCCGAAACCATCTGGTTCTACTGGGTGCTTCTCGGCTGGGGCATCGGTCTTTTGGCGCACGGCTATTCGGTATGGCGGGCGCCGTCTCGCCCTGTGAGGCCCGTGCGGCCCATACGTCATTGACCATACGAAGCGAGTCCTAGCGATTGCATTGAGTGCTTCGCAAACCTGCGGCGAGAGACCATTTCGCACGCGCGCATGACAAGAGATCTGTGTGCTGATCGAGTGCGCGCGGCGATATCACATAATGAAATGCAAGCTTTCCGCTTAAGACGGAATTGAGTTTCCTAACCTCCCATTGCGGCTATGAGCTGAGTTCTCCATCCCAAGCGTTAGTGCTTGAGCCCGAACTTCTGCCGCCGCAGGGAAGGCTATGACACTAGCACATCCGTATATGCCTCGCGGCCCTGTTCATTCGCTAGCCGCCACATTCGCCATCGCAGTTTTTACAACTCCCCTCCTTGCGCAAATGCCGGCCGGCCCGCCAGTCGTCGGATACACGATCGCCGAAAAGAAGCCCGTTACGCAGGTGGAGGAGTTCATCGGCCGCATCGAAGCGGTGAACACGGTCAATATTGTCGCCCGCGTCACGGCACAGCTGGAAGAGACGACCTTCGTCGAAGGGACGGAGGTAAAAAAAGGTGACGTGCTTTATCAGCTCGAACGCCCGCCCTTTGAGGCGCTCGTTCAAAACGCAGAAGCGGCCGTAAATCAATATAAGGCGCTGCTTCGCAACGCCGTACTGACCACGGGGCGTGCCAAGTCCTTGCTATCCGGACCGGCCGGCCAGCAAGCGAGTGTCGACAGCGCAATCGCGCAGCAGCACGCCTATGAAGCTCAAATTCTCGGCGCCGAGGCGCAGCTCAAGACCGCAGAAATCAATCTCGGCTACACGACGATCACCGCGCCGATCGATGGCAAGATCGGCCGTACGGCCGTCAACGTCGGCAACATCGTCGGACCGAATTCCGGAACGCTCACAAAGATCGTGAGCCAGGATCCGATGTACGTCGTCTTTCCGGTGTCCGTACGGACGCTGCTGGAGTTGAGCAAAATATACGTGCCAAAAGGCGGCTTCAAAGCGGTCGTGCTGCGCGTCCGCCTGCCCGACGGTACGCTCTATCCTGAGAGGGGCAAGCTCGACTTCGTCGATCCCACGGTCGCGACCAGCACCGATACGGTCCTGGTGCGGGGAGAAATTTCCAATCCGCTCTTGAGGCAGGCGAAGCCTGGTGAACCTACGCTTCGCCGGCTCATTGATGGAGAATTCATCACCGCGCTCATCGAGGGCGTGCAGCCTATCATCGCGCTGGCGATTCCACGGTCTGCGGTCCTGTCGGATCAGCAGGGCGACTATGTGTACGTGATCGGCCCGGACGACGTGGTAACGCAACGCAGGATTCAACTCGGTCAGTCGACGCCGGCCCTGGCGATGGTGTCGACCGGACTGAGTGAAGGCGAAAGGGTCGTTACAGAAGGAATCCAGCGAGTCCGGCCGGATATCAAAGTGGTGGCGCAACGGGCCGGTCCCGACCCGACCAAATCCGACGGTCAATAATAATGTTCTCAGCTATCTTCATTGATCGGCCCCGCTTAGCAATTGTCATTGCGCTCATTATTACGATCGCCGGCCTTCTTGCCCTCTCGCAGATTCCGGTAGAGCAGTTTCCAAACCTTGTCCCGCCGCAGGTCCAGGTTTCGACGACATATCCGGGCGCCTCGGCCGCCGTCGTCGAATCCTCCGTCGCCCAGCCGCTTGACGCCCAGGTGATCGGCGTCGACAAGATGCTCTATATGAAGTCGAACAGCGCCAACGACGGCAGCTACGGTCTCACCGTGTCGTTCGAGTTGGGAACCGACCCTGACATCGATACGGTCAACGTCAACAATCGTGTGCAGGCAGCTCTTTCGAGACTTCCCCAAGAAGTCCAACACCAGGGCATCACGACACAAAAGCGATCGTCGGCAATCTTGCAGTACATTTTTCTTTACTCCGATAACGGCAAGCAAGATCCGCTATTCATAACCAACTACGCGACGATCAATGTAATCGATCGCTTGTCCCGCATCGATGGCGTCGGACAGGCGAGCCTCTCCGGTGCGCAAAAATACTCGATGCGCATTTGGTTCAATGCGCAACGCCTCAACAACCTGGGCCTTCAACCATCCGACGTCGTTGCGGCCGTTCAGGCGCAAAACGTGCAAGCGCCGATTGGACGTATCGGCGCACAGCCGGCCTTGCCGGATCAGCAGTTTCAGATGAACCTGCAGACGCAGGGAAGGCTCGAGACGCCTGAGCAATTCGGCGATATCGTCATTCGTTCAAATCCCGACGGCTCTTTGCTTCGCGTACGCGACGTCGCCCGAACGGAGATGGGCGCTCAGAGCCTCGATACCCACAGCCGCTTGAACGGCAAGCCCGCCGTTTCGATCGCCATCTATCTCTCTCCCGGCGCCAACGCGGTGAGGACGTCGGCGAGCGTCGCCAAAGCTCTGGATGAGTTGTCCACGCGATTCCCCGAAGGGCTTAAAACACGCATCGTCTACGATAGCTCGACGTTCGTCGGCGATACGATCCACGAAGTCATTCGCACGATCTTCGAAGGCTTCGTTTTGGTTATCCTCGTCGTTTACCTATTTCTCGGAAGTCTGCGCGCAACGATCATTCCGGCGGTCGCCATTCCAGTCAGTCTGATCGGCGCATTCGCCGTCATGATTGCGATGGGCTATTCATCCAACACCGTCTCGCTTCTCGCGCTCGTGCTGGCAATTGGCATCGTCATCGACGATGCGATCGTGGTCGTCGAAAACGTTGAGCGCGTGATGGAAGAGGAGCCGGAGATCTCGCCCGTTGAAGCAACAAAAAAGGCGATGCGGCAGATCACGGGGCCGGTGATCGCCATCACGCTCGTGCTGCTTTCGGTGTTCGTTCCCATCGCCTTTATTCCAGGCCTGACTGGAGAACTCTTTCGTCAGTTCGCAGTGACGATTTCGGCGGCAATGCTGATTTCTGCGTTGAACGCTCTGACGCTTTCGCCTGCGCTTTGCGCGCTGTTTCTCCGGCCTCAGGAGAAGCGCGGCGTGATGGGATACGTTCTCAGGTGGATTGACCGCGTGCGGGCCGGATATGGATTGATCGTCCGGCGGTTGGTCCGCGTATCATTCCTGAGCATCATAGCCATCGTCGCGTGTGGTGTCGGAATCTTGCTGATGTCGAAAATAACGCCGACCGGATTCATCCCCGAGGAGGACCAAGGCGCATTCTTCATTTCGGTTCAGTTGCCGGATGGCGCATCCGTCAATCGCACGACCGGCGTCGTCAAGCAGGTCGAAGATGTCTTGAGGGGAATGCCCCAGATCAAAGATATGATCGCAATCATTGGCTTCTCCATCCTGGACAGTGGCGCGCAGCCGAATTCCGCCTTTATGGTCGCCCGTTTGAAGCCCTTTGCAGAACGCACGGCTCCGGAGGATTCCGCCCAGGCCTTGATCGCGAAGGTGACCGAAGCCGTGCAACGGATCAGCACCGCGCAAATCTCCGCGTTCAATGTGCCGCCCATCGTCGGTCTGTCGACCACTGGTGGCTTCCAATATCAGCTTGAGAATCTCGAAGGGACAAGTCCCGAGGCTATGGGCAGCGTCATGCAGGGGTTGATCGCCGCTGCAAATCAGAACCCGGATTTGCGGCGCGTGTTCTCGACGTTCACCGCGTCCAACCCCTCGATCTACTTGGATATCGATCGCGCGAAGGCGCAGGCTTTGGGTTTGGAGATCGCCAATATTTTCGCAGCCCTCCAATCGACCCTGGGCGGCACCTACATCAACGATTTCAATCTTTATGGACGCACCTGGCAGGTCAACCTTCAGGGCGAGGCAGCCGATCGCAGCAAGATAGATGCGATTTGGAAAATCTACGTTCGCAACAACACCGGCCAGATGGTCCCACTGCGGTCCGTCGCAACCATCTCGACCGTCCTCGGGCCGCAGACGATCGCCCGCTACAACAACTATCGATCGATAACGATCAATGGCTCGGCAGCTCCCGGCGTCTCTTCGGGGACAGCTCTGCAGGCGATGACGGATATTTCGGCGAAGACGCTCCCGCCCGGTTACGGATTCGAATGGACCGGGACCGCTTACCAGGAACATGAATCGCAAGGGCAGACCAGCATCATCCTAGGTCTCGCGGTCCTGTTCGCGTTCCTCTTCCTCGTCGGGCTCTATGAAAGCTGGATGATCCCGATTCCGGTTCTCCTTTCGGTTACCGTTGGCGTGTTGGGCTCCTATGTTGGAATAAAGCTCGCAGGGCTGTCGCTCGACATCTACGCGCAAATCGGGCTCGTCGTTCTCATCGCGCTCGCCGCGAAGAACGGCATCCTGATCGTCGAATTCGCGAAGGAGCGCCGGGATGAGGGTCTTTCAATTCACGAAGCGGCCATGCTCGGCTCCGAGATGCGGTTTCGCGCCGTCATCATGACGTCCATCGCATTCGTCCTTGGCCTGCTTCCGCTCGTCATCGCGACTGGGGCGGCAATGATCAGCAGACGAGACGTGGGAACGCCTGTCTTCGCCGGCATGCTCGCCGCGAGCCTCATCGGGATTTTCATAATCCCGATGCTGTATGTCGTGTTCCAGACGATCCGCGAACGCGCCAAAACCTATTTCGGACACGGCCCGGCCGACAAGAGCCACCCGGCTAGCTGAGCCGGGGGGCGAGAGGAGGTCGGCAGGGTAAGGCATGACGGCGAAATCGCGCAGATTTGCCGGTGACGACGGTGTGGTAATCCGACGGCGGCCGGGCTAGAAGCGCCCTATGAATTCCTCTTCCTCAAAAAGCGCAGGGATCCCCGCTTCGGCCCCGTCCAATATCGGATCTGAAGGATCGGTCAGGCCTACGCCGACGCTCGCCGAAGGCTTCGTGCTGCTCGACAACAGCACAAGCCTCGAAGCCGTATCGAAGCTCTTCGAGAAGCCGGTCGAGATCATTCGCGCCGACGCTCCAGAAGACGTCGAAGCGGCGCTGGCGGCGCTCCAGGCCGGCATTGCCCGAGGCCTGCACGCGGCAGGCTTTTTCTCTTACGAGCTCGGATACCTGCTTGAACCGAGGCTGACGCGTCTTCTGCCGGCGCAGCGCAAGGTGCCCTTCCTTTGGTTCGGCCTATACACCGCGCCCCGCGAAATGACAGGCGCCGAGGTCCAGGGATGGCTGACGCAAGAGGCAATCGGCAATCCGACGCTGGGCGAACTGGCTCATAGCTGGGACAGCGTCTCGTACTTGAAGCGCTTCGAGGAAGTTCAAAAGAACATCCGCAGTGGCGACATCTACCAGCTCAACCTCACGTTCAAAGCAAAGTTCAATCTCGAAGGCTCGCCGCTCGCCCTCTACCGCGACCTCCGCCTGAAACAGCGCGTCGCCTATGCGGGGCTCGTCGATACCGGTGATGTAACGATCCTCTCCGCGTCGCCGGAGCTCTTCATCGATCTCCATGATCGCCTCATTGAAACGCGACCGATGAAGGGAACCGCGCCGCGTGCCGGCACGCCCGAAGGCGAAGCCGAGGTGCGCCACGGACTTTCGACCGACGTCAAAAACCGCGCCGAAAATTTGATGATCGTCGATTTGATGCGCAATGACTTGGGCCGGATCGCCGACCTCGGATCGGTAAGCGTAACGGATCTCTTCACGATCGAGACATTCAAGACCCTTCATCAGATGACGTCGGGCGTTCGCGCGCATCTGAAGGACGGCGTCGGCATAACCGACATTCTGAAGGCTATCTTTCCGCCGGGTTCCATCACCGGTGCTCCGAAGATCAGGGCAATGGAGCTGATCCGCGAACTCGAAACCGAAGCTCGCGGCGTCTATTGCGGAGCCATCGGAAGTTTCTCGCCGGACGGTTCGGCACAATTCAACGTCGTGATCCGCACGGCTGTGATCGATCGCAGGGGCGCCGGCGAAATGGGCATAGGCTCCGGCATCGTCGCTGATTCCGACGGGCCGAAAGAATATGCCGAGTGCCTGCTCAAGATGAAGTTTCTGACCGACCCCGTTCGCCGGTTCGAGCTGATCGAAACGATGGTCTACGTGCCGGGTGAAGGCGTGTGGCTCAGAGGCTATCACCTCGCACGGCTGGCCGCATCGGCGGCCTATTTCGGATTTGCCTACGACGCAACGAAAGTGCGCGACGCAATCGATGCAGCGATCGCCGAACAACCCGATATGCGACGCCGTGTAAGGGTCGTTCTCGATGAAGATGGAGCCGTTTCGGCGACAGCAACTCCGCAGCCGGAAACCGCAGCCGACGCCGTCATGCGCTACGTCATCTCCGACACGCGCTTGAACAGTGGCGATTTGTTTCTCTACCACAAGACGACGCGCCGAGAGCTTTATGACCGGGAATGGAAGCACTATTCCGATACGCTCGGCGCCGATGAAGTGATCTACCTCAACGAGAACGGCGAGCTCACGGAAGGCAGCCGCACCACGATCTTCATCGAAAGGGATGGCAAGCTCTTAACGCCGCGCCTCGCAGCGGGTCTTTTGCCCGGAACGCTTCGGGCAGCTCTTATCGATGAGGGGAGAGCCGTCGAGGCCCCGCTGAGGATTGAGGATATCAACTCGGCACGCGCGATCTACCTCGGAAACTCGGTGCGTGGTCTTGTTCGCGCCGAGCCTCTTGTGCCTCGCCTATCGGGCGACCACAGGCACCAGGACTGATCCTTTGTCGGCTCCGTTATCGACGGGCCATTGCGAGACGGGGCTTACCGTCTTCACGGAATTCTTCGTCTCGTGATGAGAAGCAACGGCGATCGCCGCGAGAGCCGCAAGCGTCAACGCAACAGCCGTCACGATGGCTTTCGATGAAAGCCGCGCGCGTCGTGCAAAGACTTGAGGAATCTCTTTCGTCATTCCTTGAGCGATAATCAGCAGCATGACGTCGCTCTAGTCCGCCGGATGCCGCGCGACACCTGCGCACATCGTGAACGGACGGTCTCCGAAAGAAGAAAAATTGCTTCAAACCTTCAGTGAACGATGATCGAATTCGGCGTGCGCTTACATCCCTCGGACCATGCAACCGAGCATAAGGATCATGTATGAGGCGAGCATCGCCCAGGATTCGTTTCCGGTGAGCCAAGGGATCTCTGCACCGAAGAATTTCGACATCAAAACAATCACCGTCAGGATCACTGAAAGCATAAAAGTTACAATACCCGGCGCCTTCAATCCCATGTCGTGCACTCCCTCCTCGGCTCTAAATCGAACGCGCATGTGTCTGCCCCCCTTGGTCTCATGGGTTCACAATCGCGAATCTTTATAGCAGGCGCGGCAGCACCTTGAGACCAGCCTCCGGCGATTGCATGTGGAAAGCTTCGAGCGGTGCCGATTTGCCTAGGCGCGGCTAGCCGGGGCACCGCCGCTCGGCATCCGCCTCGGACGGAACAGCCGGGCGAGCCAGGCGAGCAGGATCAAGCTGACGAGGCCGGCGCCGGCGACCGCTTGCGGATGCTTATCCCAGAGCAACAGCGGCGCAACACGGCCATCCCAGACGAGCTTCAGGTCGTCTCCCAGCACCTTGGTGGAATAGCCGGACGACGGCGCGAGCATCATGTCGGCTGCGGCGCCCTGATCGCTGCTTGCTAATATGCGTTCGCGAACGTGTCGCGAGGCGAGGATTTGCATTTTGGAGGGGTCAGCCGAGACAGCCCGCAAGACCTTCTCCCGCGGGCCCGGCTTCAACCCTGAGAGGTAACCCGCGAGCGCCCGAAGCTCGTCCTCCGAAAGCGACCGGAGGAGGCTGTCGAGATCGCTCGAGTTGAGCGTGAACAGCATCTCGCGCGCCTCCGGAGGCACGCTCGCGATCCGGATGATCGCTATCCGGTCGTTGAGGGCGAGAATGCGATCAAGCGAAGCCCGGGTGAGGTCCTTGGGCGACATCCGCTTATGCAACTCGTATTCGGTCACGCGCCCGAGCTGATCACCGGCAAGCGCCGTCCAGTCGAGCCCGGCTCCGACCGATTTCAAGTCGCGCGCGATCTCGAGGCCCTTGTCGGGCATCAGGTGCACAGCGCTGTTGAGCGAACCGTCCTGAAGACGCTGCAGGATCGACGGCTCGCCTTCCGAAGCGACGAGGATCGACACCACCTCATCGAGCCGCGGCAAGGCGTCGGGCTTCACGCCGTCGAGGAATTTCCGGAATTCACCGTTCTCGTCCGCGATCCGGAGCACGAGCGCGTGCGCCCGCCGGAACGTCTGCCAAACGTTGATGACGTTTTCGGCTGCCGCGTTCGCGATCGCCGCCACGTGTTCGTTCATCTGCTCTTGGAGAGTATTGGCAAGCTCTTCGCGAACCTTGTCCTTTGTCGCCGGCGCCTTCATTTCGGTGGCGATGATCGGCAACACGCCATTGCGGAAATCCCAGAGGTCCTTCGCGATCAGGACGAGGCCGACGCCGCCCGCCACGACCGACACGAGTCGCGAAAGAACGCTGCCGACGATGCGCTGCCCGACGCGCTCGGCGAGATTTGCGAGCTGGCGCCGTACGATCAGGATCGTCGCGCCGGCAAGTCCGCCGCTTGTCTCCTTCAGCACCGAACCTGCCCCGACGCCGCCCGATCCTTTGCTCGGATCGACCACGACACCTTTGCTCGCGTCGCTGGCAAGGGCGTCCGCGACGGCGCTCCCGTAGCGCGGACCGACATAGGCTTTGAGGCAGTCGAGCAGCGGGCCCGTTGCGTCCGAGCTTGCGAATTCGATGGATTTGCCGACTTCCGCGGCGACGCCGGACGCCAAATCCTCGATGCCGGCCTTGACCGCATCCGAACGGTACACGCGCTCGGCGACCATCGTGGCGAGCTGCTGCGACTTTTCACTATTGGCGAGGGACTGGAGCCGGTCCGACCAGCTCGTCTCGTTCGTTATCTCCGCGACCGCGATATCGACGCGGCTGTCGATGATCTGGTCGAGGTTCCTTTGCCGCCATTGGTCCGCAACTAACGCCTTGTAGTCGATGGATTTTGTGCCGTTCGAGATGGCGTCTGTCGCGATGGCGATGACGGCGGCCTTCAAAGCACCGTCGTCCTTGGCCTGACAGGCCTCATAGTCCGCACGGCTGATCGGGTCTGCAACGGCTGTTGGCAGAGGCAGCTGACACAACACCAAAGCCGCGGCGGTCAGCAGCGAAACGGGCAGGCGCAAGGAAACAGTCACTTCAACTCAGTCCCCGGCAGGTCCTACCGGTGGGCTTCCGCGGGACGCGGCCGGTAACGCCAGTTTAAGTATAAAGCATCGTTTCCGCAGGAACAGTGTCAAGAAGCTTTGGGTTGGTCGATAATCGCGCGACGCGGACCCATTTCCTATTTTCGCGCCAAAGACGCGATCTCGGACGAGCCTCTAACCCTGAGGAACCGATCGGCATCTAAAGCGTCTGTCAAAAAGGCGTAATTGCATGTTGCAACGCAGCAACTTCGAGCGTCAAACCGCGGCGCGTCATGAAGTCCACCTTAACCAATCGTCAGTAACCTGATGTCAAAACCTATGGTGTTTTCAGCAACTTCGTAATACCTTCACAAATCAAATCTCAACTGCGGGTATATGCAAAAAAGATCAAATCTGCGGCGACGCGACAAAGTTGCGTTGGCATCTGAAGCTGCTGCGTCGTAATTAGCGTTCCACAGGGTAATAACGAGTTCAACGTAGGTAATGAAAAACCAAGAAAAATTTCAGCCTCCTCGCGGAAGCGTTTACATTCCCGGTGGGAAGTCGGGGGTTTTGTTGATCCATTCTCTCGGCGGTTCGCCGCTTGAGATGAAAGCCGTTGCGCATGCGCTCTCCCGCAAGGGAATGACAGTCTATTGTCCGGTCGTCCCCGGACTGACGTTCGGTACCGACGTCTCCGGCCTTTCGACGTGGCAGGACTGGTACAAGTCGGTCTCGGACGCATTCGATCATTTGCGCAGCGTATGTGACAACGTCATCATCGGCGGCGCTTCGGCTGGCTCTATCTTGGCGCTGCGGCTCGCGGCCTATCGTCAAGACCAAGCCTGCGGCGTGATGCTTTATGCGCCGACGCTTGCAGTCAACGGCTGGGCGATCCCGAAGGCCATCAAGCTTTTCCACCTCGTCACCGACAAATGGACCGCGCGCCTTTTCAAATTCCGCACCCCGGCGCCCTACGGCATCAAGGATGAGCGCGTACGCAATTTCGCTCTCGATTCGATGCGTGGCACCGATAACATGCCGGCCGACATCACCGAGCGTGGTGGCGGCACGGTCTACGAATTCTTCTGCCTCGTGCGCAACGTCCGGCCGATGCTGCCGCTCGTGAAGCTGCACACGCTGATCTTCCACCCCCGCCACGACGACCAGAGCGACATCAAGAATACGATGGCACTCCAGCGCCAGCTCGGCGGCATGGTTGAAGTTTCAGTTCTCGACGACAGCTACCACTTGGTCACGCTTGATCGTCAACGCGGCTATGTCGTTGAGCGGACAACGGAATTCGTTGACCGCGTGTTGGCCCGCCAGGCCGACAAGGTCGTGGTTCAGAAACCGGCTTCGACTAATTCGAAGCAGCTGGGGGCGGCTGAGTAGCCGCCTCTTTTACGGCAGCCTTTTTCTTATTTGGCGCGGTCGCGACGTTGGTGCCTCCAAGTTTGGAGGCGCCTGACGCGGACTTCGTCGTCTTCTTTGCAGCGCCCGTCGCCTGCTTTTTCGCATCGCCCGGCTTCACTTGGGTCGGCGCGGCCGCGGCGTCCGGAGCGCACGACGGCAAATCCGCTGGCGCACGCGTCCAGATGAATGATTTGCCTAGAAAACGCATTCCCTTGTAGCCGGTCACCTTGAGTGTATCGCTGTCGACGAGATCCAAGGCGACGTCGTAGGATTTGCCTTCCTTCGGATCGTAAACCCAGCCGTTGTCGAAACCGCCGCTCGACAGTTGCTCGAGATTGCCCAAAACTGGCAAACCGCAGATGGGACGCCCACGCTGCGAAGCATCGGGATTATATCTGTCGATCTTGGGTTGCCCGTCGGCAGCCATGGGCTCTTCGAGCCAATAGATCTTTCCGCAGAGCGTCGTCGGCGTGCAGATCTCGATCTTGACCGC
This sequence comes from Hyphomicrobium sp. ghe19, assembly GCF_902712875.1. Taxonomy (NCBI): domain Bacteria; kingdom Pseudomonadati; phylum Pseudomonadota; class Alphaproteobacteria; order Hyphomicrobiales; family Hyphomicrobiaceae; genus Hyphomicrobium; species Hyphomicrobium sp. ghe19. The sequence goes on along the minus strand of NZ_LR743509.1, from coordinate 3,780,900 downwards.
ACCCTTGCCGGTGTCGTCGTACCAGACGCCGACTTCTTTGGGATCGGCCGCGGCCGCAGTAGGCCGGATGGCAAAACCGAGTAAACAGGCTGCGGCGACCAGAGCAACGCCTGAACAATTCGCAATGTTCATATTACGCATGACAATAAACCGCAGATGGAAGTTCAACTTCAGTACTCCTATGCCCTGAAAGCGGCAAAACATTGGAACTTATTTGTTAAACCCTTGCTAAGGCTTTAGGAGAAAGCCTTTTCCGTCGGAAATTAACCCCGGCGGCATGGTTCGAGGCGGAACGTGACGCGGACCGTTTTCGCGTTTCACTGTGGTCGCGACGAGGCAATAGAGCTATATGAGCCTGCATGAGGCGCGCCGGTATTGATGCGGAGTTCGCGCCTGTTGCAGGCCCTAAGGCCCAATAGAAACATTCTGAGAGATCCGGCAGATACATGGTTTTTACTCTCGCGCTTCGTAACTTGTTGCACGATCGCGTTCGCTTGGCGGTTACGCTTATCGGTATTCTTTTCTCCATCGTTCTCGTGGCCGTGCAACTCGGTTTGTACCTCGGGTCGAGCCGGATGATCACGGCCAACATTGCCCGCTCCAACGCCGACCTCATCGTAACGACCTTCGGCGCCAAAAGCTTCGAGGACGGCGGCCTTCTTTTGGGCGATCGTGAACGCCACCAAGCCCTGGCGACTCCCGGCGTCGAAAGCGTCGTGCCTCTCGTCGTCGCCTTCGCAGAATGGCGGAAGCCTGAGGGCGGTTCCTCGCGGGTGGTCCTGGTTGGCGCCGATGCCGACGATCAGGGCCTTCTTCCGTGGGGCCTCATTCAAGGCACGGTCGAGGACATCAAAGCGCCTGACGCCATCGCCGTCGATAGCACCTATTTGAGCGAACTTGGCGTCAACGGCATCGGTGACACCGCGCAGGCGGCGGGTGGCCGCGTCAAGATCCGTGCGCTGACGGAAGGAATTCGCTCCTTCACTCAATCGCCCTATGCCTACACGACGCTTAACCGTGCTCGTCAATTGCTCGGTGCCGATGATGACAAGTCGACGTTCCTCCTCGTGAAGCTTGCCCCGGGAGCGAACATCGCGGAAGTTCAGAACGATCTCGCGAAGCGTCTCGATTCAGCTGACGTTTTGACGAAGGATGAATTCGAAAGCCGCAGCCTCAAGCAGTGGCTGTTCCGCACGGGTGCGGGCTTGGCCCTCATCGGCGGCGCTATCCTCGGAAGTCTCGTCGGCACGGTGATCGTCGCACAGACGCTGTATTCGAGCACGAAAGACCATATTCACGAATTTGCCACGCTCCGCGCGCTCGGATCGTCGAGAGGCTATATCTATAAGGTGATCTTGGCTCAGGCCGGGCTAAGCGCGATCATGGGTTACGTGCTCGGCATGATAATCGCCTTATTAATACTCTACCTCAGTAGGAATTCGTCGTTGCCGCTGGTGATGACGCCGGGATTGGCATTCTGGCTTTTCGCACTGACGCTCTTTATGTGCGCGATCTCGGCGCTTTCGGCCATCGTCAAGGTCACGAAGATAGATCCGGCTACGGTGTTTGCGCGATGACAACGACTCCCGTCATGCAGGCGGACAATATCGTCAAGGAGCTTGGCTCAGGTGCTGGCCTGGTGGTCGCCGTCAAAGGCGTATCGCTGGAACTGGTCCCCGGCGAGCTGACACTCTTGATGGGCCCCTCGGGGTCCGGCAAGACAACGCTTCTGTCGATCCTCGGCGGCATCATGAAACCGACATCGGGATCCCTCCGCATCGCGGATACGGTGATCGACGGTCTCTCCGCCGAAGATCTAGCCAAGGTGCGGCGCGAGCACCTCGGTTTCATCTTCCAGTCCTACAATCTGTTCCCGACGTTGAACGCCATCGAAAACGTTCGCATTGCGCTCGACGTCAGGGGCATCAAGGGCTTCGCTGCCACGAGCCGCTCGGAAGAGGTTTTGCGTGAAGTGGGTCTCGGCCATCGGCTGACCAACTATCCCCGCAACCTCTCAGGCGGCGAACAGCAGCGCGTTGCCGTTGCCCGCGCCATCGCAAGTTCACCGTCGATCGTGCTCGCTGACGAGCCGACCGCCGCTCTGGACAGCGAGAACGGCCACGCGGTGATGGCTCTCCTATCTCGCATCGCCAAGGAACAACATCGCAGCGTGCTCGCCGTAACGCACGACCCGCGAACCTTGGGTTACGCCGATCGCGTCATACGCATCGAAGACGGCAGAATCGTCGGCGAAGAGCGCCGGCCGGAAGGCATAGATGCCCCCGAAATCACGGATTTGACGAAGAGGCGAAAGCTGCATGCTTAAGAAGATCGATCCCACCGTCGCAGCCATTGTGGTTGCTGGCGCCATAGCGCTGTCGGGTGGCTTTGCATTTAATTCTCTGACGAAAAGCGAAACGCTTTTCTCCAGCGTGGCGGGCTCGGCACATGCCGACACCGCGGCTCCGGCTGCGCAATGGGCGGCATCCGCCACCGCGCGTGTCGAGCCGAAGGATGGTGAAGTCCGCATAGCGAGCGAAGTCGGCGGCAAGATTGCCGAAGTCCTGGCTAACACGAACGACCAGGTGAAGGCGGGCGATCTGCTGATCCGTCTCGAGGACGCAGACTATTACAACAAGATTGCCGCCGCTTCTGCCGAAGCGAGCGTGCGCGAACGTGAACGCGGTGAGGAAGCGGCAACCGGTCCCGCACTCGATCGGCGCAACGCCGAGGATGCAGTCGCTAAAGCGCAGCGTGGCGTTTTCGCCGCCCATGAGGCTTTCGACGCAGCATTCCGCGCCTCGAAAACCGATAAGGGCAATGCCGAAGCAGTCGACAAGGCCCGTAAGGATCTGGTTGCCAAGGAAGACGCGTTGACGGCTGCGAAGGCGAAGCTCGCGCAGGTCAATGCTCAGGCAAACATGCCGCTGCAGCAGCGTCTGGAATCATCGCTGGCTCTCGCCCGTTCCGATCTGACCTCTGCCGAACTCGCCCTCGAGCGCACGCGCATCCGCGCCCCTGCCGACGGCACCGTTCTGAATGTTTTGGCACGCGTCGGTGAAACCGCTGTACCCTCGCCGGAGAGCGCCGTTGTCGTCTTTGGGGACATGTCGAGCCTTCGCCTTCGCGCAGAAGTCGAAGAGCGCGATGCCGCAAGAGTTCATGTCGGTCAGCGCGTCGTCGTGAAGGCCGATGCCTTCCCGGACAAGACGTTCGAAGGCACGGTTACATCGATCTCGCAGTCGTTGGCCGCTCCCCGGATCGCGACCCGCGGCCCCCGCCGGCCGAACGATGTTGAAGTCGTTGAAGTGATGGTCTCCCTCGATGATCATCCGCCGCTCTTCACCGGAATGCGCGTCGACACGTTCTTCAAGCTCGACAATCAAGCCGCGAACGCATCGGCCAGCACGGCGAAATCCAACTAAAAACTTTTAGCCTGACAGCAAAAAGGGCGTCCGCGTTTCTCGCGGGCGCCCTTTTTCTTCTGTAGTCAGCCGTTCGACTGATGCAAGCAGACGTTAAGCGGCCGCCTGTCGCGCCGTCGCATCGATCTGCGCGACCAGCCGCGGATCGAGCCTGAGCGCGTTCGCGAGTGACGCCAAAAACCGCTCTTCGGCGGGAGAATCGTCGGCAACGGCGATGCGGGCCGCAATGTAAAGTTGGACGGCTTCCTGAGGCGTGCTGACGGATTGAGCCAGCTCTTCCACGGTTGGCGGATCATTGAACTCGCCCTCCAGGAACGCTTCGGTCTCGCCGTCGAGCCCCGCTTGTTTGATACCGCCCATGATCTTCTCTTGCTCGCTGGGATCTACACGCCCGTCGGCAAAAGCAGCTGCGATCATCGCCTGAAGATAGTGAACCGCAGCGTCGTTCGTCATGGCAGCCGGCTCGAAGCCCGACCCCGCCGGAGGCGGTTCGGGTGACATGGCGGCCTGCGGAGTGCCGACCTGGGGAGTGCCGGTCTTGTCGACGGAGTCGCCCGTGAGCAGCGGCTTCCCCGCCTCGTAGTTCTGAAGGGCCTTGTAGGCCAAGCCCCCGAGCATCGCAAGCGCGCCAAGCTTCGCTGAATTTGCAGCCACCGACCGGCCGGTTCGCGTTCCAAGCAAAAGACCGCCGAGCCCACCGGCAGCCGCGCTCGATGCATAAGGATTATTTTGAATGAGGTCTTTGAGCTTGCCGAGCAGCTGACCCGTTTGCGGGTCGGAGGTCAGTCGGCCCAGAGCGTCGCTTGCACCGGTTTCTTGCCCAATGCGCGCTGAACCTTCTTTGACGCCTTGCGTGGCCTGCGCGAGAACTCGGCTCAGAATATCGCCGATACCGCCGCTCGATGACACCGAGCCGCCGGCTTGGCCAAGCTTCTCCCTGATCTGGCTGAGGATGGCTCCAAGATCTGCGCCAGTATCTCCCGTTTGAGCACCGGCTTGAGGCGGTGCGGCCCCGGGTGATTGGGCCTGCCCCTGCGAGAGGGTTCGGCTGATCTGGTTTAGGATATCGCCGACCCCGCCGCTTCCGCCTGGCGCGACCTGACTTCCGCCCTGGGGATTGGTTCCTCCGGCACTGCGGAGAATTTCATTCAAAATATCTCCAATGCTGCTACCGCCATTCGGCTGCTGCGTTGGAGTTGATGTCGATGGTCCCGCGGGCGCTGCGCCGCGAACGATATTTTCAAGCAACGATTTGGCGTCGAACATATCGGGGGTTCCTTCAGTTGCGGCCGCTGGCTGAAAGGTAGGCACGCACCCCGTCGTCCACAATCCGAGGTTGGAACTTTCCTTTCGAATTTATTCCGCTGCGAGCGGCAACGGACGATGGCCCTGCTCGCCGCTATGGTCCGTGATGCCGGTCGTGCCGTGCGCCGGCTTGGCTTCGTCATCCGGCTCGTCCGTCGGACCGATGAAGCGCCCGAAAATGCGCTGCATCAGCTTGCCGAGGTCATCCATCACGGTAAAGAACGACGGCACGAACACGAGCGACAGCATCGTCGACACCAAGAGGCCGCCGATGACCGCGATTGCCATGGGCGCACGGAACTCGCCGCCGTCTCCGAGAGCGAACGCGCTGGGAAGCATGCCGGCGGCCATAGCGAGCGTCGTCATGATGATGGGACGCGCCCGCTTGCGGCCGGCGTCGATGATAGCCACGCCGCGCTCGACTCCGGCAGCGATCTCCTCGATTGCGAAGTCGACGAGCATGATCGCATTTTTCGTCACGATCCCCATGAGCATCAGCAGGCCGATATAAACCGGCATACTGATCGGATTATTGGTGACGAGCAAGCCCAACGCCACGCCGCCGAACGACAGCGGCAACGACAGCAAGATCGTGATCGGCTGGAAGACGCTGCCGAACAGCAGGAGCAATAGCCCGAGCACGATCAGAATGCCCGTTCCCATCGCCGTGATGAAACCGTCGGCGACTTCGTCCTGAACCTCGGCATCGCCTGACGGTTGCAACGTCACCGACGCGGGTAGCTTCTGCTTTTGAACGACATCGAGAAACCTCTCGCGCCCCGTGCTCATGGCGACGCCGCGATCGAGATCGACACCGATGACGGCGCGCCGCAACCGGTCGAAGCGCTCGACGGAGGCGGGTCCCCGTCCGAATTCGACGGTCGCGACCGCAGTTAACGGGATCGCTTTGCCCGCCGCGTTGGTCAGCCGCAATTGCTCGATCTGCTTGAGATCGGTCCGCGTGCTTTCTTCAAGCTGCACGCGGATGGGGATTTGCCGGTCGCCGACCGTAAACTTTGCGAGGTTGAAGCCGGCGTCTCCGATCGTCGCGACGCGAATAGCCTCCGCAATCTGATCGGGCACGACGCCGAGGCGAGCGGCTTCGTCGAGGCGCGGAACGATCCGGATTTCCGGCCGTTCCGTCGAGCCGGATGCAGCAACGTTGCGGAAGCCCGGAACGCTGCGCAATGCCGTCTCCAACTTCCCGATTGCAACATTGAGATCTTCACCGTTGCGCGACAGCATCGAAAACGACAGCTCTCGCTCTCCGCGCTCGTTGACGTACCAGGCGCGCGTATCGGGAACGTCGGAAATCTTCGCCGCGATGATGGCCTTGAGCTGCTTCTGCGTGAGCTTGCGCTGCGTCTTTGGAACGAGCTTCACGAAAAGCGCAGCGCGGCGAACCTCGAGTTGGCCCGTCGGGCTCGTACCGCCAAGCACGAACACTTGGTTGACTTCCGGAATGGTCCTCAGCGATTTGACGAGTTGGTCGGTCTTGTCTCGCGTTTCGTTCAGCTGCGTCCCCGGTGGAAGTTCAACTGCAACGACGACGCGAGACGTATCTTCATCGGGCAAAAAGCCGGTAGGAAGCAGCGTCGTCGCGTAGATCGAAGCGGAGAACAGCGCCACGCCCGATAGAAGCGTCAGATAGCGCCAACGAAGCGTTGCCGAAAGAAAGCGGGTGTAGGCGCGCATGATTGCGCCGTCGACATGCGGTTTCTCTGGAATGGGCCGCAAGAGATATGCGGCCATCATGGGCGTGATGAGGCGCGCGACTAACAGTGAAATGAGCACCGCGACCGCGACGGTCATGCCGAACTGCTTGAAGTACTGTCCCGCAATGCCGCCCATGAACGACACGGGCGCGAAGATCGCGACGATCGTCAGCGTGATGGCGATAACGGCAAGTCCGATCTCGTCCGCGGCTTCAAGAGCTGCACGATAAGGGGATTTGCCCATATGCATATGGCGCACGATATTCTCGATCTCGACGATCGCGTCGTCGACGAGAATGCCTGTTGCGAGCGTTATGCCGAGCAAGCTGACGAGGTTTAGAGAAAAGCCGAGCGCACTCATCGCCCAGAACGTCGGGATCGCAGCGAGTGGTAGCGCAACGGCCGCAATGGCCGTCGCCCGCCAATTACGCAAAAAGACGAGCACGACGAGAACCGCGAGCACGGCGCCCTCGATCAGCGTTTCCATCGCCGCGATATAGTTGCCGCGCGTGTACGCGACCGCGTCGTCGATTTTCGTTAGCTTGACGTCGGGATATTCTGCTTCGAGCGTCTTCAGCGAAGCGTTCACGGCATCGGAAACCGAAAGGTCGCTCGTTCCCTTCGTACGGAAGATTGAGAACGACACGACGGGCTGGCCGTTGAGGCGTCCGAAGGAACGCTGCTCGCTGGCATCGTCGATGACGCGGCCGAGATCGCGAAGCCGAACCTCGCGGCCTCCGGCAAGAATGATTTTTCCGTCGGCGAGGGCTTCGACCTCGCGCGCGCCGGCAAGTGTGCGGATCGCCTGTTCCTGGCTGCCGACTTCACCGCGGCCCGATCCGAGATCGACGTTCGTCGAGCGGACTTGCGCGTTCACCTGGGCGGCCGTTATGCCATAGGCCAGAAGCTTATCGGGGTCGAGATTGACACGAATTTCTCTATCGACACCGCCATAACGCTCGACGCGGCCCACGCCCTTGGTTGCTTGCAGCTTCCGCTTTATGACATCGTCGACGTGCCACGAAAGCTCTTCGAGCGTCATGCCAGGCGACGTCGCCGCAAACGACAGGATCGCTTGTCCTTCGACGTCGATGCGCTCGATGACGGGCTCGTCGATGGTGCGCGGCAGATCGGCTCGAATTTTTGCAATCGCGTCTTTGACGTCGTTTAAAGCCCGGTCGGTATTCGTTTCGAGACGGAATTCCAGGACGGTCGCCGACAAGCCGTCGGTCAGCGTCGACGTGATGTGTTTGACGCCCGTGATGTTCGCAACGGAATCTTCGATGACTTTCGTCACCTGCGTTTCGAGTTCCGCAGGTGCAGCGCCCGACTGCGTGATCTTCACCGAGACGATCGGCACGTCGATGTTCGGAAAGCGCGTCACGGGCAGCGACTTGAAGCTCAAGACGCCGAGCAGCATCAAGACTGCGAAGAGCACAATCGCGGGGACCGGCCGGCGGATCGACCAGGCTGAGATGTTGATGCGCATTACTTTGCCTCGCTCAGCCGAGGCTCGGGAATAACCGGCCGCACCACGTCACCGTCGCGCAGGAATGTCCCCGCTCGCGTCACGACCAGATCGCCCTCGTTGACGCCCTTCTTGATCTCGACGAGGTCGCCCGCGATCAGGCCCACCGTGACGGAATGCTTTTGAACCGTATCGTCCTTGACGACTTGAACAGATGCGAGACCCTGATCGAATGTCACTGCGGATGAAGGCACGGCAAGGCCGCGGCTCCGCGCCGTTTCTATTCGCCCGCGGGCGTAGGAACCGATGCGCAGCGAGGGATTGTCGCCGAGGAAAATCTTGACGCGGCCGAGCCGGGTAGCCTTGTCGACTTCCGGCGCTATGAGGCGAACCTTTCCTTCGAAGTCGCCGTTCTGCGGCACCGTCACGATGGCCTTTTGCCCGACTTTGACCTTCTTCAACTCGGTCTCGACGATCTCGGCGTCGAGTTCGATCTCGCCGTTCTGGATGATGCGAAACATCGGCTCGCCGGCCGTCGACGCCATCGCGCCGATGCGCGCCATGCGCCGGCTGATGACGCCGTCCGCAGGCGCGGTCACTTCGGTATTGTTCCGCCGCCACATAAGTTCGCGGCGCTGGGCCTCGACTTGCGCCTTCTCGGCTTTCGCCGCCGTCAACCCATCGCGCGCCGCAATGAGCTGCGCCGCGGTCGTGTGCGCAGCGCTCTCGCGCTGATCGTAGGTGGCGCCCGAAAGATAGCCGGACTGCTTCAGCGGCACCGCACGGTCGAACTGCGCGGCGGCCTCCTTCGACTGCGCCTCGAATTGCACGATTTGGCTTTCGGCCTGCGCGATCGCGGCATCCGACCGCGCGAGATTGGCGTCGTTTTGTGCGAGCTGCGCATCGAGTTGCTCCGCGACAAGGCGCGCGAGAATCTGACCCTTTTTGACTTTATCGCCCTCGTCCGCGAGAAGCTCGAGAACCCGCAAACCCTCGACTTCGGGAGAAACGAGGATCTCTTCACGCGGCACGAGCGAGCCGGAAACTGCCGCCGTCTCGACGAAATTATCGATGCCGACCTTCGAGACGGTGACTGTAGGAGCCGCGACCGGCTTCGCCGCTTCGAGCCTTTCGGCTTGCACGGCGGCTGCGTGTTTCTTCTCGAGGTAGACGTAACCCCCGCCAGTCACCGCGCTCGCCGCAAGCAGGCCGAACAAAAACTTTCTCATATTCATCGGCGCGCCTCGCGTGCGGAAACTTTCGAATGGGAAGTCTTCGGCTCCACTGAATTGAGCAATGTGCCGATGAGGTCGATCATGACTGGGAGGACGGCGCGCATGTCTGCCGTCGGATGGATGGCTCGACGCCAGAACATGCCGTCGCCGATGACATTGAAAACTTTGACCAGTGTCTGGATGTCAGTCCGTGGCGCGATGCGCCCCTCTTCTTGGAGACGGCGAAACAACGCTTCGAAACTGTCGGAACAAAATTCGTCGACGCTCATGAAGATTTCGGCGATGCGCGGATTGCGCGTCGCCTCGATACCCATCTCGATGACGAACCGCTGCTTCTCGGCGCCCTCGTCGATGAAATAGTGCTGACCGATGGCGTTGAGCGCCTCTAGGAAGTCCGGCGCAGTGGCGAGAGAAGCGAAACGTTCGGCAAATTCCGCGCGGTCGCGCTCGCAGAGCCCCGCGATCAGCGCTTCCTTGCTGTCGAAATAAACGTAGAGCGCGCCGGGGCTCACGCCCGCTTCCCGGCAAATCGTCTGCATCGTGGTGGCGTGAAATCCGCCACGCGCAAAGCATGTAAGCGCCGCGTCGAGAATGTGCTCTCGTCGGGCGCGCTGTGTATCTGGCTTGAGCTTCGGCATCGCGGCGATCGTCCGTGGGAGGAGCTACGATAAAAGAACGAGCGTTCTGTTTGGTGGAGGATTGCGGAGACGTCAAGGCGAACAGGTGTTCGTTTTGCAAAATATTTGGGGTGATCCCGCGAGGCCACGGGGAGGTGCCGCAGCAACTTGATGTGCCGGCGAGCAAAAGTGCAGGGCCGGTCAGCCGGCCAAGGCAGAAACATCGTCTCTGCAAAAAAAGAGGAGCAGTAGGTCCCGCAGCCCACCGCTCCTCTCTCAACCGCCCGAGCCTACGGCCGGGCGGATTCCGCAATCTCGCGAGATCGATAGCGCTCCGCAGGCAGTCAACCAAACGGTCCCGCGCGATCGCTGAAATCGATTATGTGATCGAAGAAGTACTTCGCCTCATATGGGCGCGCCTCTAAACGGTAATCCGAACATCGCAAACGACGATGAAATACGCAGGTATCAAGTAATTTCGTTTCGTCATCGGTATCGCGGGCCCCTCGGTGATCGGCAGTGCAATCAACACGGGCGCGTCTGATCCCCTGTCTTATAGCGCACTTTCTTGAAGCCCCAATTCCTGAATCGCCAAAATGTTTCTCAATAAGCGTTGATTGAACGCAATCCGTCGCGAGGTGAGATTGAAATGCCTCACGTGATCAGGGTGCGCAGGGCGTGCCTGTAAAGATGCACAACGTTCCCGCTGGTCCGGTTAGGCAGCGTTCTTCCGTATCTTGAGCCCGCGCCCAATTTGCGAAGTTCGGCCCAAGTCCAGGAGTCGCGCGAACTTTTGCGCGCCAGTTGGCTCGGGCCTTCGTTTTCGCGAGCCAGACGTAACTGGCTTCTTCGCCTCGCGCGATGACCGGGGAAGAAGCGCAGCTGCCCGCGACAACGGATATTGGAAAGGCGGCAAGTAGAAAAAGCAATGCGAGCATCAGAGCGGTGATCCTCGCCAGAGACGTATTCATGTTGTTTATCCCCGAAGATTGCCCCGCCGCTTTGTAATCAATCGATATGAGACGGCTTAGTATTGAAAAAGCACATTGACGGTTCCATAGGCCGAGGGATTTTTCGCCGCCCAATTCTCGGCCCTCCAAAGCCCGCCGCTGGCTAGCGAAATCTCGCCGCCGCTCCATTCGTAACGCGTGAACAGGCCGGCACGTCCGTTCCAGGCGCCGTCGCCCGTTTCGACATTCGTGTCATAGCGAAGCTCGGGGCCGATCGATAGCTTTGGCGAGACACGCCAGCCGGACCGCCACTGCGCCGCCGACTCGTTTCTCGCTGTCGAATAGCTGAGGTCGAGCGATGTCCAGGATTGCGCGTTGAGTGTGAGCCAGAATTCCAAGGCGCCTTTAACGCCGTAACGGGTACCGTCATCGCGGGCATCGGGATCGCTCTTGAGATGATCCTTCGAAGACATCGCCGCGCCAGCGAATGCTTTCGCAGTCAGCCGGCCCAACTGCAGATAATATCCGAGAAGAACCTCACCGTAGGAATGTCCGACTTGGTAGTGTTTGCGGCTGCGCCCGTCTTCGCCGCAAATGTCGTTCGACGTCGCGTCACCGCAATTCGAGTGCGACTGGATGCTGTCGTAGCCGTACCGGCCATACCCCCCACCCAGGCGAAGACGCCATCCGTCGCTATAGATATTCGGGCTGCCAAGGGCGAAAGTCATTCCCGAATAGGCGAGCCACTGATCGCGAGCCACGTCGAACCCGCCGTAAGCTTCTCGCCAGCCGTATTTCTCCTGGACCCAGTCCGTAGGTGGACCACTCGTTTGCGCTGAAGCGGTGCTGGAAAGCAAAATCTGCGTGGCCGCGATGACCCAAGAGGCCACAACGGAGAGCAGGCAACAACGGCACTCCCCCAGACACAACATTAACGCCGACGCTCTTACAAACGCTCGTATTAACCAAGCTGAACATAACGCTGATTGAAACGAAGAGCGTCAAGAAGAACGCAAGATGAACTAAGCAAAGTTCTTAAGTTCAATTAGAGATAAGCAGAATTTACGATTGTATAACTATGGTTGTGTAGCGTGGGGGTTTTCAGCCTACGGACATTTTTCGACATGATTGCATTTGATCTGAGTCATCGAACTGCAGTGATGGCAGCGTATAATCCTTAGCGGATCGTAGAGATGCGGTTGCTGCCCGTGATTGGATTGCCAAAGCACGCATCTGTGAACTGCGGCCCGCGGGCTGCCGTGATACTGACCCACAATTAGCGCAAGTTACAGTTATTGGCGCAGAAGCTTTGAAAAGTTGGCCGTCGAAGGCCGCAGCATACTTTGTGTCTGGGAGGACGCAGCAATGGCATATGAAGAGGGCACGCGTACCACGAATACTTCGCTATACTATCCATTCTATCAGCAAGCCTTTGAATTGGCCGACAGTACATCGATGTTCTGGCAGCCTTTTCTGAAAGCTGCTGGCCGGACGCAGCTTGAGGTCGCGAGCTTGCACGCGCGCCAAGCCCAGGCGTTCGTTCATTGGGCACATCGAATGATGCAGCCGGCGACACCGGTCGACGTGCTCAGTGCGCATGCTCAGTTTTGGGCGACGGTCACCGGGCAATACATAGAGACCGTACCGCGCGTCGCGGCTGCCGTGGAGAAAGCTGCCGAGGCGGTCACGCCGAAGGTGCTGCCCTTGCCGTCCAAGCCGGCTAGAGACGGTTTGATCCTTCTGGATCGCCAGCCTTCCGGCGAAACGCCAGAGCGCAAAGTGGCCTGAGTGCGCAGGGTCGCCCGACGTTTTCATCAGATGACCGAAACGTATCGAATTAGAGGCCGATTGGTTCGCCAATCGGCCTTCGTCATTTGAGTTCGATCAAAGCGTCGCCAAAACCCTTGAGCGAAATGGGGATGCCGATACCCGCTTCCTCAGTCTGAAAAATGATGAAGATCGCGGTCTTCCCCGTCTTCAGCTGCTCGACAAGCGAGTCCTCGACAACGACCTGGGCATAGCACGCGAAGCTGTGACACCGGAGAAACGGTGCATGACCGACATCCTTGTTGTCGATCTTGAGGCCGAGGCCTGGCGGCAGCAGCACGCCAAGCGGCGCAAAAACCCTGAGTACCCGCGTACCGTTCGAGAATTTCTGAAAGTAGACGGTGAGGCCGATATTGTTCTTGTCCTCGGCAGTCACGCTCTGGACCAGGGCACAAATGGGGTTCTTGGAACCCGGAGGCGGGTCTTTGCAGACGACCTGCCAGTCCCCGTGCTGAGACTTGACCGTTCCCTCCGGCGCATCGACGGCGAACGCTTTGTCCGGCAACGCAAGGCCGCCCACCAGTTGTGCTATTGCGAGAAGGCCGGTGAGCGCGCCCAAGATCAGCATCCGGTTAGCGATCATTTTGCGCAAATGAATTGCCGGATGGCCCCAGAAGCCCGTTTTATGCGGTGACAATCGATGATCCTTGCTTTCGCGGGCGGCGCCCAATTGATAAAGCGACGAAGGAGGAGCGCGCTTCGTCGTCCAGGAATCCGGCCGAATTCTGTCGAGAAAAAAATCGCCACTAACCGGGGAGGATGATCGATTCGCCGATTCGGCACAGCTGTTTCGCGAAGAAATGACGCAGAAAGCTTGACTTGAGGCGAGCGAAGAGATTGTGCTCTTTATCAACCCGCCTTAACAAATCGATGAGGCATGCGGTCCGCGACGTCGGCGGGCCATTCCCGGTGCGTAAGCTGGGCAATAAAGAACGGGAATGACACGCCGGCCCGGGGTGTCAGGTAAATCTGGGAGGCTGTCGGTCCAGGGGGATCTGAACCGACGAATTGGGAGCGAAGGAATGTCGAATAGGATGTTTGGCGCGGTTGCCATTATGGCGGCCGCGTGTTTGGCGGTTGCCCTCGGTGGGTTGGCCCCAGCGTTGGCTGGTCTCGGGCAGCCCACGAATGGCGAGCTAGGTCTGCAGCTCCCTGCGACCCCGATCATGGGCCAGATCTTCGACCTCTTTCATGTCATCAATACGGTCATCACCGTGATCGTTTTGTTCGTTCTCGTGTTGATGGTTTACGTGATGTACCGCTTCAACGAGAAGCGTAACCCCACCCCATCCAGAACCTCGCACAACACGATGCTTGAGGTTGCCTGGACGATCCTCCCGATCCTGATCCTCGTTGGTATTTCGATCCCCTCCTTCCACCTCCTCTTCAATCAGTACAATTTTCCCAAGCCCGATCTGACGATCAAGGCAACCGGCAATGCCTGGTTCTGGGAGCATGAGTATGTCGATGACAAGGTGACGATCACCTCGAATATGGTCAACGACGAGGACGTGCTGCGGGCGAAAATCGGCGACGAGGCTTACGACAAGCAGTTCGGCTCGCTCGAAGGCGCAGCGCTTCACAACGCTCTCTATGAAGCTTCGCTTCCGCTATGGAGCGAAGAAAAGAAGCTCCGCCGGTTGACGGTCGATCAAGAGATCGCCGTGCCGGTCAACAAGGTCGTCGACGTCCTCGTAACGTCTAACGACGTCATCCATTCCTGGACGATCCCGTCGTTTGGCGTGAAGATGCAGGCTGTTCCGGGCCGCGTTGCGGCTGTTTGGTTCAAGGCGACGAAAGTCGGCTCCTATCACGGCCAGTGCGCCGTGCTTTGCGGTAAGCTCCATTCGGCCATGCCGATCGTCGTTCGCGTTGTCGACCAGCCGGTCTATGATGCGTGGATCGCGGCTGTGAAGGCCAAGGACAAGAAGAAGGCGCAGCAAATCCTCGATGCGGATACTGCGAGCAAGGTTGACTTTCAGTCCGTAGCTCAAGCGCCGTAACGGCGGTTCATCGATGGCCGGGCAATAGCTCGACAGATCTGACGCTCAACAAAAAAAGATCAGACAAAACTTCCGGGACAAGGGCTCTACGAAATGGGAAGCACGGCATACGCAGAAGGCGACGGGCACGATCACGCCCCGCCATTTTTTAAACGCTGGTTCTTTTCGACGAACCACAAGGATATCGGCACGCTTTACCTGTTGTTCGCGATCTTCGCGGGCTGCATCGGCTTGTTCCTGTCGGTGATGATGCGACTGGAACTTCAGGAGCCGGGCCTGCAGTATTTCGCCAACGAAGGCATCTATAACGTCTTCGTAACGGGTCACGGCTTGATCATGGTCTTCTTCATGGTCATGCCCGCTATGATCGGTGGCTTCGGCAACTGGTTCGTGCCGTTGATGATCGGCGCGCCTGATATGGCGTTCCCGCGTATGAACAACATCTCGTTCTGGCTGTTGCCGGCGGCGTTCGCGCTCCTTCTTATCTCGTTGTTCGTGCCGGGCACCGCGGATGCCAATGGCGTCGGCGCAGGCTGGATCCTGGTCGCTCCGTTGTCGGGCAGAATCGGCCATCCGGGTCCTGCCGTCGATTTCGGCATCCTGGCGCTCCATCTTGCTGGCGCGTCCTCGATCCTCGGCGCCATCAACTT
Organism: Hyphomicrobium sp. ghe19; assembly: GCF_902712875.1. Taxonomy (NCBI): domain Bacteria; kingdom Pseudomonadati; phylum Pseudomonadota; class Alphaproteobacteria; order Hyphomicrobiales; family Hyphomicrobiaceae; genus Hyphomicrobium; species Hyphomicrobium sp. ghe19. The sequence goes on along the minus strand of NZ_LR743509.1, from coordinate 3,765,705 downwards.
CATCACGACGATCTTCAACATGCGTGCCCCCGGCATGACGCTGCATAAGATGCCGCTGTTCGCCTGGTCGGTGCTCGTGACTGCGTTCCTGCTGCTTCTGTCGCTGCCGGTTCTTGCCGGCGCCATCACGATGCTGCTGACGGACCGCAACTTCGGTACGACGTTCTACGATCCGGCAGGTGGCGGCGATCCTCTCCTCTACGCTCACCTTTTCTGGTTCTTCGGCCATCCGGAAGTTTACATTCTCATCCTGCCCGGCTTCGGCATGATCAGCCACATCGTGTCCACGTTCTCGCGGAAGCCGATCTTTGGTTACCTCGGAATGGCGTACGCGATGGTCGCTATCGGCCTCGTCGGCTTCATCGTCTGGGCCCACCATATGTATACGGCGGGTCTGAGCGTCGATACGCAGGCCTACTTCATGTTCGCCACAATGGTCATCGCGGTGCCCACCGGCATCAAGGTGTTCTCGTGGATCGCAACGATGTGGGGCGGCTCGCTCCAGTTCCGCGTGCCCATGCTCTGGGCGCTGGGATTCATCTTCCTCTTCACCGTCGGCGGCGTGACGGGCGTGATGTGCGCTAACGCGGGCATCGATCGTTCGCTGCACAATACGTATTACGTCGTCGCGCACTTCCACTACGTGCTGTCGCTTGGCGCCGTCTTCTCGATCTTCGCGGGCTGGTACTACTGGTTCCCGAAGATGTCCGGCTACATGTACAATGAGACGCTCGGCAAGATTCACTTCTGGCTGACGTTCATCGGCGCCAACGTGCTGTTCTTCCCGCAGCACTTCCTTGGTCTGGCCGGCATGCAGCGCCACTACGCCGATTATCCCGAGGCGTACGCTTACTGGAACCGCATCTCGTCTTACGGCTCGTACATCACGACGCTTGGCGTAGTCGTCTTCCTGTTCGCGATGTTCTACGCCTACTTCATCCGCAAGGAAAAAGCGGCGGCGAACCCGTGGGGCGTCGGAGCGACAACTCTGGAATGGACGCTGTCGTCACCGCCACCGTTCCATTCTTATGAAACGCTGCCGCGGATCGCCGCGACGGACCATCACTGACGATAAATGGGTGAGCGACGGGGCGAAGCATTAGCCCCGTCGCCATCCGGTTTCGAAATTCAATTTCTATGACGGCGCCCGCGATATGAGCATTCAAAGTGAAGTCGGCCAAGCAGACCTGACGCTGGAACCCAGCGTTAGCGATTTCATCCAGCTTATGAAGCCGCGGGTGATGACGCTTGTCGTGTTTACGGCGCTTGCCGCAATGCTCGCGGCGCCGGGCCCGATCAATCCAATTCTTGGCGCCATCGCGATCATATCCATCGCCATCGGCGCGGGCGCTTCGGGCGCCCTCAACATGTGGTACGACGCCGACATCGACGCGCGCATGGCGCGGACGGCCGCCCGCCCATTGCCGCGCGGCCGTGTCACGGGCGACGAGGCGCTGAACTTTGGCGGCGTGTTGAGCGTTTGCTCCGTTCTGACGCTCGGCGTCTTGGTCAACTGGACGGCCGGAGCGCTGTTGGCGGTTACGATCGCCTTCTATCTTTTCGTTTACACGATGTGGCTGAAGCGGCGGACGCCCTACAATATCGTCATTGGCGGCGCGGCCGGCGCATTCCCTCCGATGGTCGGCTGGGCATCCGTCACGGGAAGCATCAGCATCGATAGCGTCCTGCTGTTCCTCATCATCTTCATGTGGACGCCCCCGCACTTCTGGGCGCTCGCTCTCTATCGCTGCCGGGACTATGAGCGCGTCGGCGTGCCGATGCTGCCGGTCGTTGCAGGCTTGGCCGAGACGCGGAAGCAGATCGTTCTCTACTCCATCATCCTCGTGCCGTTGGCGGTAACGCCTTTCTTTACCGGTCTCGGCGGCATGACGTATCTCGTCTGTTCGATAGCGCTCGGAGCAGTCTTCTTGGGGCTGGCCGTTCGCGTCTACATGACGACGGAAGGTCGTGAAGCCGATACGGCGGCACGGCAGCTTTTCTGGTTTTCGATACTTTATCTCTACGTACTGTTCGCAGTTCTTTTTGGTGAAGCAATTTTCCATCGTTTTTTTGCGTGAGGCTCCTTTGACCGACGATCCCAAAATTCCCCAACGACTTGATCCGGCCGCTGAGAAGATTCGCCGCCGGCGCTCGATCGCGATCGCGCTGACGCTCGGCTTTATGGTTATAGCCTTCTACGTCGCAACGTTTGTTCACCTCGGCGGCAACGTCGCAAAAGGAACGTTCTAAGGCATGACGAAGAACCCACTCGGACAGCAGGACGCCGAAGTTGCCGCAAAGACTGTTCGCCAGAACCGGCGGGCTGTTTACGGCTGCCTTGCAGCTCTCGCGGTCATGGGCTCGATAACCGCGGCCTCGCCGACCCTCTACACGATGTTCTGCAAGGCGACCGGATACGGTGGCACGACGCAGCGCGCCGATATCAACACGGGCAAGGTGCTCGACCGCACGATCACGGTGCGCTTCGATTCCAACATTGCGCCGGGTCTTGCTTGGACCTTCGAGCCGGATGTCAGGAAGATGGAAGTGAAGATCGGCGAGACGGCGCTGGCTTTCTTCCGTGCAACCAACAATTCCGACAAGCCGGTGACAGGGCAGGCGACGTTCAACGTCACGCCCGAAGCGTTTGGCGGCTACTTCAACAAGATCGAATGCTTCTGCTTCAAGGAGCAGACGCTGCAGCCGCACCAGACTGTGGAAATGCCGGTGACCTTCTTCCTCGACCCGAAGCTGGTCGAAGACAGTTCCACGGCACTCCAGCCTGAGGTCACGCTGTCGTATTCCTTCTTCGCAGCCGAGCATCCGAAGGCGACAGCCGAGGTCGCGCCCGCGCTGCCGAAGACGGGGGGCTAAAGACGAATGCAGACTGAAGAAAACACGAAAGAGGACCGAAGGACGAGACGGGGCGCTAACACCGCAGTGTCGAGCTTTCGATCCAAGCAAGAACAGGCCAGAGCCTGAAGGGGACGGAGACGGAAATGGCTGATACGCACGCAAAACACCACGACTATCATCTCGTAAATCCGAGCCCTTGGCCTGTTGCGGCCTCCGTAGCGGCGTTCATCATGGCGCTCGGCGCCATTGCATGGATGCGCACGCACGTCGATGGCGAAGGCGTCCTTGGCGTCAAGGGGCCGTGGCTCTTTGCGGTCGGCGGGTTCGCGGTCATAGCGACCGCATGGGCGTGGTGGATCGACGTCATCCGTGAAGCCAATCAGGGGTTCCAGACACCCGTCGTTCAGCTGCATCTGCGCTACGGCATGATTTTGTTCATCGCCTCGGAAGTGATGTTCTTCGTCGCTTGGTTCTGGGCTTATTTCGATGTCGCGCTCTTTCCGGCGGGCGTTCACGAACTCATGAACAACCCAGGCCAGATTGTCGGCATGGTCGCACGTGACGAACTCTTCGGTGGCCACTGGCCGCCGGCAGCAGTCGATCCGACCGCAGCGACGGTACCTGGCTTCTTCAAGCACACGTTCGACCCCTGGCATCTGCCGCTCGTCAACACGCTCATTCTGTTGACCTCGGGCTGCACGGTGACCTGGGCCCACCATGCACTGCTGAAGAACGACCGTCGTGGCCTCGTCATTGGCCTCATCCTCACCGTCCTGCTCGGCATGACGTTCACCGCGCTTCAGGCGATTGAATACAGCGAAGCTGCGTTCAGCTTCCCTGGCCACAGCTACGGTGCGACATTCTTCATGGCGACCGGTTTCCACGGCGCGCACGTGATCATCGGCACGATCTTCCTGGCGGTTTGCTTGATCCGGGCCATGCGCGGAGCATTCACTCCGCAACAGCATTTCGGCTTCGAGGCTGCCGCCTGGTACTGGCACTTCGTCGACGTCGTCTGGCTGTTCCTGTTCGCCTGCATCTACGTATGGGGCGCGGGTCCGATCGCGGCGGGCGCCCACTAACGCTCGCCGATAGGAAGCAAACGGAATTTTCCAAGAGGCGGCCCAAAGCCGCCTCTTGTGTTTCAGGCGCGGCACTATTCGGAGTTGCGCTGCGTGGCCTAGCGCGCCAGGGTCATGCGCAATTTGAGCCGTCAGAAATCGAGATTGCTGTGGTCACTGCCACCCAGCCCGTTTCACCACTCGTAACCGGACTGACATGCCGGTGCCCGCGGTGTCACAAGGGCAAGCTCTTCGTCAATCTCCTGAACATGCGCGACCGCTGCGACGATTGCGGTCTCGACTACAAGTTCGTTGATACGGGCGATGGACCGGCTGTCTTTGCCATCTTCATTCTCGGGTTTCTCTGCGTCGGAGGCGCGCTCGTCGCCGAATTCAAATTCGGCGTGCCGTGGTGGATGCATGTGTTGCTCTGGGGTATTCTCACTCCGGTCCTCGCGGTTTTTCTTCTGCGCTTTCTCAAGGCGTCGCTGATCGCGCTGCAATTCAAGAATAAGGCCGAGGAAGGCCGTCTCGCCAAGGAGTGACTATGTTCGCGCGCTGGCGCGCCGCAGGTCTGATCGTGCCGACCATTCTGACGCTGGCCATGCTGCCGATCCTGATAGGGCTCGGCAACTGGCAATGGCATCGGATGGCTTGGAAGGATTCGCTGATCGCGAAGATCGACGAGCGGGTAAAGGCTGACCCCGTGTCCTATCCGGAGGTGCTGTCGGAATACGTTAAATCCGGCGACGTCGAATACAAGCACATGCGCGTCACGGGCACCTTCGACCATAGCCGCGAGCGCCATCTCTATGCCCCGACAACGGCCTCGCAGGGCTGGCACGTCTACACGTTGCTGGTCCCGGAAGGCGGCTTGCCGCCCATTTTCGTCAATCGCGGCTGGGTCCCCGACAAGCTGAAGGATCCCTCGAAGCGTGCCGAAGGGCAGGTTTCGGGTCCCGTGACGGTCACCGGCCTGGTGCGCCTTGCCCAACCCAAGACGGCGTTCGCCCCCGACAACGATTACGCCGGGAACCACTGGTATTGGCGCGACCTCGACGCCATGCAGTGGGGACCTCAAGGGCCGCCCACGCCGCTGCAATTCAATGCCGAGAAGAGCCAGGCTTACGCACCGTTCTCCCTCGATGCCGACGCGCTACCCGAAAATCCGGGCGGCTTGCCGAAGGGCGGCACGACCGAGATCAACCTGCCGAACAACCATCTCCAGTACGTCGTTACATGGTATGGGCTCGCCGCAACGCTGATTGTCGTGTTCGCGATCTTTGCTCGGCAGCGACTTGAGAGTGCGAAGAATGACGATGTGCAACCAAAGGAAGAATGATTCGGGTCGGCTTGGACGAGGGCTCGGTTGTTCGCTTGCGCCCATCCAACTAGGCTCGAACAGCAGAATTAGGCAAAGAGAGCTGATTTGAAATACATCTCAACGCGGGGCGAAGTCGAAAAGCTTGGTTTCGAGGACATCCTGCTCGCTGGTCTCGCGCGAGACGGCGGCCTCTACCTTCCCGAGAGCTGGCCCACCCTCGCACCCGCCACGATCGCGTCATTTCCGAAAAAGTCGTTCGCGGCAATTGCCGTCGACGTCATTCACCCGTTCGTGGGGAACGACATAACGCGCGCTGATCTCGCCCGCATGGCCGAGGAAGCGTATGCGACGTTCAACAGCGCCGAGGTGACGCCGATTCACGCGTTGCGGCCCGGACTGACGATCCTCGAACTCTTTCATGGTCCGACGCTGGCGTTCAAGGACGTCGCGATGCAGCTGCTGGCACGGCTGATGGATCACGTACTGACGAAGCGCAACGCGCGGGCGACGATTGTCGGCGCGACGTCCGGTGACACGGGCGGCGCCGCGATCGAAGCGTTCAGGACATCAACGCGCGTCGACGTCGTGATCCTCTTCCCTGAGGGCCGCGTCTCCGATGTGCAGCGGCGCATGATGACGACGCCGAAGGAAAAGAACGTTCACGCCGTCGCCGTTCGCGGCAGCTTCGACGACTGCCAGGCGCTCGTTAAGGGGATGTTCAACGACCACGCATTCCGCGATCGGGTCGAGCTGTCCGGCGTCAACTCCATCAACTGGGCGCGCATCGTCGCGCAGGTTACGTATTACTTCTACGCAGCGTCGCGTTTGACAGGCCATCAGGGCCCGCTGTCATTCTCCGTTCCGACCGGTAATTTCGGCGATATCTTCGCGGGTTACGTCGCCAAGCGCATGGGCTTGCCCATCGACAAGCTCATCATCGCGTCGAACGAAAACGATATCCTCCCGCGCGCAGTGGAAACCGGCGTTTACGCGATGAAGGGCGTCGTTCCGACGACGTCCCCGTCGATGGACATTCAGGTCTCTTCGAACTTCGAGCGCTATCTCTTCGAGGCCTCAGGCCGCGATGCGGCTCTCGTCCGCAGCATGATGGGCTCGCTCTCAGCCGATCGGCGCTTTGAACTTGGTGTCCTCTGGCCGGCACTCAAGGCCGACTTCGCCGCCGTCGCGGCGTCCGAGACTGATGTGGCGGGCACCATTCGCACGACCGCAACGAAGACGGGTTATGTCGTCGACCCGCACACGGCTTGCGCGCTCTTCGCGGCCGAACAAGCGCCTGCTGGCGAGACCGTCGTTCTGGCGACGGCCCACCCCGCGAAATTCCCCGATGCCATCGAGGCGATCACAGGCAAGAGACCTGCGCTGCCTCAAGGATTTGAGCACCTTATGACCGACGACGAACGGTTCGAAGTTTTGCCGAACAGCTTGAGTGCAATCCAAGAGTTCGTATTGCACCACAGTCGCGTCGCGTCGGGGGTGTAGAGATGGCGACCGAACTCACCACGCTGCCGAATGGACTTCGCATCGTCACACACCGGATGCCGTCTCTCGAGACGGTCTCGCTGGGCGTCTGGGTCGCGGTCGGCGCGCGCCACGAACGCGAAGACCAGCATGGCCTCGCGCATTTCCTCGAGCACATGGCGTTCAAGGGCACGAAAACCCGCTCCGCGCGCCAGATCGCCGATGAAATCGAAAGCGTCGGCGGCGACCTGAACGCCTCGACCGGCCTCGATACGACCGCCTATTTCGCGCGCGTCCTGAAGGGGGACGAGCCCGTCGCGCTCGGTCTCATCGCCGACATTCTGCTCAATTCGAAATTCGCGACGGACGACCTCGACCGCGAGCGCGTCGTCATCCAGCAGGAGATTGCTGCATCAGACGATAACCCTGACGATATGGCCTTCGACCTGATGCAGGGCGTTGCATTTCCCAGCCAATCGATCGGCAGGCCCATACTCGGCACCAAGGCGAGCGTTGGCCGATTTACCGCCGCCGATCTCAGATCCTATCTGGATGAGCACTATATCCCTGACACGATTGTGGTTTCTGCTGCAGGCGCCGTCCAGCACAAAGACATCGTCCGCCACGTTGAGGCCCTATTCGGCGGGCTCACTCAGAGGACACGGGGGCTCGACTCGGCCGCGCAATATCGGGGCGGCTTCGCAGCGTCGAGCAAACCGTTCGAGCAGAGCCACGTTTTGATCGGGTTGCCGTCGCCCTCGTATTTGGACCCGGCGTTCTACACGGCGCAGGTGTTCTCAGGGTTGTTCGGCGGTGGGATGTCGTCGCGGTTGTTTCAGGAGATTCGCGAGGATCGAGGCCTTTGCTACTCGATCGACTCGTCGATTTGGGGACTGAGGGATACCGGAATGCTGTCCGTGCACGCAGCGACTGGACCGGAGATGGTCGGCGAACTCGCCGACGTGGTCGTCCAACAGCTTACAGAAATCGCCGAGACCGGCCCGACGGACGCCGAACTTCAGCGTTCCAAGGCGCAGCTCAAGGCCGGCTTGTTGATGGCCCTCGAAAGTTCAGCCGTCAACGCCGAGCAGATGGCGCGCCAGTTGCTTTCGCAGGGTCGCCTCATTCCCGTTGCCGAGCTGATCCGCGAGGTCGATGCCGTCGATCACGAGCGCATCAAGACGTTCGCGCAAACTTTGACTGAAGAAGCGCCGTCTGTCGCTGTCATCGGCTCGGGCCGAAAGTCCAGCGGCCAAGCCTCGCGCATCGCGGGAAGGTTCACGCCGCGCGAAACGCGGGTGGCCGCCGCCGACGGAACGAGGTGAGACAGCGTGGCTTTTCTTCGCTCCATCCGCCCCGATGAAGATTTCGAGACCGTCCAAGGTCCCGCGCTGACGCTACGTCAGCCGGCGGCGTCCGATTACGCCGAGTGGTCTGCCCTCCGGGCAGCCAGCCGAGCCCATCTCACGCCCTGGGAGCCGACGTGGGCGCAGGATGATCTTTCACGCACCATGTATCGCCGCCGGCTGCGCGCCTACGCGAAGGACGTGCACAACGACATCTCGTATCCCTACTTCATCTTTGAAAATGCGACGGGCGCCCTTATCGGCGGCGTAACGCTCTCGAACGTCCGGCGCGGTTCCGCGCAAACGGCGTCGCTCGGCTATTGGATGGGCGAGAACTACGCAGGCCGCGGCCATATGCGCGAAGCCGTCGGAATGATCCTGCCGATGGCCTTCAATGTTCTGCGGCTGCATCGCATCGAAGCGGCGATCATGCTGACGAATTATGCATCCATGCGTGTTCTCGAATTTGCCGGCTTCCAGCGTGAGGGGCTCGCGCGCGCCTACCTCAAGATCAACGGCCGGTGGGAAGATCACTTGCTGTACGCGCGTCTTGCCGTCGGGCCGGTTCCAGGCGGACCGGAGCGGGGGCGCTGATGGGAGCTGGGGGATGGACTGGGGGCGATACGGCAAATCCTGGCTGTCCATGCTGGGCGTTCTGGCGTTGTGCCTCGTGGCGCTCGCGGGACGAGCCGAAGCCCTGACTCCTATCCCCGTGCAAGGCGATCAGGATCGCCTCGAGATCACGACGCTCGGTGAAGCCTACGAAGGCCGCGGCGACAGTCTTCAGGTCGAAACCGCCCCAGGCGCCGACGGCGTTACCGGCCGCATGACGGTGAGAGCCTCCGTGCCGGGCACCAGCCCGAACTGGATGGTGTTCGCGCTCACCAACAAAACCGACAAATCCCTCGAACGGCTGCTGACAGCCGATCGCTACACGATTGTCGGCTCGGGAACGGTTTGGCCCGATCTGGATGCCCGCCGCATCGAAAGCGTCACGCCCTCGGTCGGCTTCGTGCCCGAGCGCATCAAGAGCGACAAGGCCGACGTGTTCCGCATCACGCTCGAGCCGGGTCAGACAATCACTTACGTCGCCGAGCTTGCCGGCGAGCGCTACGCGCGCATGTATCTCTGGCAACCGATCGATTACGAAATCAAGAGCCGCGACCGTCAGCTCTTCAACGGTGCGATGCTCGGCCTGACCGGCCTGCTCGCGATCTTTCTGACGGCGATTTTCGCAGCCAATCATAAATTGATCTTTCCCGCGGCGGCTCTCGTCGCCTGGACGGTGCTGACCTATCTCTGCGTTGATTTCGGTTTCTTCCATAAGCTGTTCAACTTGCGGCCCGAGGACAATGCCGTCTACCGCGCGGCGGGCGAAGCCGCGATGGCGTCGAGCTTCGTGATCTTCCTCACGACATTCCTGCGCCTCGCGTTATGGCACGGCCTCGTCCGGATGATGATTGGCGTCTGGATGGTGGCGCAGCTGACGCTCATTGCCGTTGCCGTCATCGATCCTCGTCTAGCGGCAACGTTTGCGCGTCTATCCTTCCTTGCGATCGGCGGCGTCGGCGGCCTCTTCACCATTTTCCTGGCGGCAAAAGGACAGGACCGCGCCCTCTCGCTCGTGCCCACATGGCTGCTGTTCCTCGTCTGGATCTTTGCGACAGGAATGACGCTGAGCGGCCGCATGTCGGGCGACGTCGTGGTCGCGAGCCTCGTTGCCGGCCTCGTACTCGTCGTTATTCTGATGGGCTTCACGGTTACGCAGTTCGCGTTCCGCTCCGCCGATACGTCTTACGCAGGCGCGCCGACGGAATTGGCAGGAAGATCGCTCGCGCTTGCAGCATCCGGATCGACCGTTTGGGAATGGAACATCCGCCGCGACGAGATCAAGGTCGGACCAGAAGTCGAGGCCGCGCTTTCGTTGATGCCCGGCGAGCTATCGACCAAGGTCGACGAGTTCCTGAAGCACGTCCACCCGACCGACAAGGAACGCTTCCGCGTCACGTTGATGTCGGCTCAGGAACGCTCGGGGATAAGGATCAAAAGCGATTTCCGCCTGCGCCATGCGGACAACAGCTGGCGCTGGTTCGAACTCGAGGCCGCAAGTGTCCCGAACTCCGACGGCCGGACGCTGCGCTGCGTCGGCCTTCTGCGAGACGTGTCCGACACCAAGCGGGCCTACGAAAGACTGCTGCACGACGCCGTCCATTGCAGCCTGACTGGCCTGCCCAACCGCGAGCTGTTTCTCGATCGCCTCAAGACGATCATGGTCCGCGCCAAGACCGACAACACCGTGAAGCCTGCGGTGATCTATATCGACATCGACAAGTTCAAGAGCGTCAACGCATCTCTCGGGCTTGTGCGCGGCGACAGTTTGCTACTGACCGTCGCCCGTCGTCTTCAGCGCCATCTCGGCCCGCAAGACACGGTGGCACGCGTCGGCGGCGATCAATTCGCCCTGCTGTTCACCGGCGAGCGCGAAGCGCGCAATCTTCCGGCGCTGGCTGAGCGCGTGCGCCGTTCGCTGCGCGCACCGATTTCGCTTGCGAACCAGGAAATCATTCTGACGGGGTCGATGGGCATTGCCCTTTGGGACGGCACGCAGGGCGCCGACGGCGATCTCCTGAAGGACGCCCAAATCGCGATGTATCGCGCGAAACAAGGCGGCACCGATCGTATCGAGATCTTCGAACCCGGAATGCGCCGCGACCGCGATCTTGATACCGAGGTCGAAGCCGATCTCGCGCGATCGATCGAAAAGGGCCAGCTCAAGGTCCTCTATCAGCCGATCGTCTACCTTCCGACCAAAGAGCTTGCCGGCTTTGAAGCCCAGTTGCGCTGGGACCATCCGAAGCTCGGTCTCGTGAACCCACTCGCGGTCATTTCCGACACCGACGACACCGAGCTTCTGATCAAGCTCAATTCTCATCTTCTGCTGCGCGCAGCAAAGGATGTCGCCCGCTGGGTATTGGAGCTGCCGCGTTCCGAGCGTCCGCTGTTCGTGACTGTCAATGTTTCGGGCCGCCAGCTTTTCCGGCCCGAGTCGGTGCAGGAAATCCGTCACGTCCTCGGCCGCAACATCGCGCCCGTCGGCACGATGAGGCTGGAGATTTCCGAGAGCCTGCTCATGGATAATCCCGAGCAGGCAGTAGAGGTTCTGAAGCTGTTGCGCGGTTCCGGCGCCGAGCTGACGCTTGACGACTTCGGCACGGGCTTTTCTTCGCTCGCTTATCTCCATCGTTTCCCGTTCGACACGATCAAGATTAACGGCGAGCTTGTCCGCGGTAGCGGCACGGGTGACGGCGCGGCGATTGTGCGCTCGATGGTTGCGCTGGCTCACGAGCTCACGAAGACGATTGCAGCAGAAGGCGTCGAACGCGCCGACGAAGCAGCTTTCTTGCGCTCGATCGGTTGCGAATACGCGCAGGGCTATCATTTCGGCGAGCCGATCCCCGACCGCGCCGTTTCCCAGCTCTTGAAAATGGTTCGGCGTTCCGAGCGCAAGCTGCAGCCGCGCGGCTTCTTCCGGCCGAAGCCGAAAAGCCCCAGCAAGGAGATTGCGAAAAAGCCGGCACGAGCGCTTGCCGCTCCGGCGAAAACGCCATCACCCGAAGAGACACCCGCCGCGCCGGCCCGAATTGCTGCGGCCGCAAAGCAAGCAGCCCTGCCATCAGGGTCCGTCGTGCGGCAACGTCAGAAAGCCGCCCCAGCAACAGCGCCGGCGCCCGTGAACGGCAAGGCGCGCACGAACGGAGCGGCCGCGCTCGCAGCCCCTATGAACGGCGCACTCAGCAATCCGCTGAACGGCGCAGCGAATGCGCCCTCCGATAACCGTCAGCGGATGAACGACGCGCCCGCCGCCCCGCCGATCTCGATGCCGCCGTCGTTCCAGCAAGCGGCTCAGCCGAAGCAACAGCCGCCGTTGCCGCCGTCACAATCACGGCCTCTCGCAGCAAAGGGAGCTGACGCCCCTCATCTCGCGCCGCCGCCAGCAGGCCTGCAGAAGCCAAATCCGCAGCCGAGTTTGCAGCCCAAGTTGCAGCCAAGTCTGCAAAACGGAAGTCCGCTGCCTTCGATCATGCAGCCTCCGAAGGATCGGGCGCCCGAAAAAGCCCCGCCGAATATCGTCTCTCCGCTGGCGAATGCCTTGGCCCGTGCCAGCGCCGCGCCGCCGTCGGCCGCCATGCCCACTCCCCATGCGTCGCCTCTGGCTGCTCCGTCGATCGTGCCGGCTTCGCTGAGAAGCGATACGCCGACCATTGTGCCGCCGCCGAGCGCCCCGCCGCCACTGCCGTCCAATGGCGCCGGTTTCCCGTCTCAGCCATCGACAGAGCCGGATTTCTCGACGCTGCCGCCTTCGATCGCAGCCAGCCTGGCGAGACTAGCCGGCACGCCTCTCCCGACGGGACGAACAAGCGGCGGCCCAGCTTCGCCCGACGCGACAACGAGCGAACAGACGGCCGCCCCGAAAGTGAGTTCGGGCGGCTGAAATTCGGGCGTGAAGCAAGGCAGCGGGATAGACGAGAGCAGGGAGAGCCCTAGGCGTGTCCGGCGTCGCTGACGAGGTGCGACAGATCGATTCCCATCTTCGCCAGCGCCCGGGAATATTTGTTCTCGAGATCCTCGTCGAAAATCAGCTCGGGGTCGGCCGGGCAATGCAGCCAACCGTTGGCTTGCATCTCGATTTCGAGCTGCCCTGGTGACCAGCCGGCATAGCCGAGAGCGAGGAGCGCCCGGGCGGGACCGCGGCCTTGCGCGATGGCCTTCAAAATGTCGATCGTCGCCGTCAAACAAACGCCCTGCTCGATCGCGAGCGTCGAATCCTCGGAAAAATAGTCGGAGCTATGCAGCACGAACCCGCGACCCGTTTCGACCGGGCCTCCGACCTGAATGGAAAGCGACAGCACCTCGCTCGTGATCTCGTCATCGGGGTTGCGGGACGAAATGCCCAGCCGTTCGAGGAGATCCGGCGCCGTGATGTGGTTAGCGCGTTGATTGATGATGAGGCCCATGGCCCCTTCCGGCGAATGGGCGCACATGTAGATGACCGAGCGCTGGAATCTCCGGTCCGTCATCGCCGGCATGGCAATGAGGAGCTGCCCTTCGAGCTTGATGTCTGGCCCGCCTGTCTGGGCCGTCTGTCGGCTTGCTTTCATATGACAGAGACTAACTCCATAGAACGCCGACGTGAAGATGCCCAAGAGTGCAATAAAGACGCCTCTCTAACGCCAAGCTTCGCCGCAGCGTATAATTCGATAGAAAACTTATTCGACCCGGGAACGCCTCTGAAGGCGCGATCGTGGAACCAATCATCGAAAGGCGAAACGTTGTGATCAGATTGGCTATAGCTTTTTTGGCTCTCAGCACCGTCGTGGCGTGGAGCGATGCGCGCTCCGTTGCTTCCGATTGGCATGAAGGGTTCAACAACAAGGCGCGGCTTGTGGCCGGACGCGCGACCAGGGATCAAGAGCCCGGACTCTACGCAGGCGTCGATGTGGCGATGCCGGAAGGGTGGAAGACCTATTGGAAGTCGCCCGGTGACGCCGGTGGCGTACCACCCGATTTCGACTGGCAGGGATCCGATAACCTTGCCTCGGCGACCGTGCTTTATCCGGCTCCGCATCGCCTGCACGACAAGGCGGGAGATGTTGTGGGATACAAAAACGGCGGCGTGCTCTTTCCCGTATTGGTGACGCCGAAAGACGCGAGCAAGCCAGTCACGCTCCACGGCAAGGTCTCATACGGGGTCTGCAAAGACATCTGCATTCCCGCGGAAGCCGAGCTGCAACTCGTCATTCCCCCCGACGTTGGAACGTCCGACGAACTGTCGAAGGTCCTCGCCGAGGTTCCGGGCGTTAATCCGCGACCAGGGATCGATCCGGCGCTCGCCGCCTGGCGTCTCGATCAAAGCTCCGGAAAGCCGAAGCTCGTGCTGAACGTCGAGACGGCCGCGCCGCCAACCGCCGACGCTTTCGTCGAGGGTCCAGGCGGCATTTATGTGCCGTTGCCGAAACGGATAAAGGACGATGCAGGCAAGGCCGTATTCGAAGTCGATCTGACCGATGGCGTCGACATCAAGGATCTGAAAGGCAAGCCGCTGAAGGTCACGATGATCGACGGCAAGGGCCAATCCGAGACGACGATTACGCTTGAGTAGCCGTTTCCAGACGCTACATAAAAACCGCCTGCCATGGGCTGACTGAGCTGACATGGGGCGCGCAAACTCAGAGGGACGATATGGCGATCAAGGTCGGAGATCATCTGCCGGACGGCAAGTTCACCGTGATGGGAGCGGACGGACCTCAGCCAAAAACGATCAGCGACGTCTTCTCCGGCAAGAAAGTCGCGATCTTCGCCGTTCCCGGCGCCTACACGCCGACCTGCAGCAAGAGCCATATGCCGGGCTTCGTCGAGCGCGTCGACGAACTGAAGGCAAAGGGGATCGACATCATCGCCTGCACGGCGGTGAACGACATTTTCGTTCTAACGAACTGGGCGAAAGATACCGGCGCAACCGGCAAGATCGAAATGCTGGCAGACGGCTCCGGCGATTTCGCCAAGGCAGTCGGGCTCGAAATCGATCTATCGAACTTCGGCCTCGGGTTGAGATCGAAGCGCTATGCGATGTTGGTCGATAACGGCGTCGTCACAGTCCTGAACGTAGAAGACAACCCGTCTGTTGCGGATGCGTCGAGCGCGGCAACCATGTGTTCGATGATCGACCGCTCACTTTGAGTTGCCGGCAGCCAGACTAGCACGGCCGCCGGACTTGAACGGCGCCATCGCGATGCGCGCCAGTTCATCGGCGCGCTCGTTTTCCGGATGACCGGCATGGCCCTTCAGCCAGTGCCACGTCACATCATGCTTGTTGCGGAGCGCGTCGAGTTCTTGCCAGAGTTCGGCGTTTTTTACCGGCTTCTTGTCGGCAGTCCGCCAGCCGTTTTTCTTCCAGCCGTGAATCCATGACATGATGCCGTTACGGACGTAGACGCTGTCCGTGAAGAGATCGACCTCGCTCTTCTTCTTGAGCGCTTCAAGAGCGGAGATGGCCGCCTTCAGTTCCATGCGGTTGTTCGTCGTCAGCTTCTCGCCGCCGTTGATCTCCTTGCGGTGATCGCCTGAAATCAGGATCGCGCCCCACCCGCCGGGCCCGGGATTTCCAGAACAGGCGCCGTCGCTATAGATCAGAACTTTGGGTCGTTCGTCGGTCATCAGGTTTGCCGCGCCGTGTAGTCGGCAATACTGCCGACGGATTGGTGAAATTTGAGCCGTCGAACATAGTCGGCGGGATCTTTGCGAGCGACCAGCGCGTCCTTCGGCGTGTTGAGCCAGTCGTAGCTGCGCGTCAGCAGAAAGCGCATCGCAGCTCCTCGGGCAAGCACCGGCATTGCCGCGCGCTCGGCATCGGTCAAGGGACGAACGCTATCGTACCCGGCGAGAAGCGCGGCACCCTTCTCCGGTTCGTATTGCGATTTCGCGTCAAAGCACCAAGCATTGAGGCACACGGCAATATCGTAGGCGAAGGCATCGTTGCACGCGAAGTAGAAGTCGATGATGCCTGAAAGCGCGTCTTCGACGAAGAAGACGTTATCGGGAAAGAGATCGGCGTGAATGACCCCCTGCGGCAGGTCCTTCGGCCACGAGCGCTCGAGATAACGAAGCTCGTCCGCGATCAAATCGTGAAGGCCGTCGCAGATGTCTTCCGTTCGCGATGAAAACTTGTCGAATAGCGGCCGCCAGCCGGCAACGCCCAACGCATTGGCTCGCTTCAACGGAAAGCCTTCGCCCGCGATATGCATTCGGGCGAGCGCCGTCCCAAGCTCTAGGGCATGCACAACCTTGGGCCGCTTCGGCCAAACACCTTCAAGGAATGTAATGAGCGCTGCCTGCCGCCCCGCAAGCTCGTTGAGGACGCGGCCGCTCTTGTCGCGCACCGGCAGCGGACACGTCACGCCGGCCGCCGAAAGATGTTCCATCAATCCGAGGAAAAACGGCAAGTCGGCAGGATCGACGCGCTTTTCATAGAGCGTCAGAATGAAGGTGCCGTCTGTCGTGTGCACCAGATAGTTGGTGTTCTCGACGCCTTCGGCGATGCCTTTGAATGAGAGCAGCCTGCCGAGCGCATATCCATCGATAAAACGCGCAAGCTCGTCGTCGCTGACTTCGGTATAGACGGCCATGTTCCCGCGCGCTGAATGGAGCTAGTGCTGCTGCTCGATGGGAGCGCGCGCGACTCGAACTTCCCGCGGCACATTGAAGATCACGCGCTCCTCGAGCGTCGTGACGACGTCGATGGTGACATCATAGCGGCTGCGGAAGGCTTCGACCACTTCTTCGACGATAATCTCAGGCGCCGAAGCTCCGGCTGTGATGCCGACGGTCTGCGCACCGTCGAGCTTCTCCCACGGAATGTCCGCCGCGCGTTCAACGAGGAAGGAAAACTTGCAGCCTGCACGCGCCGCGACTTCGACAAGGCGAAGCGAATTCGAGCTCTTCGGACCGCCGACAACAATCAGACCGTCGATCTGCGGGGCCAAGGCCTTGACCGCGTTCTGCCGGTTGGTCGTCGCGTAGCAGATGTCCTCTTTGACCGGGCCGCCGATTCCCGGAAAACGCTCCTTCAACACGGCAACGATCTCGGCGGTATCGTCGAGCGAGAGCGTCGTCTGCGTGACATAGGCGAGATTCGAAGCGTCTTTGGGTTTGAAGGCGCGCACGTCCTCGACGGATTCAACCAGCGTGATCGCGCCTTCGGGAAGCTGCCCGAGCGTGCCGACGACTTCCGGATGGCCACGATGGCCGACCAGCAGAATCTCGCGGCCTTGCTCGTGGTGACGAGCCGTTTCCATGTGAACTTTCGACACGAGCGGACAGGTCGCGTCGACGACGAACATGTTCCGGCCGCGCGCGACTTCCGGGATCGCCTTGCTCACGCCATGTGCTGAAAAGATCACGGGTTGCGAGGTATCTGGAATCTCATCCAGCTCCTTCACAAAAACGGCGCCTTTAGCTCTCAGGGAATCAACAACATAACGGTTGTGCACGATTTCATGACGAACGTAGACGGGGGCGCCGAATTTCGTCAAAGCCTGTTCTACGATTTGAATCGCGCGATCGACACCAGCGCAGAAACCGCGCGGGGCAGCGAGTAGGATCTTGAGAGGTGGCTTTTGCACGGTCGCTTCGGTTTGGTTAAGGCCCGACATGGAAGAAAGACGTCCTTTATACTCGATCGGCAGGCATGAAAATGCATTTGGGGGCCGCAGGTATCGGATGCTACGGTGCTTTTCGGACAATACAAGGGGCCGACACTTTGAACCTTGGGGGTCAACGTTGCTCAATTCGGGTTATCGGCATCCTTACAACAAGGATGTGACGGCGGCGCGCCGTTTGTTTGCGCCGGCCCGGATGTGCGCGACCGCTTCGCTTGCGGTCACGCTGGCGGCGCTGGGCGGGTGTGGAATGTCGTCTTTGACGTCAGGCCTCGGCGGCGGCATGTTCGGCGGCGGCTCGTCTGAAAATGCACAGATTTCATCGGTGTCTGAGGCCCAATTGCTCGACGCCGCCAAATCGAGCGACCCGACGACGGGCAGCACCTTTGTGGGCGCGGTCGACGCCGGCTGTCCGCGGCTCATTATCGCGCCGCACGACAACTACATCACATTCTATCAAGCTGGCCGCGTGGGCGACGCGCTCGCCGTTGCGCAACGCGGCGAAATCACGAAGACCGCTCGCGAATGCCAGATCGAGCCTGGACGCGTGACGGTGAAATACGGTTTTTCCGGCCGCCTTCTTCTCGGCCCGAAGGGACAACCCGGCAACGTCACGTTGCCGATCACGGTCGCCGTCAACGATTCGAAGCGCGCCAAAGTCGCGAGCGACAGCGTAAAGGTCGACGTCAACGTCGGCCTCGACAAGCCGATCAGCTATTTCTCGACAGTGCGGACCGTTACCTTCCCGATCGCCGAAGGATCGCGGCCCGGAGAATATGAGCTCATCGTCGGCTTCGACAGCCGCGCCCCAAGCTCAGGCTGAAGGAAGTTCTGGCTGACGCCGCTCGCGGCCGAGGCCAGAACCACAGCGGCCCTCCAAGGCACCGCATTCGTCGCATAACAAAAAAGGCCAAGCGTGAGCTTGGCCTTTTTGATTTCAGATGATGGAAAGCTTGGGCCTTAGTTGAGCTTGCCCTTCAGGTCGTTGATCGAGCTGGACACCAGCGTTTCGCCGGTTGCGCCAGACGCACGCGTCTTCAGAATTTCGTGCGCAGCCGCAATCGCCGTTTCAATTGCAGTCGAGCGGACTTCGCTCAACGCCTGAGATTCGGCACGAGCAATCTTTTCCTCGGCAATCTTCGAACGTCTCTCGAGGCTCTCGATGAGCGCCTTCCGTGAGTCGGTCGCAAGCGCCTCAGCCTCGATCTTGGCCTGCTCGATGATGGACTTCGCTTCGTTCTCGGCTTCCCGAGCCTTCCGCTGGTAGTCCGAAAGAAGAGCCTGAGCCTCCTCGCGCAGCTTCCGTGCTTCGTCGAGTTCCTTGCGGATCGCGTCCGCACGATCGTCGAGCGACTTCGTAACGATGGCCGGCACCTGGTAATAAAGCACGAGGGCCACGAATACGACGAAGGAGAGTGCGACCCAGAAAAGCGGATCGTGTGGATCAAACATCTTCTAAATCCTCACTCGCCCGCCACAGGGCGGAGCACCTTCTTCACGTCATCAGGCGAAACGTTCTGCCCGATGAGCTTCTCGACGACGGCTCTCGCCGTGTCCGTTGCGATGTCGCCGATCGCCGACGTCGCCTTGGACTTCGTCGCGGCGATACGCTTATCGGCTTCACGAAGCTTCGCAGCGATCTGGTCGTCGACCCGGTGACGCTCCGTTTCCGTTTCGGCGGCGAGCTTTTCGCGCGTGTCCTTGGCAATGCCCGAGGCATTGGAACGAGCGTCGGCAAGTGCCTTTTCGTAATCGGCGAGCGCTTTGTCCGTGTCAGCCTTCAGGCGTGACGCGGCGTCAAGATCGCGTTTGATACGGTCGCGACGCTCTTCGAGAACGTCGGCGACTCGCGGCAGCGCAATCTTCCACATCACGAAGAGCAACGTCACGAACGTCAGCACCAGCCAAAAGAGCTGGGGAGCAAAGTGATGCGTATTGAGCTGCGGCAAGCCGACGGACTCGGGAGGCAACGCACCCGATTCAGCGACTTTTTCGGCCGCCTCAGCGGCGGCCGCTAGCAGCATGGTCGTGCCGGCAAACATTGTAGCCTCCGGTTGCTTGGGCGTATTCTAGTCTTCGGCCCAGTCTCAACCGTAGAGAATGATGAGCGCGATCAGAAGACCGAAAAGGCCCGTTGCTTCAGCAAGAGCGAAGCCGATCAGAAGGTTCGTGAACTGGCCGGGAGCTGCCGACGGGTTGCGCATCGCGCCCGAGAGGTAGTTACCGAAGATGTTGCCGATGCCGACGCCGGCGCCGATCAGAGCCGAGCAGGCGAGGCCTGCACCGATCATCTTTGCTGCTGCGAGTTCCATTTCAAAGTCTCCCTTTGCTTCGCTTTTTGCGTTGGAATTTCGAGATCCTGTAGCAGGACCTGGATCAGTGGTGCATGTTCACAGCATCGTTGAGATAGATGCAGGTGAGAACGGTGAAGATGAGTGCCTGAAGGAACGCCACGAGAAGCTCAAGGCCCGTAAAGGCAACCATGAAGCCCGCCGGCGCGATCTTGCCCCACCAGGGAAGCATCACTGCAAAGCCCGCGAAGACTTTGAGCATCGTGTGGCCCGCCATCATGTTGGCGAAGAGACGCACCGAGTGGCTGATCGGACGGATGAAATAGGAGATGAGCTCGATCGGCACGATGACGGGCATCAGCCAGAACGGCACGCCCGAGGGCACGAACAGCTTCAGATATCCGAAACCGTGCTTCCAGAAGCCGATGAGCGTCGCCACGATCCAGACCATTGCGGCAAGCGCGAAGGTCACGATGATGTGGCTGGTGACGGTGAAGTTACCGGGGATGAGGCCGATGACGTTCAGCACGAGAATGAAGATGAAGATCGTGAACACCCACGGGAAGAACTTCATTCCCTCTTCGCCGAGGTTCTCTTTGACCATCCCGGCGACGTATTCGTAAACGATCTCGGCGAGCGACTGAATGCGCGTGGGGACGAGCGAACGGGCGCTCATCGCGTAAATCATGAAGCCGGAAATGAGAACGAGCGCCACGATCATCATCAGCGATGAGTTCGTGAACGAGATGTCATGACCTAGAAAATTGAGATCCCAAAGCTTCCGGATCTCGAATTGTTCCATCGGACTGTGATGTCCGGCACCTTCAGCGGCCAAGGTAACCCCCTAGTGTCTCATTCCCCGTCGTCATCTTTGACGGACGGTGCCGCTCTTTGTAGCGGCTCGTTTTTTGTCTGCGCCTGTTGAGCCGCGCGGACAACATTCAGAAGACCCGCCGCAAAGCCCATGATCACCAGCAGGACCATCAGCCACGGCGCCGTGCCGAACTGCCTGTCTAGCGCCCATCCGAGCCCGCCGCCGACAACAACACCGACGAGAAGCTCAGCAGCGAACTTGAAGGCTGCTCCATAGGCAGACTGCTGAGATCCGCCCGTTGCCGACCGATCGGCCTGAGACCGCTGCGCTTTTTTCGATTGAAGCGCATCGAGCTTTTGGCCAATTTCCGCCGACCGCTTGCGAATGGCTTCGCGGTCTTCCGGGCTAATTTCGCCACCTTCCGGACGCTGACCCTTGCCATCGGCTGACATGGTTCAATCCTTCCGGAACACGAGGAAATACGGCCTCTCAGGGGAGATCGACGGCGCGGACCATAGATTTGGGGTCTAGGGGTGTCAAGGAATTGGGCAATATGAGCTTCGCCTCGGGGTATGGCTAAACCGCGCAGGCCTGCAATGCCATATTGCGTGCGTTGCAAAATGAAAAAGCCTCCCCGCGAACGGGAAGGCTCATCAACTCGAAGCAGCAACTCGGGTCGCTCATTTTCGAGTTCCGACTACGGATTGGATGGGGCCTGCTGAGCCGGTGGATTGGCTTGCGGGGAAGCCGCCCCAGAGGAGGGCTCGGACGAAGGTGCCGCCGCCGGCGCTGCTGGCGCCGTCTGCGACGAAGCGCTCGGCTCACTGAGCTTCCCGCCTGACGAATAGTCCATGCCCGTGGGTGTGGTATTCCAGAACCCGGCGACCAACACGACACCGACCGCTACTGCGAGCGCCATCGACGCCAGCAGAACCCGAAAGTTCGTTTTCCTGGGCGATGCCTGCCGCGCTTCCGTGGGGTCGATCGAGTCGCGTCGCGACCGGGGATCGATTGGTGATTGCATTGGGCAGTCTCCTTTCTCGATGAAAGGAAACGTTTGCCCGCCGAGAGGGGTTCCCCCTCACGGTAACCTGCCCGCTAACGCCCGGCAGAAAATTAAAGATAATTCGGAGTTAGCTCGCTTCGCGGAAACTCTGCGCCGTCTGCAAATCGACGGAAACGAGCTGTGAAACGCCTTTCTCGGCCATCGTGACGCCGAACAGGCGGTTCATACGCGCCATCGTCATCGGATGGTGGGTGATCACGAGAAAGCGCGTCGCGGTCTCGGTCGACATCTGTTCTAGGAGCCGGCAGAAGCGGTCGACGTTGGCGTCATCGAGAGGCGCGTCGACTTCGTCAAGAACGCAGATCGGCGAGGGGTTCGTCAAAAACACCGCGAAGATCAGCGCCAGCGCCGTCAACGTCTGTTCGCCGCCCGATAGCAGCGACAGCGTTGCAGGCTTCTTGCCGGGCGGCTTCGCCACGATTTCGAGACCGCCCTCCAGCGGATCCTCTGGGCTCTCGATCATCTCGAGGCGCGCCTCACCACCTCCGAACAAGTGCGTGAACAATCGTTCGAAGTGCGCATTTACCGTCGCGAATGCTTCGTCGAGCCGCGACTTGCCTTCGCGATTGAGCTGCTGAATGGCGCTCCTCAGCTTCGCAATGCCCTGTTCGAGATCGTCACGTTCGGCGACAAGGTTTTCAAGTTGCTTGCTGACCTCGACGAGATCGTCGTCCGCTGCCAGGTTGACGCCGCCCAGGCGTTCCCGGTCGGCCTTGATCCGCGTCAGATGCCGTTCGACGTCGGCAAGCGCCGGGATGGCAGACGCCTCGGGAAGTCCCGCCAGCGCAAGACACGCTTCCGGCGCGACGTCGAAGGCTTCACGAATATGCCGTGCCGCTTCCTGGCGCCGCTGCCGTGCATTTTCGAGGCGCGTCTCGATGCGGGCATTGGCTTCCCGCGCCGCCGACACCTCGGCTTGAATGGATCTGAGAGACTCCGTTGCCGCGCGGATCGCGGTCTCGGCGGCGGCCAGATCATCGGCAGCCGTCCGTCGTTCGTTTTCGGCGCGCGAAAGAGCCGACAGCAACGTTTCGCGCTGGGCCGCGATGCGCGCCGGGAGATCGGCGGTCGCCGCCATTTCATCGCGCGCCTCTTTGAGACGCGCGTCGAGCGATTGAACTTGCGCTTCTGCACTGTGCTGACGGCCGTGCCAGCGCGTTATCTCGGCGTTGGCGTGTCGGATGCGTTCTGCCCGGATCTGCTTGTCGCGCTCGAGACTGCCGAGACGAACCCGCGATTCCGCCACCTCGCGCCGTGCGTGCTCAGCTTCCGTCTGCGCCGTCTTGAGCAGCGGCTCGAGATCTTCGCCGACGCTCATCGTCACGATGTGCGCTTCGATCTCGACATGCCGCGCCTGCGCGTTGGTCAACTCTTCGTCGGCCCGCGCGCGCTGCGCCGTCACAGCTGCAAGGCGCGTCTCGCTTTCGCGCTGAAGCTTTTCAAGAACCGTCAGCTGCTGGCGAACCTGCGCAAGCTCATTCTGCTTGTCGCGCCAAAGCTGCCGCAACCGGCGTTCCTCAGCCTCTGCCTGCTGGGCAGCGTTTGCCGCCATACGTTCCGCGTCGATCGTATCTTTGGCTTCATTCAGAACCGCTTGCGCACTTCGATCGAGCTCCGCCAGCCGGTTCTTGTGGGCGAGGCGTTGGGCAGCCGGAGTAACGCCGCCGGCGGCCGCCACAAACCCATCCCAACGCCAGAGATCGCCTTCCCGCGAAACGAGACGCTGCCCGGTTTTCAGATGCGGCTGAAGGCGCGCACCTTCCGACCGTTTGACGACACCGATCTGACGAAGGCGCCGCGTGAGCTCTTGCGGGGCCTCCACATGCATGACCAGTGGTTCTGCATCGGCAGGAAGGGCGTGATCCTTGGCAGGAAGATCGAGACGCCGCCAATGCACGCTCGCTTCCGCCGCGATCGGCGCTTCCAGATCGTCGCCGAGCGCCGCCCCGAGCGCAGTCTCATAACCGGGCGAAACACGGATGAGATCGACAGCGGGCGGATAAGCGCCTTCATCCGATCGTGCGAGCAGCTTTGCGATCGTGTCGCGCTCGGTCGAGAACGCATTGGCCGCAAGGCGCACGCGCTGCGCCTCGTCACGCCGGGCTTTGGCGTCGGCCTGTGTCGTCCTGACGTTTTCTTCCGCTGTCAGCGTATCCGCTTCGATCTTGCTGATTTCCTGGGCGAGTGCCTGGCCGCGGTGGGCCATATCGGAAAGTTGCTCACTGTCCGGCGCTTTGGATTTCAGGTCCGCGATCTGCGCGTCGAACACCGTGGTCTGCCGCGCAATCTTCGCAACAAGATCCTTCCGCTCGGCGAGCGCGGATTCAAGGCTGCGAAGCCGGGCCCGGGCATCGGCCGCGCGATGCGTGATGTCGGCGAAATGCGCATCCGTCTGAACGCGGCGCGCCTCGGCCGCATCGAGCTTGATTCTTTCCAGATCCTCTTCGTCGATCGCCCTGTCACCGGCGTCGTTGATCGCGGCGAGATCGGCATCGAGATGCAGCAAGGTTTCCTTGGCTTCGTGAATGAAGCCCCGCTCGCGCGTGAGATCGGATTCGAGTTGCTTGGCGCGAGCTTCGAGTTCTCGCGCGCGGTCCGCAGCCCGGCTCGCCTCGCGCTCGAGGTTTTCCTGCTCGATCTTGAAACGCGCGAGCGCTGCAGCTTTCACAGCCTCGGCTTCGCGGAGCGGCGGCAAACCTTCGGCAAGACGAAGCTCTTCGCTGAAGGCCTTGGCTTCAGCTTCGGTCGCCCGCCCGAGACGCATCATCGTATCGGTAAGCTGCGCCTCCTCGTTCTCGACGCTTTGGTGCGCGTCCTGCCAGGTGAGATGCAGCGCGAGCGCTTCTTGCTGACGGATGTCGTTCGACAGCTCCTTGTAGCGCCGCGCCTGCCGCGCTTGCCGCTTCAAGGATTCCGTCTGCGATTGAAGCTGCCCGACGACATCGTTCAAGCGCTCGATGTTGGCTTCGGCCGCCTTGAGCTTGAGTTCGGCTTCGTGCCGGCGCGTGTGCAAACCCGCAATGCCCGCGGCATCTTCGAGAATGCGACGGCGTTGCTCGGGCTTTGAATTGACGATCTCGCCAATCTGCCCCTGACGCACGAGCGCTGGCGACCGCGCTCCGGTCGCTGCGTCTTCGAACAAGACCTTGACGTCGCGCGCCCGCACTTCGCGTCCGTTGATGCGATAGGCGGAACCGGCTTCGCGCTCGATGCGTCGCGTGATCTCGAGAATATCGCCGCCGTTGAATTCGGCGGGAGCCTTGCGGGCGCTGTTATCGAGGAACATCGTGACCTCGGCGCTCGACCGTTCGGGCCGCCCGCCGCTGCCCGAGAAAATCACGTCGTCCATCGCTGCCGCGCGCATGGACTTGTGCGAGCTTTCACCCATCACCCAGCGAAGCGCTTCGAGAAGGTTCGATTTTCCGCAGCCGTTCGGCCCGACGACACCCGTCAAGCCGGGCTCGATCACAAGCTCCGTCGCGTCGACGAACGACTTGAAGCCCAGAAGCCTGAGTCGGGTGATTTTCATTCGTCTTGTCAGTCCTCGATGCCGTATCGTCGTGGCTCAGGACCGTCGCGTGCTGCCCCTAGGGGGTTGCAGCCGCCGTTGGCGTGCCGCTTCGACTGGCCTGTTCGACGTAGTCAGCGATCTCCGCGAGCGTCAGCTCTTTCTTGATGAGTTTGGTTCCGATGAAAAAGTTCGGCGTACCAACAATCCCGAGCTTGCGACCGCGATCCTTCACCCACTTCAAGTTTTCGATCATGCCTTGATTCTGCAGGCAAGCGTCAAACTGCGGGCGAGTCATCCCCACCTGTCGCGCAACAGCATATATGGGGTCTAGTCGCACTTCCTGCGAGACCCACGACGACTGCTGCTCCATGAATTTCCCGTAAAGTTCCAGGTACTTATCGGGAGGCGCGCAACGAAGGACGATCGTCGCATTGCCCGACGTCTTGCCGATCGGGAACTCGCGGAGGATGTATCGAACCTTACCGGTGTCGATCAAACGGCGCTTGAGTTCAGGGTATGTCTTCTCGTGGAAGTTGCGGCAATGCGGGCAGGTAAGGGACGCGTACTGCACGATTGTAACGGGCGCGTCAGGCCGGCCCCAGCTCATTTCGGGCAACGGGCTCGGCGCCATGATGTCGGCGACCGTCGGGTTCTGAATGACCTCGCGGCCGCCGGCGCCAGCAGCAGTCGCATTCGGATCGCCGAAGGGGCTCGGCATGCCATCGGGCTTTTCAGATCCGATGGTCGGATAGGCAGCGCCTGAGGCGCTGCCGTCCGCAGAAATGCTCGACGTCGACCCCGGCGCAAGCGACGGGATGTCCGCGCCGCAGCCCGACAGCCAACCAGCGATGAGGAGGGTGGCGGTAAGGCCCAGCGAACGGACGAGCATCAATGATTTTCCAGTTACTTCGCGGCCAATAGCGGCTCGAGCACCTTATCAAAAGCTTCGACCGAAGGGGCCTCTTGCAGGCGCTTGCCGTTGATAAAGAAAGTTGGTGTGGCTGCGACGCCAAAGGTATCGCTCGCACGCGTGCGCTGCGCGGTGATCTGATCCAGAAGTTTCTGATCCGTCAGGCACTTATCGAAGCTTTCCTGGGTGAAGCCGGCCTGCTTCGCGATATCGAACAGCTTCGGCACTGGGCTGCCCTGGGCAAACGCCCAATCCGCCTGCTTCTCGTAGAACGTCTCGATCAGCGGAAATACTTTCTCATCGCCCGCACAGCGCGCCAGCATCGAAACGGCAGCGGCGAGGTTATCGAGCGGGAACTCGCGGTAAATGAAGCGGACCTTGCCCGTATCGATGTACTTTTTCTTAAGGGGCTCGAAGACGTCTGTGGAGAAGTGCGCGCAATGCGGGCACGTCATCGAGGCGTATTCGACGATAGTCACCTTCGCGTCCTTGGGCCCGATGGCGAGGTCGGGAAGATCCGTCGGCTTCATCAATTCTTCGACTGAAACCTCGGCAGGCCCCTTGCCCGCGGCAAAGCTCGAGCTAGCGCCCGCGAACGCCAATCCGGCGACGGCTGCCAAAGCCAACAAACCAAAGCGAACGCCTCGCTGAGAGGACAGGCCCGGCATAAAATTTCTGAACTCGATCAAGGTCCAACTCCTCATCGCGATGCATACCGTGGGGGAACGGCGGTCAATGAATGCCGCCTAGCACGGATCTGCCGCCGGAATAAGCCGAAACCGCGGGCGATGGCAACTAAAGGGCCGGTAATATCCGAGTTATATCCGGGAACACCGTCAGCGCGTCGACGCGGCCGCTACGCTTCTGCCGAGGGCTTCGAGGGCCGCGGCGATGTCCCCCGTAGCGGCGGGGGCGCTCTCGGCCACGGGCTTAGGCCGAACGAGCTTCGGAGCAGTTGCCGCGCTCTCGACGCGGGGAACCTGATGGACCTTGAGCTGGCCGATCGCCCGGTACCCGAAATACCGGTTGATCCGGTCGATGATTTCCTTGTGCCGGTACGAGACCTCAAGCGCGAATGCCGGGTCGCAGGCAACGATCAGTGTCGCGCCCGCGCTTTGCCCGGCGTCATCCGCATCCACTGCCGCCCTGGTGCCGCGCGGCCACTTGATCGTCTCCGGACGCGTAAGCCTTGCGACGTCGGCGCCGACGATGTTTTCCCACGACGACATGATCTCGGCGCTGTGAAACCCGTATTTCTCGAACGCCGCAGACGTCACTTTCGGCACGAACGAGCCGACGGCCCGCGCAAACTGGCCTTTTACGCTCCGGACATCCGGAGGTAATGGCCGCATCTGAGCTGTGGGTTGTTTAGTGCTCAAGAGTGTCGCTCGCTCCGGCAGGCTTGTGGTGACGTGAAGGAGGTCTACCATTGTCGATGCGATTCGAGGGTTCCGCGCAACCGGAGATGAAGAGCGCATGGGCGCGGTCCAGGAAAATGCAGCTCTCCGCCGCCGGCAGCAACAGCTTCCGTTGCGGCCGGCCGGCCCGTTGACCGTCAAGGCGCTGCTCGCCTGGTATGAAGCCGAGCGCCGCGATTTGCCCTGGCGTTACGGACCCCGCAAAAAAGCCGATCCCTACCGCGTCTGGCTGTCCGAGATCATGCTCCAGCAGACGACGGTAAAGGCCGTCGTTCCATACTTCCAGAAATTCGTTGCCCGCTGGCCGACGGTGACCGCGCTCGCGTCAGCGGAGCTGGAGGAGGTTCTGCAGCAATGGGCGGGCCTCGGATATTATTCGCGCGCTCGCAATCTGAAGGCCTGCGCCGATGTCGTCGCGCGCGACTACGGCGGCGAATTCCCGAAAAGCGAGGCCGAACTTCTGAAACTGCCGGGCATTGGCCCGTACACGGCCGCAGCCATCTCGGCAATCGCGTTCGGAGAAAAGGCGACGCCGGTCGATGGCAACGTCGAGCGCGTCGTGTCGCGGTTGTTCGCTGTCCGCCAGCCGCTTCCCGGCGCCAAACCGGAAATTCGCCGGCTGGCCGCAACGCTCACGCCGCAGCGGCGGGCCGGAGATTTCGCGCAGGCCATGATGGACCTCGGAGCGGAAATCTGCACGCCGCGAAAGCCGTCATGTCTTGTCTGCCCGCTTCAGCAGGATTGCTCGGCAAGCGCGCAAAATCTCGCCGAGCTTTTGCCGATGCGCGGCGCGAAAACGGCTCGCCCCTCGCGGTACGGAATCGCTTTCCTCGTGCAACGGGAAGACGGCGCCGTGCTTTTGCGCCAGCGTCCCGAGGCAGGCCTTCTCGGAGGCATGCTCGAGGTGCCGTCGACGCCCTGGGGCGACGCCTTGCCCGCGAAAAAAGAAGCGATGCGGGCAGCGCCCGTTACGACGGCGTGGCTACCGGTGCCGGGAGCCGTCGTCCACGTCTTCACGCACTTTCGGCTTGAGCTGATCGTTTATCGCGCTCTGGTTCCGATCGATGCGAGCTTCACGTTCTGGGCCGAACAGGAGCGCTGTCGTTGGGTCCATCGCCGCGACCTGCAGGGTCAAGCGTTGCCGAGCGTGATGAAGAAAGTCATCGCGCACGGCCTCGCCGACAATTGAGCCTGTAGACCGCAGCTAACTGCGGCCCGGCAGACCTAAATCGACATGCGGCTGCTGAGACCGAGCTGACGCTTTGCTTCGGAGCGAAGGTCGTCGATCGGCTTCAGCTTTCCTTCCGCTTCGAAGTGCCAGTACGTCCAACCGTTGCAAGCAGCTTTGCCCTGGACGATCGCACCGAGGCGATGAATGGACGCCTGCTGACCATCATAGAATAGCGTGCCGTCCGCGCGCACTTCCGCCCGCACTTCGCGGCGCGGACCGAACAACTTGCGGCCCGGCTTGATGATGCCGAGTTCCAGAATCTGACCGAAGGGAATGCGCGGTTCGTTGCGCTTCGACGGCAACGTCTCGATGGCTTCGAGTTCGAGCGGCTGGACCTTGGCGATCCGCTCATCGGCGGCGGTCGCATAATCGAGATCGCGTTCGATGCCGATGAACTTGCGGCCGAGCCGCTTGGCGACGGCGCCCGTCGTGCCCGTTCCGAAAAAGGGATCGAGCACGGTGTCGCCCGGCTTCGTTGATGCGATCAGAATACGATGGAGCAACGCTTCCGGCTTCTGCGTCGGATGCGCTTTGCGGCCGCCGTCGTCCTTCAAGCGCTCCGGTCCCGAGCAGATCGGGAAGAGCCAGTCCGAACGCATCTGCAGATCGTCGTTCGAAGCCTTGAGGCTTTCATAGTTGAACGTGACGCGCGATTTGCGATCGCGACCGGCCCAGATCATCGTTTCGTGCGCGTTGGTGAAGCGCTTGCCGCGGAAGTTCGGCATCGGGTTCACTTTGCGCCAGATAACGTCGTTCTGAATCCAGAAGCCCAAGTCCTGGATCGCGGCGCCGAGGCGGAAGATGTTGTGATAGGACCCGATGACCCAGATCGCGCCATCCGGTTTCAGGACGCGGCGCACTTCGGTGAGCCATGCGCGGCAAAATGAATCATACGCTGCGAAGTCGTCGAATTTGTCCCATTGGTCGTCGACGCCATCGACCTTCGTATTGTTCGGCCGCATGAGATCGCCGGCGAGCTGCAGATTGTACGGCGGATCTGCGAAAACGAGATCGACGCTCGCTGTCGGGAGCTTCTTGAGCTCAGCGATGCAATCACCAACGAGAATCTTTCCACTCTGCGAGCGGACTTTGACGCGACGCGAACCCATGTACAGAACCTGCTACGCTACGAATTACAAACCGCTCGCCCAAAACTCATGAAGCGAGCCTGCACGCTTTGTACATGATCGGAAGCGCGCGTGAATACACGTTCGACACACGCAAGCGATTTATATTTTTTGATTCGATGTGCAACTTGAGTCCGCTCGCGGACTAAGCGTCGGCGAGACCAAGTCCGAGCCCCGGTTTCAAGGCAGGTCCGAGACCGAGTGCAAGCTGCACCGGTTTGAACGATCGTCGGTGCATCGCCGATACGCCGAGCTTGTCGATCGCCGCCTGATGCTCCGGCGTGCCGTAGCCCTTGTGGCGCTCAAAGCCGTAGCCAGGATAATCGCGCGCCATCTCCATCATCATCCGGTCGCGCGTTACCTTCGCGATAATCGAGGCCGCCGCAATCGAAAGGCACTTGGAATCGCCTTTGACGATCGTCCGCGTCGGCATCGCAACTCTCGGCGCTTTATTGCCGTCGATGAGCACCAGCTTCGGGGTCTCGGCAAGCTGGCTGATCGCCTGAGCCATCGCCCAGAGTGTAGCGCCCAGAATATTCTCGCGATCGATCCGCTCGACGTCGGCAACGCCCACGGCGACAATCGCGACCTTCATGATGCGTCTGTAGAGAAAGGCGCGAGAGTCTTCGTCGAGAATTTTGCTATCGTCGATATTCGCCGGTATCTTATCGGGATCGAGGATGACGGCCGCCGCAACGACAGGTCCCGCCCACGGTCCTCGGCCCGCTTCATCCACGCCCGCAATCGGCCGCGAGCCCAGAAGATGCTCCGCGGCTTCGAGTTCGAACGTCGGCTTGATGCGCGAATCGGCAATCTTCATTCACAACTTTGATCATCGCGTCTACCGTGATGTCAAAGCAGTGAGAGCTGTTGTCCCCCGTTTCCGGGCCTGATGAAAAGATCGGTTCGAAGCGGCACGCGCTCTTCGCCGAGCCCGAGACGCTTCTTCGTAAGCCGGAAGCGGAGCGCGATCTGCGAAGCATACGGACCCCGCCCGCGTTGGCGGACTCCGAAATCGGCCGTGTAGTCACGCCCGCCATGCATCGAACGGAGCAGCGAAATGACTTTGTCGGCGCGGTCCGGAAACTCCTCACGCAGCCATTCGCGAAAGAGATCTTTGATCTCGAGCGGCAACCGCAGCAGCACGTAACCCGCATCGCGCGCGCCGGCTTCCCGGGCAGCTTCCAGTATCGGCTCGATTTCATGATCCGTCAGGCCCGGAATGATCGGCGCCACCATGACGGTCACCGGAATTCCGGCATCCGCGAGCCGCTTGACCGTATCGAGCCGTCGCGAAGGCGTCGCGGTGCGAGGCTCCATCGCGCGGGCAACGTGACGATCGAGTGTTGTGATCGAGACAGCGACCCTCGCCAAATTCTTCGCAGCCATCGGACCCAGAATATCGATATCGCGCGCGACGAGTGCGGACTTCGTGATGATGCCGATCGGATGATTGGCCGTCGCCATGACTTCGAGGATCGCGCGCGTAATCCGGCGTTCCCGCTCGATCGGCTGATAAGGATCCGTGTTGCCGCCGATCGCAATCGTTTCCGGCCTGTAGCCCGGCCGTTTGAGTTCGCGCTCTAAAAGAACGGCGGCGTTGGGTTTCGCATAGAGCTTCGTCTCGAAATCGAGACCCGCCGAATGTCCGAGATAGCAATGGCTCGGCCGCGCATAGCAATAGATGCAGCCGTGCTCGCAACCCCTATACGGATTTATCGAGCTGTCGAAGGAAACGTCGGGGCTGTCGTTATGCGAGATGATCGACTTGCTCGTGTCCTCGAAAACCTCGGTCTTGAATGCCTCAAGCTCGCCGAGCGTTTCCCATCCGTCGTCGAATTCTTCATGCGCCTGAGCTTCGAAGCGCCCCGTCCTGTTAGTGCGCGCACCCCGGCCGCGGCGGCGTTCGGAATCGACCACATCGGGCATTGCCGGATAATCTGAAAAGTCTCTGTTCGAAGGCATTTCCCGACCGAACTCTCAAACCGCGGAGTCGATTAGCAGCTTTCTCGGAACAAACAAAGAACAAACAGCAGACGAGATTGGTTGCCGTGGTTAAGACCCGCGACGTGGCGCGCCTTGCCGCAGGGTCTCCGGCGTGCCAGGAAATGGACATGATCTCGGTAATCATCCCCGCGCATAACGCTGAGCATAGGCTGGCCGCCACGCTAGCCGCGCTGGTTCCGTCGGCGATTGACGGGATCGTCAAACAGGTCATCGTCGTCGATGCTGGGTCGACGGACAGTACCGCCGAGGTCGCAGATCAAGCCGGAGCCGACGTGGTCAACAGCGCACCAGGGCGCGGCGGGCAGCTGGCGCTGGGCGCAGCGCTCGCGCGCTTTCCATGGCTCCTCTTTCTCAACGCTGATACCGTCCTCGAAGATGGGTGGGAACGCAGCGCAACGGCCTTCATGCGCCGGGTCGATCGCGGTGAGCGTCCGATGGCTGCAGGCGCCTTCACATTCCGCCTCGACGACAAAGGCGTTGCTCCGCGCCTGCTCGAGCGTCTCGTTCATCTGCGGTGCAAGATCTTGCGCGTGCCCTACGGAGATCAGGGCCTGCTGATCCCGCGCCAGCTCTTCGATGCCGTCGGCGGCTACAAAAATCTGCCGATCATGGAAGATATCGATCTGGCGCGCCGTCTTGGCCGCAGACGTCTCGCAATGCTTGATGCGTACGCCACAACATCGGCCGAGCGATACAAGCGGGACGGATATCTGTCGCGTTCCTTGCGCAACCAGATCTGCCAAGTGCTCTATGGTGCCGGTTTGCCGATGAGCGTTGTCGCGCGCCTGCACGGATCGGTCGAAACCGCTCCGTAAGCGTTCACGCGAGTTCTCGCTCAACCGGTTTTACGGTGCTCCTCGAGCCGGGGCATGATTTCGACGAAGTTGCACGGACGATGGCGCGCATCGAGCTGCAATTTCAGGATACCGTCCCAAGCGTCGCGGCACGCTCCCGTCGATCCCGGCAAGCAGAAAATAAACGTCCCGTGCGATACGCCCCCGCACGCCCGCGACTGGATCGTCGACGTGCCGACCTTCTGAAACGACAGCATGTGAAAAAGGATCGCGAAGCCTTCGATCTCTTTTTCGAAGAGCGGCTTGATCGCTTCCGGGGTGACATCGCGGCCGGTAAAGCCGGTGCCGCCGGTGGTGATCACGCAGTCGACGGATGGGTCGTTGATCCAGCCTTCGACGATGCTTCTGATAAGGCCCGTGTCGTCTTTCACGAGCCTCCGGTCGGCGAGAACATGCCCCGCTTCGCCGATTGCCTTCTCCAGGAAATCACCCGAGGTGTCTTCGGCAAGCGTCCGTGAATCGGACATGGTCAGGATGGCGATCCTGACGGGGACGAACGTGCGTTCGGCATCGATGCCGGCCATGACGGTTCCTCAGAGCTTTGAACGTATCTGCAACAAATCCATCCACGCGAGCTGCTTGGCGGCCGGCGTCCTGAGCAGATACGCCGGATGCAGCGTCGCGATCGCCGGAATTTTCCGGTCGCCGATCTCAATTTCCCGCCATTTGCCCCTGAGCCGCATGATGCCTTCACTGGCGCCAAGCATCTCCTTGGCCGCCGAGCCGCCAACCGCAACGAGGATCTTCGGAGCAACGAGCTCGATCTGCCGTTCGAGGAAGGGGCGGCACGCGAGCGCCTCCTGCGGTGTCGGCGTGCGATTGCCGGGCGGCCGCCAATAGACGACGTTAGTGATGTGAACGTCGGCTTCTGTCCGCCCGATGGCATTGAGCATTTTGTCGAGCAGCTGCCCGGCGCGTCCGACGAACGGTTTTCCGGCAAGATCCTCATCGCGGCCCGGAGCTTCGCCGATGATCATCAGGTCGCTGTTCGGAGCGCCCCGGTAAAAACAGAGCTTTGTCGCGGTCGATTTCAGGCCGCATCCATCGAAATTCTGTAGCGCCGCTTCGAGTTCCTGAAGCGAATTGGCGGCTCGTGCAATGCGCCGTGCGCCGGTCTCGGCTTCGCTCGCACCGAGTGGTGTGACGGCACGGGGGCGGCCGGCTTGGGGCGACCCTGAAGCTCCGGGGGCCTTCGCGCGAACCGGCGACGGACCGTCAGCCGCTCCCCGAGCGGCTTGCTGCGCTGGCCGGCCCGCTGATCCTGCCTCGTCCCGGTCGGGCCATGCGAATGCGGCCCCCGGCGCGTCGTTTCCGCGCTGAAGCCAGTCCTGCGCTGTATCGCCCACAGCGGCATCGGCCCCCATGGCTTGCAACCAACTGAGCAGCGAAAGCATTTCGTCTTGACCGTTCGATCTCACCATCGTTGACGAGAATAGAGGCGCGGCAAGACAATTGCACGCGGCTGCGCGCCGATACCAGGTGAGGCGGCGCGCCGCTCCCATGCGTAGCCGTGCGGGTGCCGCTTGGCTTGACGCGTTCTATGCTGCGACCTAATCGAGGGTAAATGGTTTTTCAGCAAGCAAATCGAGGTGACTATGTCCGCTGACGAGGCCGATCTGCCGCCGCGTGAGGCAATGGACTTCGATGTTTTGATCGTCGGCGCCGGGCCCGCGGGTCTGTCGGCCGCCATACGTTTGAAGCAGAAGGCCGCAGAGACGGGCTCCGATATCTCCGTCGTCGTCGTCGAAAAGGGCTCCGAAGTCGGCGCGCACATCCTTTCGGGCGCCGTCATCGATCCCATCGGCCTCAACCGCCTCTTCCCGGACTGGAAGGAACGCGGCGCGCCGATCGAGACGCCGGTGACCGAGGACGTGTTTCTCGTGCTCGGGCCGGAAGGCGATCTGCGTCTGCCGAGCTGGCCGATGCCGCCCATGATCAAGAACCACGGGAATTACATCGTCAGCCTCGGCGCAGTCTGCAAATGGCTCGGCGAGCAGGCAGCCGAACTCGGTGTCGAAATCTATCCGGGCTTCGCCGCGAGCGAAGTTCTGTACGACGAGAACGGAGCAGTTGCAGGTATTGCCACGGGCGACATGGGTGTCGGCCGCGACGGCAAGCCGACGGATAATTTCGTCCGCGGCATGGAACTGCGCGCCAAGTACACTTTGGTCGCCGAAGGCGCCCGCGGTTCGCTCTCGAAAGGCTTGATCAGCCACTTCGAACTGGCGAAGGGCCACGAGCCGCAGAAGTACGGCATCGGCCTCAAGGAACTTTGGCAGATCGCGCCCGAGAAGCATCGCCCCGGATATGTGCAGCACACGTTCGGCTGGCCGCTCGACAGTCGCACCGGCGGCGGCTCGTTCCTCTATCACTACGGAGACAATCTCGTTTCCGTCGGCTTCGTCGTGCACTTGAATTACGCCAACCCCTATCTCTCGCCGTACGAGGAATTCCAGCGCTTCAAAACCCATCCCGCCATCCGTGATGTATTTGAAGGTGGCAAGCGCATCGGCTACGGCGCACGCGCCATCACCGAAGGCGGTTGGCAGTCGATGCCGGATCTCGTGTTCCCCGGCGGAGCCCTGCTCGGTTGCGCAGCAGGCATGGTGAATTTGCCGCGCATCAAGGGCAGCCATAACGCCATGCTGTCCGGCATTGCGGCCGCCGACGCGGTCGTGGATGCCCTTGCAGCAGGCCGCTCGCACGACAAGCTCGACGACTACGAAAAAGCGGTACGTACAGGCGACATCGCACGTGATCTGAAGAAAGTGCGGAATATGAAACCGCTCTGGTCACGCTTCGGCACGTACATCGGCGTCCCGCTCGGCGGCGCCGATCTTTGGCTCAACACCATCATTTCGGGTGTCGGCCTCGGCTTCACCCTGAAGCATGGCAAGACGGATGCCGCAGCGACGGGCCTAGCGGCGGATCACAAGCCGATCGCATATCCGAAGCCCGACGGAAAACTGACGTTCGACCGTCTGACGAACGTATCCTTCTCGGCAACCAATCACGAGGAGGATCAGCCGGTACATTTGAAGCTGCTTGATCCGTCTGTCCCGATTGCGATCAATCTGCCCGAGTATGCAGAGCCGGCGCAGCGTTACTGCCCGGCAGGCGTATACGAAATCGTGAATGACGAGTTGGGCCAGCCGAAATTTCAGATCAACGCCCAGAACTGCGTACACTGCAAAACCTGCGATATCAAAGATCCGAGCCAAAATATTAATTGGACCTGCCCGGAAGGCGGCGGCGGGCCCAATTACGCCGGAATGTGACGATCAAAGGCCTGGGGGGATGTTGTCCCCCCAGTGCGTCCAGCAAGGTAATGGGTGCGGCAGGTTGCCATTTTTCTTTGTTGCGCGTTTGCAATGTCCATAACAGTTAGCAATTTCGGAACATGTCCCATTTTTCACGCGAAGCGTGTCGCCAACCTCGCGATAACTTTGCTAGGCTTGGATCCGCAGGAATCGAATTGGCTTCCGGCAGCAAAGGAAAAATGTCGATGCGGGGACCCCTCGGGCGCGTGCTGAGTGTAGGCCTTGGTGCGATCGCGATGACGATCGCCGGGTTTTTCAGCGAGGCTCCGGCCCGCTCTCAAGACCAGGACCCGAGTCAGGACGAGATTTCGACCTCTGTACTCGGGAACTATTTGGCGGGGCGCTTTGCCCGGGCCGCGCAGGACACGAAAGAAGCCGCAGATTTTTACGGCAAAGCCCTCGAACGCGATCCGACGAATGAAGTTCTGCTGGAGCAGGCCTTCCAGATGGAGACGATGTCGGGCAACTGGCCGAAAGCCATTCCTCTCGCCGAGCAGCTGGCGGCAACACGCCAGTCGCATCGCATGTCCCAGTTTCTCTTGGGCGTGACCGCATACAAGGCTGGCGATTACGCGAAAGCCGAACAGCACTTCACCGCCGCCTCCGAAAATCCCATCGGCGAGCTGACGAGCGCGATCGCGGTCGGCTGGACGCGTCTTGCAGCAGGAGACGCAGACGGAGCTGTGAAGGCTCTTGATCTTCCGAAGCAGCCTGACTGGGCGCAGTTCTACCTGCGCTATCACCGGGCGCTGATTACCGATCTCGCCGGCCGCAAGGCAGATGCGCGCGCGTCCTACGAAAAAGTCTTCAAGCAGGACAGCCGCACGCTCCGGACCTCGCTTGCCTACGCTCAGTCTGCCGCCCATTACGGTGACTTCAAGACCGCACGTCAGGTGATGAAGGAGCAGCTCGCGAAAACCCAAGGCGACGCGCATCCGCTCGCGAAAGAGATGCTCGACATCATCAATCGCAAAGAGAAGCCGCCGCTCTTGATCTCCAACCCGACGGACGGTTTGGCAGAAGTATTTTACGGGCTCGGCGAGGCACTCGCAGGAGAAGGCGGCGTCAGCCTCGGAACGATCTATTTGCAGCTCGCTCTCGATGCCAAGCCCGATCACGCCTTCGCGCTCGCAGCGCTTGCGAACGCTCTGGAAGCCGTGAAGCGGTACGACGACGCCATCGCGACCTATGACAGGATCCCGCAGGGGACGCCTCTCCAAAGCGCGATCGACATTCGCAAGGCCTTCGACCTCAACTCGCTCGATAAGCCCGACGAAGCGAAAGCGATACTGACCAGGCTTGTCGAAGCGGACCCGAAGGATGTCCGCCCACTCGAAGCGCTCGGCAACATCATGAGGGCTCGCAAGGATTACGCAGGCGCCGTCACGTACTTCACGAAGGCGCTTGCTGTTCTGAATAAAAACGACCCGCGCAATTGGGGTTACTACTACGCGCGTGGAACATCGTATGAGCGGCTGAAGAACTGGCCCGCAGCCGAAGCGGACCTGAAGCGCGCACTCGCGCTCGCTCCCGATCAGCCGCTGGTTTTGAATTATCTTGGCTACTCCTGGGTTGATCAGGGCAAGAACCTCAAGGAAGGCACGCGCCTGATCGAGAAGGCCGTGCAGCTGAAGCCCGATGACGGCTACATCGTCGATAGTCTCGGATGGGCGCACTACAAGCAGGGTAACTTCAAAGAGGCCGTGCGCTTCCTGGAACGTGCCGTCGAGATCAAGCCTGAAGATCCGACATTGAACGATCACTTGGGCGACGCTTTCTGGAAAGTCGGTCGCGAACGCGAGGCCCGCTTCCAGTGGAACCAAGCGCTGTCGCTCGATCCGGAGCCGCAGGACGTCGACAAGATCAAGGCGAAGATCGAGCGCGGTCTCGATGCGAAGGGCGAAGCCAAGAACGTCGAGAAGACGCGGCAGGTTCAAAAGGATGAAACATTGCGCAGGCGCAGCGAAAACAAAGCCGGATCGCCGCAAAGCCGGGCCGTGGAGTAAACCCCGAAAAGCCGGATCAACAAATAACGGGCGCCATTGGCGCCCGTTTTCATGCTGCTGAGATCTCATGCCCCCGAAGCCCGAATTCGCTCCCGCCAAGATCAACCTGACGCTCGAAATTCTCGGCCGGCGTAGCGACGGCTACCACGAGCTTCGAAGCCTCGTGGCATTCGCGGCCGACGCCGGCGACCGCCTGACGTTGACCGGCGACACGCCTGCCTTGACGAAAGTCGAAGGGCCGTTCGCAAACGCCCTTGGCCACGCCAATCTCGTCGACGCCACCGTCGAGACGCTCACGCGCATCCTTCCCAACGTCATTCTGGGCGGCTTGACGCTCGAAAAAAATCTGCCCGTCGCCGCCGGCATTGGCGGCGGATCGGCAGACGCGGCAGCAGCACTTCGGCTTCTGAGCGCAGTTCATCCGGAAATCGCTCGCCTCGATTTGCCCGTGATCGCGCGCACCCTCGGCGCCGACGTTCCGGTCTGCCTGCGCAGTCGCAGCGCGATGATGACGGGCATCGGCGAAACGATTGTCGACGTCGGCCTGCCGGGAGAGATCTTTGCGATCCTCGCCAATCCGCTCATCGAAGTGCCGGACAACAAAACGGCGGAAGTTTTTCGTCGCCTCCGCGCTCAGCCGTTCCCAGCCGATGCCACGACCGAACGGCCGCCGGTCCTGTCGTCTATCGGCGAGCTGATCAGATACGCAGCAACCCGCGGGAATTCGCTTGAAGCGCCCGCACGCGAGCTTTTCCCACAAATAGGCGTGATGCTCTCGGAACTCGCGAAGCTGCCGCGATGCCGGCTCGCCCAGCTCTCAGGGGCCGGACCGACCTGCTTCGCCCTCTTCGATACCCAGCAGGCAGCGTCGCACGGCGTGCGCGTCCTCAAAGCCACCTGGCCCCAGTGGTGGGTCGCCGCGACTCGCCTGATCTGATCCGTTCTCGATCGAATTGCCCAGTGCGCCGTCTCAGTGAGTGCGGCTGATGCAGAAACCGATGACCTGCTCCAGCGCATCCTTCTCCCGGCTCGCCGGGAAAATCGCGAGCGCATCGCGCGCGATTGAGCCGTAGGAGCGCGCCCGCTCGAACGTCGCTTCGATGGCCTTGTGCTTGCGCATGAGGCTGACGGCGTGTTCGAGGTCGCCGTCCGCGATCTCACCCTCGGCGATGGTCCGGTTCCAGAACTGGCGCTCATCGTTCGAGCCGCGCCGGAACGAAAGAATGACCGGCAACGTGATTTTGCCCTCGCGGAAATCGTCCCCGACGGACTTGCCGAGGCGGCTGCTGTCGCCGGCATAGTCGAGCGCGTCGTCGACCAGCTGAAACGCAAGGCCGAGATTTTTTCCGTAGGATCGAAGGGCAGCCTGCTCCTCCGTCGGCCGCTGCGCAAGCGCCGCCCCCGACTCCGCCGCAGCCGAAAAGAGCGCGGCCGTTTTGGAGTTGATGATCGAGAGGTAATCGTCTTCGGTCGTCGAAGTATTTTTCGCGGCTGCAAGCTGCATCACTTCGCCTTCCGCGATCGTCGCCGCTGCGTTGGACATGATGCGAAGAACGGTCAGCGATCCGACGTCGACGAACATCTTGAACGCCTGGCCAAGAAGAAAATCGCCGACGAGAACGCTCGCCTGATTGCCCCATATCATGCGCGCCGTTTTGCGGCCCCGCCGCGTCGCGCTCTCATCGACGACGTCGTCATGAAGCAGCGTCGCCGTATGCATAAACTCGACGGCCGATGCGGTGCGGATGTGGCCGTTTCCGCCATACCCGCACAACTTCGCCGAAGCGAGGGCCAGCATCGGCCTGAGGCGTTTCCCGCCGCTATCGATGAGGTGGTGAGCGAGCTCGGGGATCATGTCGACATCGGACACCGCCTTGTCGAGAATGATCCGGTTTATGGCCTCGAGATCTTCGGATACGAGATCGAGAAGCGGTTGCAGCTTCTGACCTGTCTCACGAACGTCTTCGAGTGGAATCACGCGACCCAAGTTGGCCCCCAATTTTTACACCATGCTAATATAGGTAGTTGCCTTTAGGCCGTCACCCAGCCTTCGCCGGCCAGATCTGATTGATAGTTTAGGATTGGCCATGCGCGAGTTGATTGTGACGAATGACCCCGTACTCATTAGCTACGCCGAAGCACTGCTAAAAGATCAGGGTATTGAGGCCGTGGTATTTGATCGAAATATTAGTCTTATGGAAGGGTCAATCGGTGCTTTCCCGCGACGTCTTGTCGTTCCCGACGAAGTATGGGCCAAGGCAGCCGAATTTCTGAAGGCGGCCGGACTGGGCGAATGGGTGGTCGGAAATGAATGTAAGTGAGCCTGACCTATCCATAATTGAAAGGGCCAGCGAAGATATCTTCCTCGGCGACGCTTTGACGGTGCGCCAGCCGCGGAATGGTTACCGGGCAGGAACCGACGCAGTGCTGCTCGCGGCATGGATCAACCCTGAGACCGCCGGAAAAGGACCGGTCCTCGATGTCGGATCAGGCGTCGGCGTCGTCGGACTTTGCGTCGCGGCGCGTTGTCCAAACGCGCGAGTTCTGCTCGTCGAGCGCGAACCCGATCTCGCCGTGCTTGCTCGCCATAACGTCGAGCGCAATGGTTTGGAAATGCGCGTTTCAGTTGTCGAGGCTGATATCGCGCGCTCCTCGGATGCGCTTTTCCGCTCAGGAATATCTTCAGAGACGTTTCCGATTGTGCTCGCCAATCCGCCTTACCACGAGGAAGGCCGAAGCACGGCCGCGACGAGCCCGCTGAAGGCTGCAGCGCATCAGATGGCGCCCGATGCACTCGATACGTGGGCACGCTTCATGAACCGGATGGCGATCCCGGGTGGACGCGTCGCGATGATCCATAAGACCGAGGCGCTACCCCAAATTTTATCTGTTTTCGAAGGGCGCTTTGGCGGCATCAACGTCCTGCCGGTTTATGCGCGCGCCGGTGCACCGGCAATTCGGGTCATCGTCAGCGGAATTAAGGGCAGCCGTGCGCCGATGTCGATCAAGCCCGCGCTCGTTCTGCACGGTCCCGAGCAGGCCTTCCTGCCGGACATCGAGGCTGTCTTCAGGCATGGCGCCGCACTTCCGGCAAGATTCGGCGGCTGATCGCCTCTGGCAAGCCGCCTGCGGTTGCACTAGATCATGCAACTCCCATCCTTAACGCAACGTCAGAGCAAGTTGCTCGCAGGAGTGAAGCTTCATGTGGCCATTCTCGCGTAAGCCCGTCGTCCCCGTTTTGCGTTTCAGCGGTCCGATCGGAATGGCGACTCCGTTGCGTCCGGGCCTGTCGCTTGCGGCCTACGCGGGGGCGATTGAAAAGGCATTTTCGCTTTCGAAGCTTCCGGCGGTTGCGGTCGTAATCAATTCGCCGGGCGGCTCGCCTGTGCAGTCCAACCTCATCTTCAATCGCCTTCGCCAATTGGCGGTTGAGAAGGAGAAGCGCGTCTACGTTTTCTGCGAGGACGTGGCCGCATCCGGCGGCTATTTTCTGGCCATTGCAGGCGATGAAATATACGGCGATCCGTCCTCCATCATCGGCTCGATCGGTGTCGTCTCGCGCAGCTTCGGCTTCGTCGATTTACTGCAGCGGCTCGGCATAGAACGGCGCGTCTATACGGCGGGTACCGACAAGAACCAGTTGGACCCGTTTCTGCCTGAAAACACCGACGACATCTCGCGCCTCAAAGCCATCCAGCAGGACGTCCACGACGTGTTCATCGGCCTCGTCAAGGAACGCCGCCTTGGCAAGCTGAAAGGGCCGGACTCGGAGCTTTTCTCCGGCGCATTCTGGTCTGCATCGAAAGCCGTCGACTTCGGCCTCATCGATGGGATAACCGATGTTCGCTCCAAGATGCGACAGGTCTTCGGCGACAAGGTAAGGCTGAAGGTCGTCGAGCCCGAAAGGGCGGGACTGCTTTCGCGCCTGCGCCGTGCGCCCGGCGCTTCGGGGCTGGGCAACGGTCTTGCTTTTGCCGACGATCTGGTGTCGGCTATGGAGGAGCGATCGCTCTGGTCGCGCTTTGGCATCTAAGGCGTCACGGAGGGCCTCGTAATGCCCCCAGTCATGTTTCTCGCGGTCGTAGGATTGGCAGGCCTCGCCGGCTACCGGCTTCTGTCCGCCTTGGCGCGTAATGCTCAGTCGGGCACCCGCAAGGCAGACCAGGCCATGCGGCGTGCGGCGGCGCACGTGCGCGACCTCGGAAATCTCGAATGGGATGAAGCCGCAGGCGTTTACCGGCCGCGGGCACAATCAAAAGACTGAGAATTACTGTCGTCGGAAGCTAAGTCAGCAGTGGGCTGAAGCCGTGCTTGCGCGCGGTGCAGGAAAGCCCCATTACCGCTTCTCCGCGCGTGACAAGGTGTCGTTAACGCGTATATTGCCCGCGAATTAAGCCCGAACGAGCAAAAGACAATGCCCCAAACGACGGTTTCCACGAGGGCCGCACGGCTCCCTGCGTTGCGCCCCAAAGAAGCCTTCCAGGACCTCATTTTGACGTTGCAGAGCTTCTGGAGCGCTCAAGGCTGCGTCATCCTCCAGCCCTACGACATGGAGGTCGGAGCGGGCACCTTTCATCCGGCAACGACATTGCGCGCGCTGGGCCCGAAATCCTGGTCCGCAGCCTACGTCCAGCCCTCCCGCCGTCCAAAAGACGGCCGCTACGGGGAAAACCCGAACCGGCTGCAGCACTACTATCAGTTCCAGGTCATCATGAAGCCGTCTCCGGCGAATATCCAGGAGCTCTATCTCGCGAGTCTCGAGGCCATCGGCATCGATACCGCGCTGAATGATGTTCGCTTCGTCGAAGACGACTGGGAAAGCCCAACGCTCGGCGCCTGGGGGCTCGGTTGGGAGGTCTGGTGCAACGGCATGGAAGTATCGCAATTCACCTACTTCCAGCAGGTCGGCGGCTTCGACTGCAATCCGGTTGCTGGCGAGATCACCTACGGTCTCGAGCGGCTCGCGATGTACGTTCAGGGCGTGGATCGCGTCTACGATCTCAATTTCAACGGCCGCGACGACGACAAACGCCTGACATACGGCGACGTCTTCCTGCAGGCCGAGCGCGAGTATTCCCGTTTTAACTTCGAGCACGCCGACACCGAGGTGCTGCTTCGCCATTTCAAAGACGCTGAGGCCGAGTGCAAAGCTTTGCTCGAGGCCGGGGCGAAAGGTGGCGAGGAGCACTTGCTCGCGCTTCCCGCCTACGATCAGTGCATCAAAGCGAGCCATATCTTTAACCTGCTCGACGCTAGGGGAGTGATTTCGGTCACAGAGCGTCAGAGCTACATCCTGCGCGTTCGGGACATGGCGAAAGCCTGTTGCGCCGCGTGGCTAGAGACAGAAGGAGGAGGACGCGCATGAATGACACGACCCTCGGCATAATCGCGGCTGCCGTACCGCTGCTTGTAATCGGTTTCTTCGTCCTACGGCGAATGCCCTGGATCTTGGTGTTTTTCGTAGCTCTCGTCGGCGTCGGGATCGGTTACCTCCACACGACCGGCGCGACGCGCGACATCGGCCATCAGGTCAGAGCGGCGCTTCCTGCGGGCATCCTGCCGGAACACAAGAAGGCGGCAGAGGAAAGCGCTCCGGCTCCAGCCGAAGCCCCGGCCATGAAGGCGGAAACACCGCCGCCCGCCCCCGCAGCCGAGCCTGCTCCGGCGGCCCCCGAGCCTGCGGCCCCGGCGGCAACACCGGCACCCGAAAGCACGCCGGCACCGGCGCCGGCCAACCCCTAACGACTTTCTCTCCCCGTTGCGTCACGCAATGGGGAGAGGCCTCGGGTGAGGGGCCGCCAAATGCGGCCTGCATCTCTCCCCCTCGCCCCGCTCTTTCCTGTATGACGGGACGAGAGCCGTTTTTCACCGAGATCGATCTTGCATGTCTGAACTTCTACTTGAGCTCTTATCGGAGGAGATTCCGGCGCGCATGCAATTGCGCGCAGCGGAGGATTTGAAGCGCCTCGTTGTCGACGGTCTCAAAACGCGCGGTCTCGACGTCGGCGAAGCACGCAGTTTTTCAACGCCCCGGCGGTTGACGCTCGTCATCGAGAATGTGCCCCAAGGTTCCCCTGCGATCTCGGAAGAAAAGAAAGGTCCGCGCGTCGGGGCTCCGGATCAGGCCGTGCAGGGCTTCCTGAAGTCCGCAGGCCTCGCGTCGATCGGCGACGCAACGATCGTCAAGGACGCGAAGAAGGGCGACTATTACGTCGCCAAGATTGAGAAGCCCGGCCGCGCGGCGCCGGAAATCATCGCCGAAGCGGTGATGGAAGTCGCGAACAAATTCCCGTGGCCGAAATCGATGCGCTGGGGATCGTCGCCCTTCCAGTGGGTGCGCCCGTTGCAGTCCGTGCTCTGCT
The DNA here is from genome assembly GCF_902712875.1 of Hyphomicrobium sp. ghe19. NCBI lineage: Bacteria > Pseudomonadati > Pseudomonadota > Alphaproteobacteria > Hyphomicrobiales > Hyphomicrobiaceae > Hyphomicrobium > Hyphomicrobium sp. ghe19. The sequence goes on along the minus strand of NZ_LR743509.1, from coordinate 3,721,507 downwards.
TGCTCGGCGGCAAGGTCGTGCCATTCGAGATCGCAGGCCTTCCCACAGCCAACGAAACACGCGGCCATCGCTTCCTCGGACCGGGACCGTTCAAGGTCAAGAACTTCGCCGAGTATGAGGAGAAGCTCTTCGCTCATCACGTGGTGCTCGATGCCGCGAAGCGCGCAGCAACGATCTCCGATCAGGCGCATGCGCTCGCGAAAGAGGCAAAGCTCGAACTCGTTGCCGACGAGGCGCTGCTGGCCGAGAACGCAGGCCTCACCGAATGGCCGGTCGTGCTGATGGGCGCGTTCGACAAGTCCTTCCTGGAAGTGCCGGGCGAAGTCCTGATGACGTCGATGAAGACGCATCAGAAGTGCTTCTCGCTGCGCGATTCGAAATCGAAGAAGCTCGCCAACAAATTTCTGCTCGTGTCGAACCTCCTGGCGACAGACGGTGGCGCGCAGATCGTTTCCGGCAACGAGAAAGTCATTCGCGCGCGCCTCTCGGATGCCAAGTTCTTCTGGGAGCAGGATCTCAAGCATCCGCTCGGCGAGATGGCGGGCAAGCTCGCAGGTATCACGTTCCACGAAAAGCTCGGCAGCCAGAAGGATCGCGTCGATCGCATCGAGGAGTTGGCATTCGAGCTTGCAGGCGCATGCGACGCCGATCCGCAGGACGCGCGCCGCGCCGCCGGTCTGTGCAAGGCCGATCTCGTGTCCGAAATGGTCGGCGAATTCCCAGAGCTGCAAGGCTTGATGGGCCGCTACTACGCGGAGCATGTCGGCACCAAGCCGGAAATCGCCCGCGCCATAGAACTGCACTACAAGCCGAAAGGCCCGACAGACATCGTGCCGCGCGAAGACCAGGGCGATGCCGTCGCCGTTGCCGTCGCGCTCGCCGATAAGCTCGATACGCTCGTCGGCTTCTGGGCCATCGATGAAAAGCCGACAGGCTCAGGCGATCCCTATCAGCTCCGCCGCGCCGCGCTCGGCGTCATCCGCATCGTGCTGGAAAATGATCTGCGCGTGCCGCTCGGCAAGCACATAAGACAAGGCCTTGCTCTACAGAAGATCACTGTAAAATCGGCTTCGGGATTAGCCGACGACCTCCTCTCCTTCTTCGCCGATCGCCTCAAAGTCTTCCTTCGCGATCAAGGCAAGCGCCACGATCTGATCGACGCCGTGTTCGCGCTCGGTGGTCAGGATGATCTCGCGCTGATCGTGCGTCGCGTCGAAGCGCTCGACGCCTTCCTGAAGTCCGATGACGGCGCGAACCTGCTCGCCGGCGTCAAGCGCGCTGCGAACATCCTCTCCATCGAGGAGAAGAAAGACAAGAAGTCCCACGCCGGTTCCTACGACCTATCGCTCCTGAAAGAGAAAGAGGAAGTCGCGCTCGCAGCCGCTATCGAGGCCGTGAAGCAGGATACGGTGGGCGCGATTCAGGTCGAAAATTTCGCAGGTGCCATGCGCGCGCTTTCTGAATTGCGCGGACCCGTCGATCAGTTCTTCGACAAAATTCTCGTCAACGTCGCCGATCCGAAATTGCGCGAGAACCGTCTGCGGCTGCTCTCTGAAATCCGCGCCGCAACGCTGACCGTCGCCGACTTCTCGAAGATCAGCGGATAAAAAAATGTCATCCTCGGCGTTGTGCTGAGGATGACACAATCGATCTGAGATGGCAGTTGCCGCGGGAGCCCCGAGGACTACAAATAGCGAACGCCGATCAGTTCCTGGCGGCCGCTCCCTCGGTGGTTGGCAGCATTGCGAATTTTGTCGGCGCGGTAATCTTCGCGTCCGGACGAGTGATGGGCTGCGTCGTCGTCGCGAAGTAGTTCGGGCCGGCGACAGCATGAAGCCACCGCACGGTAATGTTAGCCGCATAAGCAAACGTGATGATCGCGATAACGACGGCTATCGAGAGCATCGCGACATACGCAAGGTATTCAGAAACCACCAACTTCGCGCTCGCGGCCTGTGCGCGAGGGCGGTTCGTGCGATTGAGCGGGTGATAGACGAATTTTTGCTGCATGGCTGTTCTCTACTAGCGCAGTAACGCGGGGGGCACTGGACCCGCGACATCAGAACTTCTAGAAACTCAAATGGGTTCCGAATCCCGTTTGTCTAGATGTGCCAGATGTGGAAAGTCGCGGCGAATTCGCCGGCCCGCTGAGCTTGCCGTCTAGGCTTCGACAGCGGCGGATGCGCCTTCGTAGTCCTCCGTTGCAGCGAGCCACGCATCTTCCGCAGTCTGCAGCTCACGGACCAACTGACCGCGCTTCAACGCGGCGGCCTGCGCTCGCGAAGGATCGGAGCTGTAAATTTCAGAATCTCCGAGCACGGCATCGAGAGCCGCGATGTCTTTCGTGAGCTTATCGACCTGCTTCTCGGCCGCAACCATCGCCTTTTTCAACGGCGCGAGTTCGGCACGCTTTTCGGCGGCGGCACGGCGCTGGTCGGTGCGGGACGACCGGCCATCGGAACTCGCTTCGTCGCGCCGTTCTGAAGTCCGCGCACCGCGCTCTTCGAGCAGCAGTGAGCGGTAAGTCTCCATGTCTCCGTCGTAGGACGTCACGCCGCCGTTGCGCACGAGCAGGAGCCGGTCAGCGGTCGCTTCGATCAAATGCCGGTCGTGGCTGATCAGAATGACGGCGCCGTTGTATTCCATCAGCGCGTGGATCAACGCTTCGCGGCTGTCGACGTCGAGATGGTTCGTCGGCTCGTCGAGGATCAGCACATGCGGACCATGAAACGCAGTGAGCGCCAGCAGCAGTCGCGCCTTCTCGCCGCCCGAAAGTTTCGAGCACGCCGTATCCGCCTTATCGGCGCTGAAGCCGAACGTGCCGAGCTTGGTCCGCCGTTGCGCTTCGGTCGCGTCCGGCATCATCTTCAGCATGTAGTCGTAAGGCGTCGCATTCGGCTGCAAATCGTCGAGCTGATGCTGCGCGAAATATCCGACCTCGACTTTCTGTGCGCCGAAGACATTGCCCGACAATGGCTTGAGGCGTCCCGCGATCAGCTTCGCAAGCGTCGACTTTCCGTTGCCGTTCTGTCCAAGCAGCGCGATGCGGTCATCGTTGTCGATGCGAAGGTCGATACCGGAAAGAATGGGCCGCTCCGCTTCATAGCCCGCGCTTGCTTTTTCGATGCGCAAGATTGGGCTCGCGATGATCTTCTGCGGATCGGGAAAGTGGAACGGCACAACCCGGTCGTCGACCTGCGCGGCGATGGGCTGCATTTTCGCGAGCGCCTTGACGCGGCTCTGCGCCTGAGCGGCCTTAGTCGCCTTCGCCTTGAAGCGATCGATGAAGGCCTGCAAATGCCGGCGTTGCTCGTCCTGCTTTTTCTTCAGCTTCATTTCGAGGCGCTGCTTCTCGCGGCGCGTCTCCTCGAAATCATCGTAGCCGCCGGAATAAAGCGTGAGCTTGCCCTTATCGAGATGCATGATCGTCGACACGGCGCGGTTGAGGAGATCGCGATCGTGACTGACGATCAGCACGGTGTGCGGATAGGCCTTGAGATGGTTCTCGAGCCAAAGCGTGCCTTCGAGATCGAGGTAGTTCGTCGGCTCGTCGAGCAGCAGAATGTCGGGCTTGAGAAACAGGATCGCGCCGAGCGCCACACGCATGCGCCAGCCGCCGGAGAATTCCCGGCAGGCGCGCCGCTGGGCTTCCTCGTCGAAGCCTAGGCCCGAAAGAATGCGCGCCGCACGCGACGGCGCGGAGTGCGCGTCGATGTCGGTCAGCCGCATCTGAATTTCGGCTATGCGCTCAGGGTCCGTGGCGTGCTCGGCTTCAGCGAGCAGGCTTGCCCGTTCCGTGTCGGCGGAAAGCACCCAATCGAGCAGGCTCGCATCGCCGCCCGGTGCCTCCTGCGCGACGTGGCCGAGGCGGGCATTTCGCGGAATGGAAATCGACCCGTCGTCAGGCGCGATCTCGCCTTTCAGAAGCCGCAGCAGCGTCGTCTTGCCTGCGCCATTGCGCCCGACAAGCCCGACCTTATGGCCCGACGGAATAGCCGCCGTCGCCGATTCCAGGATCGGTTTGCCTTCGATGCGATAGGTGAGATCGTTGATATGAAGCATGGGCGATGCGGATAGCCGGTCCGCTGCGTCCTGTCACTGGGTCAGAGAGCTACGCCAAAGCGCGCCAGAAGCTGGGACATGAGAGCATAGGCAGCGAACGTCGCGGCTGAGGCGATCGCGAGGCTAAGCCAGAAATCGAAGCCGCGCGCCAGCAACAGCGGCAAAACGATAAACAGCACGAGCGACGGCAGGACGTACCAAAAGATGCTGTAGGAAAGGCTGGCGACCTTTCCGGCGTCGCCGGTTTCACCATAAAGCCAGATGAATGCCAAAAGCGATGTGAGCGGCAAAGATGCGAGGATGCCGCCGAAAAGGGTCGAGCGCTTCGCCACTTCGGAAATCGCTACTACCAGAACCGCGGTCACAAGAACCTTGATCCCGGTGTAAATCATCGCGTCAGCCCGATACGACAGGCTTCAACGTTTCGAAGAGCAACCGGTCTCGGACCGCTTTGTCCTGCACCGCGAGGTGCGCGACGAACCAATCCTGCACCATCTTGCAGACCTGCTCCGGCTCGCGCTTCGCAAGCAGCTTCGGATTCGAGAAGACCTGCAGATCTTCCTCCTTCCAGCCGAGCTTGCTGAGTTCCTTGATCAGAAGGTCGTAATCACTCTTCACGGCCGAGTCATGCTTGACCGGAGCCCTGGTTCCTTCCGAGATGGCTTCGAAAATCGCGCCGGCCTGCGCATTGAGAGCGGTCGCGGTCTCCGGATGCTCCATCATCTGCACGACGGCCGGGCTCGTCTCGCCTTTCGAAATGAAGCCGAAGCAGGCGCTGACGCTCTGTTGTCTGAGCGACTTCAGGTGATCGAGGAAAGCCTGCGCGATCGCCTGCAGCCTGTCCGAACTCGCGAGCAAAGCCTTGTCGGCATTTTTCCGCCGGAGATCGACAAGACCCTGCGCCAACAGAGCGGCGACTTCGTTATCGGACTTGTTGTCGGCGACGAGCTTGTTCGCATCTCCAACCTGTGTGGAGTACCAGCTCGGGTATTCTTTCTTGATCAGCTCCCACACCGCTACTTTCTGCAAGCGCTGATCGAGCGGCGAACCATCGACGCCCGTCGACGGCGCAGCGACCGGCGGTTGCGTATCGATGGCCGCGACTTGCGTCTGAGCGTTCGATGTATCGGCGGCGGCCGGCGGATCCGGTTGCGGCGAGGGCGACGTTACGGAAGAAGTCGTCGTCTCGCCCGGCGACGGGGACGGCGGCGAAGGCGGCCTGCTGATGACGTCGCTGGCATTGGCTGTCGCGGATGCTGTCGCCTGCTCGCCGGCTTGGGTGCCAGTCGTCTGCGTATCTGCAAGAACATTCGTGGCATGCGCGTCGGGCGGGGCGGAAACGATCGGCGCTTGATCTGCCGATGTGCCGGCGGAACCCGAAACCATTTCTGAGATCGGGCCGCGATACGTCGCGAGTGCGAACGCGCCGCCCCCGATGAGCGTAATGGCGACGCTGGCAAGCGCCAGCCGCTTCACGATGCTGCGCTCTGGCCGAGCTGCCGCTTCCTGGGCGTAATCGGCCCCGTGGGCGTCATGAGGAGGCGGAGCAATATTGGAATAACGTGCCGGCTGACTTAGTGCGCTAGGGCTTGGCGTCTGCGGGCGGGCAGGAGCTGCCTTCGGCTCTTCGCCGAGCGCCTCGAACGCAGTCGGAAAAACGGTCGGAGCCGATTGCCACTCGGGCATTCCCGGCCGCCAGATGAGATCGCTCAAACGAAGATAATTGTGCGCGACAAACGTGCGCATTTCGACGTCAGTCAGCGGCCCGTGCTGCTTACCGTCGCGGGCGATATACCACTGAATTTCGTTGGCCTGTACCGTCATCATCGCTTCTTCGCACACGTAGGCGTTAATGCCTAACCTCCCGACCGTGCGCTTTGCGCCGGCCCACACTGTTCATACGCAATTGCGCCCGTCAATCGGGCGATTATGCGGTAAACCAAGACTTTTACGTACGACGTGCAACCGATTGCTTCGAAGCGGCCACGTCCGGCGCTTGCTGCTGGCTGTTCGCATCGCTATAAGCCCGCGGACCCACATAAAATCCGCAAAGCGAGACAGACTTATGGCCATCGAACGCACGTTTTCCATTATTAAGCCGGACGCAACGCGCCGCAATCTCACCGGCAAAATCAACGCCGTGATCGAGGATGCCGGCCTGCGCATCGTGGCTCAGAAGCGTGTACGGTGGACCCGTGCGCAGGCTGAGAAATTCTATGAAGAACACAAGGCGCGGCCATTTTACGGCGAACTCGTGGATTTCATGACATCCGGCCCCGTCGTTCTCCAGGTTCTGGAAGGCGAAAACGCCATTGCGAAATACCGTGAAGTCATGGGCGCGACCGACCCGAAAGAGGCGGCATACGGCACGATCCGCAAGCTTTTCGCTGAATCCAAGGGCTCGAACTCGACCCACGGATCTGACAGCGCCGCTGCTGCCGATCGCGAAATCGCCCTCAATTTCCGCCTCGATGAAATCGTCGGCTGAACGATAAGACATCGGCCGCCCTCGTTCGGATCTAACTTCCGGAGAAGATCGCCGATGATCTCGCCAAGCTATGTTCGCACTCTGGCGCGCTATAATAGTTGGCAAAACATCAACATTTATGGCGCGTCCGAAAGCCTCAGCGACGCGCAGCGCAAAGAGGATCGAGGCGGTTTCTTCGGCTCGATCCACGCCACACTGAACCATATTCTGTGGGCCGACCAAACTTGGTTACACCGGTTCAATGCGTGTCCGCCGCCTCCGAAACTGACCATTCCCGATGGCCTTTCGCTCTTTGAGGACTGGGAGGCGCTGAAGGACGAGCGCGTTCGTTTCGATGGTGTCATTCGAGAGTGGGCGGATGGGCTCGAGCTCGAGCCGTCAGCCCTCGACGGTGATCTGACTTGGATTTCGGGAGCGACGGGCCGCGAGATGACCCGGCCGAAGGCACTGCTCGTGGCGCACCTCTTCAATCACCAAACCCACCATCGGGGTCAGGTGCACGCTCTGCTGACGGGGTTTGGCATCAAGCCGGGCATTACCGATATGCCCTTCGGAGAAAACATCTACGCCGACTAAGGGGCCTTTCCCGGCTCGGCGGCACGCTCTCCGTTTGAGAACCGCCGAGCGCAATCAAAAAACCTCAGGCGGCCGCGACCCAGCTTCCGGCGACAAATCCAAACGCCACGGCATCCGGATTGCGACGCGCGGTTTCAAGAAGCTGCTCGGGCGCTTCGACTTCGAGGGCGGCCGAAGCGTGGCCTTTCGATTTGCGAGACTTCGCGCCCGTCAACAAGAAAACGGGCTTTCCTAGCACTACGGTTCTCACGGACTCCATGGTGGGGGCCTCCTGGAGTTGGAACGCATGTGAATGTCACTGGGGGAAGTGACGACGAAATATCCTATTAAATCGCTAACGTGCCGCCAATATGACAGCATTAACCGTCGTTGAATACCGGGCCGGTTCGCATTTGCGAGGTCTGCACAACTCGATCCTGCATTTCTTCGAGCAACTGGAGCGTTGAAGAGCCCGTCGACAGGGTGTGGATGACCTGTGGAAAACGTCTTTTCGGGCACTTCGACCCAAAAACTTCAAATCGCGTTCACGAGATTTCGAATAGCTCACAAGAGGCCATCGCGCGCGTCGCCCAAGCCGCCGGAACTGAAAAAGACCGGAACGCTGGTCCCGGCCTTCTCCAAAACGCTCAACCTCAGCTGAAGTATCAGCTCAATTCTCTGATTTTGAAGGGCAGCCCGCCCTTCGGCGTCAATGTCACGGTTGCATTGAGACCAGCCGGGTACTTGCCCACGTACTCCGGCCGGAACCGGCGGAGCAGCAGCGACAACGCCAACGTGTTCTCGACTTGGCTCATAGCGCCGCCGATGCACGACCGCTTGCCCGCGCCGAACGGAATGTAGCTGTATTTCACTTGTTTCTTGGCGTTGCCCGCCATCCAGCGTTCCGGCTGGAAGGATTCGGGCTCCGGCCAGAATTTGGCATTGTGATGGGCGCCGTAAGCGAAGAGCGTCACCCGGTCACCCGGATTGATCTTCACGCCGCCGATCTCGTCTTCGGCCTGAGCGACGCGGATCAAGCCCCATACCGGCGGATAGATCCGCATTGTTTCCTGGATCACCGCGCGCGTATACGCGAGACCGGAGTAGTCGGCGGCAGTCGGCTCGCGGTCGCCGTAAACCTGTTCGCCTTCCTGGCGAATGCGTTCGGCAGCCTCTGGCCGCCGCGAGATCTCGTAAAGAGCCCACGCAAGCGTCAGCGCCGTCGTCTCGGTGCCGGCCCAGAGGTATTGCTTCAGCTCGTCGACGGCCTGCTCGCGATCGAATTCCGGAACGGTAGGATCGGCCACCGCAGCTTCGATCATCTTGAGAAGCGTGCGCTCGCGGTCTTCGCGCGGATCGGATGCAATGACAGCCGGCGGAACGCTAGCCCAGACTTCCATAGCCTTGGCGGGATCGACTTCAGTCATTTCGAAGACTTCGCCGGCCTGTTTGCGCAGGCGAATGTCGCGGTGGTTCATCACGTCCGTATAGGTCTTCACGCATTTGAAGACGACGTGTGGATTGAACGGCATGTCGCGGTCGAACAATGCCTTGCAAATCATATCGGCTGCGAGCGTCCAGGTCTGCTCGACCATTTCGACCGTATCGCCGGATTTCGCGAGCTCGCTCCAAAGGTCCATCTTGGTCTGGATGGCCTTGAGGAAGTACGGGATGTATTCGGCGAACATGTCCGGATGAAACGCCGGCTGCTGCGGCATGCGGATCTTCTGCCAGAGCGCGCCGTCGTTCGTGATCATCGACTTGCCGAAGATCGGCTTCAGACCGTCGAAATACTTGGTGTAGCTGTCGGCCTTCGTCACAAGCACGTGCTTGAAGTACTCAGGCTCTGAAATCAGCACGACACGCTGGTTTGCCATGGTGACAGGCAGAACCGGGCCGTAGCGATCCATCATGTGCATCAAAATGCGCATCGGGTTTTCAGGATCGCCACGCAGCAGCGGCGTCAACTTGAACCAGATGCTAGATTCATCACCGAGTCCCAGAGCAGGACTGGGGGTCGTTTCCATAGGCATTTCTCCATTCGGGATCCGGCGGAGCCGTGAGCGTGCGCGCCCGAAGGGCACTTCGAACAGCCCGAAAACTGCGCGCTGCACTTCAGATCGCCGGATCTCCCCTTCCGGAAGTCACAGAATTACCATGGTTCGGGGGGTGCCTGTCCATGCGACGGCCAGCGCAAGGTAACTATCAAAATCGACTGTGTCTCAGATTGCAGGGGAAAACAGCGAGTTCATTTCGCCAGAATGCTGATTTATAGTTATTTTTTCGGGGTCATTGGGCACCTGACCTGCGGCGACAAGTCTTAACGCCGCCGGGTAAACCCGATGTTCGATTGCAAGCACACGTGCCGCGAGCGTGTCGGAACTGTCCCCCGGAAGCACCGGAACCGCTGCTTGAGCGATGATCGGACCCTCGTCCATCTCGGGGCGAACGAAGTGCACTGTGCAGCCCGTAATCTTTACGCCCGCTTCGATTGCGCGCTCGTGCGTGTGCAGTCCCTTGAAGCTGGGCAGTAGCGACGGGTGAATATTGATCATCCGGTCGCGCCAGTGCTCGACGAACGCCGGCGTCATCAGCCGCATGAAGCCCGCAAGCGCGACAAGCTCCACGCCGTGCTCATCTAGGATGGCCTGTAGTGCGACCTCGAAAGCCGCACGCGACGGGTAGTGTTTGTGATCGAGCACGGCGGTTCGCACCCCTTGCGCCTTCGCCCAGGTTAAGCCCGGCGCCTCCGGCCTGTTCGAGGCGACAAGCACGATCTCGGCCGGATAGTCGGCAGCGCGTGAAGCCTGGACGAGCGATTGCATGTTCGAGCCGCGGCCCGAGATCAAAATGGCGGTGCGTTTTTTTGTGCTCATGGCGCGGGTCTAGCAGAGCCCGCAGCCCTGCGCGAGGGTGTCCGCAACTGAGACCGGCCAGCCACGCGACAGCACGCTGTTAGCCAACGTTATGCTCAGGCGTTGCAGGGAAGATTCCCCTACCGCATGGTGATTGCGATCGTGTTCACGATCGCCCGAATGGGGCAGGGGAGAAGTCCGCGGCGTTTCAAGCGCTGACGGTTAATGCAATTGGATGGCAATGGCGCGCAGGATTTCTATCCTCACCGTCGGAACGCTCGGCGATGTCGGCCCGATGGTCGCATTGGGCCACGCGCTCAAGGAAGAGGGGTACGAGGTTAGCCTCGCGGTACCGGAAGACTTCCAGGATTTCGTCGAAAACCAGGGGCTGGAATCGCGCCGCTGCGGGAGCGACTTCTCCAAGTTCATGAAAGATGGGGAAATGGCCGAAGTTGCCGGCCGCCACACCCTCGTCATGATGAGGAAATGGCTTTGGCCGGGCCGCGATATGCGCGCCTTGTTCGAGGGCATCTATCGGGACGCCGTCGCAGCCTCCGCCGACGCGGATGCGATCCTTTTCCACCCCGCGATTTCGGTCGGCGGCGAAATCGCCGAGGCCAAACGTATTCCCGCAATCATGGTCGGCCTCGGCTCCGTTTCGCCGTCGGCGGAAGCCCTGCTTTCGTGCATCCCAGGAACCCGCATACCGGCCTGGAACAGGCATGGCTACTCGGTTCTCGGCTTGCAAAGGCTGGCTTACTTCTCGGTCATCAACGAAATCCGCACGTCCCTCGGGCTCCGCCGGACATACAGACTGAGGCATCCGCACAAGGTCGATGGCCGGCGCGTTCCGGTGCTCTATCCTGTGAGCCCCGTTCTGCAACTACGTCCGAATACAGAAGGCGATGAGATCTATTTCACGGGTTATTGGTCGCGCGAACGAGCGAAGGACTGGCGGCCGTCACGCGAGCTCGCAGAGTTCCTGTCGGCCGGCCCGCGACCGATCTATATCGGCTTCGGCAGCATGCCGGCACTGGGTCTTGAGCGTTCCGAGTTGATCTTGCGGGCCTGCGAGGCAGCGGGTCAGCGCGCTATCATCGGCAATGGCCGAGGCGAATTCCATCAGCTCCCGCTGTCGAAAAACTTTCACCTCCTGGACGAGTACGCGCCTCACGATCAGCTTTTCCGCGAGGTCGCCGCAGTCGTCCATCACGGCGGCGTGGGCACGACGTCCTCCGCCCTGCGCGCAGGTCGCCCGAGCTTCGTCTGCCCATTCATGCTGGATCAGAAATATTGGGGGCACACCGTCTTTCAACTCGGCGCCGGACCTGACCTCCTCGAAATCCAGAACTGGACGTTGGACTCACTGACGGAGAGAATCCGCGACGTCGCAACCAATCCAAAATATGCCGTCCGAGCCGGAGAAATCGCCCGCGCGATGCAGCACGAAAACGGCACCGCTAACGCCGTCGAAATCATCAGGACGATTGTCGGCGATCCATACGGCGATAGCGGCGAGTCCGAAATCGCAGATGTTCCGATCAAAGAAGTCGTTAGCTGATCAATAGCTAACTGGCGGCCCGCGCGCTGGGCTTGATGTGCGGGACGCCGTCTCTCGCCCTGAAGAGCCGTCTCCCGAGGCCGGTCGCTCGCCGCGCCTGATGAACGTTGGCCAAGAAGATGTTCGCGACACGCGCCCAGTCGCGCTGCATCGCCTGAACGCGGATCTGATCGCGGTCGAGTTTCAGGCAAGCGAGCGCCGCAGCCTTAAGGTCCTCATCGAGATATCCGGTGACGCCGGGCGCAACGACATCGATCGGCCCGGTCACGGGATAGGCGGCAATGCCGAGGCCAGAGGCCATCGCCTCGAGCAGGACCAATCCGAACGTATCGGTCCGGCTTGGAAAAACGAAAACATCAGCGGCCGCATATTCTCGAGCAAGGTCATCGCCGGTCTTCGCGCCTTTGAAGATGACGTCTGAATACTGCCGCCGAAGCAATCCGAGGATGGGCCCGTCGCCGATCACGACTTTCCGCCCCGGCAGGTCGAGCTTCAAAAACGCTTCGACGTTCTTCTCGCGAGATACGCGTCCGACGTAGAGGAAGGTCGGCTCTGTCTTGTCCGCGACGGCTTCAATGCGGGGCTTGAATTGATTTGTGTCGACGCCGCGCCCCCAAAGCATCAAGCGGCGAAAGCCGCGCCGCGCAAGGTCCGCTTTGAGAGAGGGGGTCGCCACGAGCGTGCCGATGCTTGGCCGATGGAAGCGCCGCTGAAACGCGTAGCTGATCCAAGCCGGTAACCCCGTGTACGTCTCGATGTATTCGGCAAACCGCGTATGGAACGACGTCGTGAAGCGAATGCCTTTCCGCAAACAGACCGCGCGCGTTGCCCATCCGATCGGCCCTTCCGTCGCGATATGGACGTGGTCGTAGCCGCCGTCGCGCAGCAGCAACGCAATAGACGACCGCCGCGCCAGCGCCAGCCGAATTTCGCGGTAACCGGGGCACGGAAGCGTCGCGAAATCGAGAGGCGACAGGATCGTAACGGTATGACCCGTCGCTTCGAGTTCGCGCTTCAGGTTCTCATAGGTGCGCACGACACCGTTGACCTGCGGCTTCCAGGCGTCCGTGGCGATGAGGATTCGCATGACGCTACCTCAGTGTTGGGCCGTAATCCCCTAGGGCAGCGGGTTGCACGCGACAGCCGTGCCAGAGGGAGCACATAACGAGAGGCGGTTCCGAATCTGGTCCGGTCCCTCCCGCTTCTGACGCTTGCACTTTTCGTTTGTGTGACAGGCGGGGAAAAATACCGCAGACGCCGTATCTTAATCATATTGCCGTTAACCGCGGGCGCCCGCGAAGCAAGGGGTGCCGTTCCCGGAAATCCGGCGCCAGGTCATGTAAGGCCGAATATCCGTAAATTGCCCATCCGCGAGCCGGGCCACGGGCGGCGCATCGTAGTCCTGGTGAATGATCTCGGCAACGAACCACCGGTCCGAAAGCAGCGGCTCACCGCTGTCCTCGTACGACCGCTGGGGCACGCGATATTTGATTTCGATAATTTCTCCGACCACGAGGTCGGCTACGTCACCGGACATGCAGGTCCTCCGATAAGCGCTTTGATTCCGGCGCAAACTAGTCGCGAATTTTTTCAGTTCCGTGGCGTACTTTTGCTCGGCCATGATGCAAGCGGTTAATGCGTGGATTGAGCATGAGCCCATTCTGCGGGCGTCCAGCGCCGCTCACGTACGCTTCAGCTTGCCGCCTTTTAAATTTTCCATTCCACAGCTCCTGTTAGGTCATGTGCTCGAAGTCCGGATTTCGACGAAATCGGCAAAGAGGGCTCGCTCGGAGGAATGGAATGAAGAACTGGCCAGATGCCATTCGAGTCGCGATTCGAGCCGTCACCCGTGCCCTCGCGATCGTTTCGGCCCTCGCGAGTTTCGCGACGGCGGCGCAAGCCAACCGGGACGTGATCGCGCATTCGAACGATCCGGCCGACTGGGCCGTGCAATCCGGCGATTACAGCGGACAGCGATATTCCAAGCTCGCCGAGATCAACAAAGATAACGTCGGAGACCTCAAAGTCGCGTGGACGTTCTCGACTGGCGTCCTCCGCGGCCATGAAGGCGGCCCGCTCGTCATCGGCGACACGATGTACCTCGTGACGCCATTCCCGAACGTCGTGATGGCGCTAGACCTAGCCCACGATCAAAAAATTCTTTGGAAATACCAACCCAAGCAAGACCCTTCCGTCATTGGCGTCATGTGCTGCGATAGCGTCAATCGCGGCGTGCAATATGCGGAAGGGAAGATTCTCGTTCACACCGCCGACACGTCGCTGATCGCGCTCGATGCCAAAACCGGCATGGAACTTTGGAAAGTGACCGATGACGATCCGAAGAAAGGCGCGACGGGCACCGGCGCTCCGCTCGTCGTCAAGGACAAAGTGATCGTCGGCGTCTCGGGCGGCGAATTCGGAGTTCGCTGCTACATTACCGCCTACGACTTGAACTCCGGCTACAAACTGTGGCGCGCATACGCGATGGGCCCTGATAAGGATGTCCTCGTCGATCCGGAGAAAACGCTCGTCCTCGGCAAGCCGGCCGGAAAGGATTCTTCAATGAACAGCTGGAACGGCGATCAGTGGAAGATCGGCGGCGGCCCGGCGTGGGGCTACATGGCCTACGATCCGGAGCTGAACCTCATCTATTACGGAACCGGCAATCCCTCGACGTGGAACCCGGTTCAACGCGCGGGCCCCGATGGCAAACCCATCGATCAGAACTGGGCGATGACGATGTTCGCCCGGGACGTCGATACAGGCGTCGCGCGATGGGCCTATCAGATGACGCCGTTCGACCAATGGGATTACGACGGCGTCAATGAGCCGATCCTCGCGGATCTGGAAATCAATGGCTTCCCACGCAAGACGGTGACGCACTTCGATCGCAATGGCTTTGCCTACACTTGGGATCGCGCCACGGGAGACCTTCTCGTCGCTGAGAAATTCGATCCCGCTGCGAACTGGGCGACATCGATCGTGATGGACAAAAACGATCCCCACTACGGACGCCCAGTTGTAGCGAAGAAATACGCCCCATTCGAAACCGGCACGGACGAAACGACGAAAGGCATCTGCCCGTCGTCGCTCGGTTCCAAAAATCAACAGCCAGCGTCCTATTCCCGGGCGACGGGGCTCTTCTACGTTCCGATGACGCGAATGTGCATGGACTACGAGCCGTTCAAAGTTTCCTACACGGTCGGCCAGCCCTACGTCGGCGCGACGCTCACGATGTATCCGGCGCCCGACAGCCAAGGTGCAACCGGCGGTCTCATCGCTTGGGACGGCGCGAGAGGAAAGATCGTCTGGTCGAAGCCCGAACGCTTTGCAGTCTGGTCGGGCGTGCTGACGACGGCTGGCGGCATAGCGTTCTACGGTACGCTCGAAGGCTATTTCAAAGCCGTCGACCAGAAGGACGGTACGGAATTATTCAAGTTCAAGACGCCGTCCGGGATCGTCGGCAACCCCATGACCTACAGGCACGGCGGCAAACAGTACGTTGCCGTGTTCTCCGGCGTCGGCGGCTGGGCAGGCATCGGTCTTGCGGCGGGCCTCACCAATCCGGACGACGGATCAGGCGCCGTCGGCGGCTTCGCAAGCCTCGCCGGCTATACGAGCGTCGGCGGTTCCCTGACCGTCTTCGCGTTGCCTTGAAGTGCGCCTCCGGCCGGCGCGCGGAACGCGTGTCGGAGGCGCTAAACAAAAAGCCAGCCTCCGGCCTGCGCGCGGAACGCATGTCGGAAGCGTCGAACTAAAGAACCAGTTTGCCTTCGTATTTGACGGCCCAGGCTTCGCCTTTGCCCTTGGCCTCTGACTTTTCGCCGGTCGGAGGGATGACATCGCCGATGATCATCGGTTCTTCGCCGGCCGCCTTCAGCTTTGCGATGACGTCGTCGACTTTCGCTTTCGAGACGACAGCGATCATGCCGATGCCGCAGTTGAACGTCCTAAGCAGTTCGGTGGGCTCGATGTTGCCGGTCTTGGCGAGCCACCCGAAAACGGGCGGCACATCGAATGATGAAAGATCGATGCGAGCGCCCATATCTTTCGGCATCACGCGCGGCACGTTCTCGGAAAGTCCGCCGCCGGTGATATGCGACAGCGCCTTGATCGCGCCGTTCATGCCCGACCCGCCAGTCGCCCGGATAGCGGCGAGAAGCGGTTTGACGTAAATGCGCGTCGGCGTGAGCAGCGCTTCCGCGACTGTTTGGTTCGCCGCAAACGGCGCAGGTGCATTCCAATCCAGCCCCGCATGTTCGACAAGCTTTCGCACGAGACTGTAGCCGTTCGAATGAACCCCCGAAGACTTGAGCCCGATCAGAATGTCGCCGACGGCGATATCGGCACGCGGCAAGATTTCATCGCGCTCGACGGCGCCGACCGAGAAGCCAGCGAGATCGTAATCGCCGCTTTTGTAGAGGCCCGGCATTTCGGCGGTTTCTCCGCCGATCAGCGCGCATCCCGCATCCCGGCAGCCATCTGCGATCCCCGCGATGACGTCGCGCGCGGCGGCGACATCGAGCTTGCCGACTGCAAAGTAGTCGAGAAAGAACAACGGCTCCGCGCCTTGTACGACGAGATCGTTGACGCACATCGCGACAAGGTCGATTCCGATTGTCGAATGACGGCCGGTCTCGATGGCGATTTTGAGCTTCGTGCCCACCCCATCGTTCGCAGCGACAAGGATCGGATCGCGAAAGCCCGTGCGCTTCAGATCGAACAGGCCGCCGAAGCCGCCGAGATCCACATCCGCGCCAGGGCGGCTCGTCGCGCGCGCAAGCGGCTTGATGGCCGCGACCAGCGCGTTACCCGCATCGATATCGACGCCAGCGTCGGCATACGTGATGCTCTTCTTCGAATTCTCGTCAGCCGCCGGCATTCGTCCTCGTCGGGGGAATTGTGTTGGATGGAAGCCGCGTCCATGAATGGCGCAGTGGGGAGGGCATCGGTTAAACTCACTTTTGCCCCATTGCCAACCCGTGATGGGGGTCGTAGCAGCGACTGGCCCTGAGAGCAACGAAGGGATCGTTGGCAGGGTTCCGCGTTGCGTATCCTTGCCGGCCATATACATCGCCTGAAAACGGGAAACGGGGGATTAAGGTGTCCGTTGGTCGCTGCTTCGCCACTGCCATAGCCATCTGGACGGCGGCTGTTGGGCTCGACGCCGCGCCTGCAATCTCGGCGGGCGCAGATGCTGCCTATACCGTCGCGAATTACCCGGTCGAAGCGACCGCGGCCAACGCCGTCGCGGCGAAGGAGCAGGCGATGGCCGACGGTCAGCAGGCGGCGTTCCGCTCCCTGCTGAAGCGGCTCGTGCCGGTGACGGCCTACAAGCGGCTTTCGACTGTCGCAGATCTCAAAGCTGGAGATCTCGTATCGGGCGTCTCTGTGCGCTCGGAACGCAATTCCGCAACCGATTATATCGCGAGCCTCGACTTCTCGTTCCAGGCCGACGCGGTACGCTCCGCGCTTTCGCGCCAGGGCATTCCTTATGTCGACCAGCAGGCGCCCCCCGTAACGGTCTTGACCGTCTTTCAGCAGGGCAATCCGCCAACGGCTGGCACGGATGCCGGCCTATGGCGCCGCGCTTGGACGGGCCTCGACCTCAAACACACGATCACCCCGATAACGATCAAGGATCTGAAGCCGGCGATCCGCCCCGACACGGTCAATCAGATGCTCGCCGGCGACGACAATGGCTTGCGCGCGCTCACGGGCGAATATGGAACGGGCCTTGTCGTAATGGCCGTGGCTGAGCCGGATATGGCCTCCAAAAAGCTCACCGTGACGCTCGCCGGACGGGATGCCGCCGGTCCGCTGCTGCTGAAACGGACCTACCGTATCTCGGACGGTGATCTCGACTACGCCTCCCAGCTCGCAGCGGTCGTGGCGCTGGGCGTGATCGAAGGCCGCTGGAAAGCCATCAAGTCGGCCGCTCCCGAGCCCGCATCCGCCGGAGCGGACATGCCCGTGTGGGCTGCCTCGACGGGTGGCAACGGCGAGGACGTGACCCTCCTGGTTGAGTTCTCAAGCTCCGATCAATGGGATCAGATGCGCGGGCAACTCCTCGACACGCCGGGTGTCGACGGCCTCAACATCGCCGACGTCACCGAAAGTAGCGCCGACATCACCTTGAAATACCCGGGCGGCGCCAGAAGTCTGGCAAATGCTCTGGGCGCTCGCGGTCTCAGCCTCACCGGCACGGGCCAGGGTTGGGTTCTCCGATCAAGATATTGAAATAATTTACATATATCTCATTCACGTCGAACGCGCGATGCGCGTGCCATGCTTGATGCGCGCTTTCGTTGCTGCTGCATTACCGCAGTGCAAGGGAGGATGTTCTCGACGAGATAAACTTCCAAGGGCTAGGGTCGCGCCGCCTAATCGGTTTCAACTTCACCCAGGCCAGAGAAAGACGGGGACAGTTTCGGCGTGAGCATTCCAAATCTTATTACGCTCGGCCGGGTCATTCTCGTACCCGTGGTCTTCTGGCTGCTGCTGACAGGCGAACTCCAGGCGGCATTCCTCGCCTTCGTCGTGGCGGGCATCTCCGATGCCGTCGACGGGTTCCTGGCCAAGCGCTTCAGTTGGGAGACCGAGCTCGGCGCCTATCTCGACCCCATTGCCGACAAGCTGCTTATCGTCTGCATCTTCATAGCGCTCGGCGTAACGGCGCGTCTGCCATCCTGGCTGGTCATCCTGGTCGTGTCGCGCGATGTGCTGATCGTAATCGCGGTCGTCCTGTCGTGGCTGCTCGATCACCCGACGCCGATGAAACCCCTTGCCGTCAGCAAGATGAACACCGTTGCCCAAATCGTGCTTGCCGCCACCGTGCTGGCGGACGAGGGCTTCGGCTTGCGGCTGAAGGGGCCGGTGCAGCTATTGACGCTTCTTGCGGCTGCGACGACGATCATTTCCCTTGTTGCCTATTTGCGCGTGTGGCTGAAACACATGACGTTTTATGAAACCACCGGCTCGAAAAGCTGAGTGTTCCGGCGCATGCTTCGGCCTAGCCCCACGATTTGAGGATCGAACGATATGCATTTTGAGCGGCACGCGCTGTTTTGGACCGCGGCTGCGCTGCTTCTCGCCTACATAGTTCAGCTCGTCGCGCCGGCGCTTGTCCCGTTCGTGATCGGACTGGTGCTCGCCTATTTTCTCAATCCCGTCGTAGACGCTATGAGCCGCGCCGGCATCCCGCGCTGGGTTTCCGCCATTCTGCTCCTCGCGGCGATTATCTGCCTCATCACCTTGGCGCTCGTGTTCGTCTTGCCCGTCCTCGCCCAGCAGGCCGCCGGCCTCGTCGAGGCGGCTCCGCGAGAAATCGGCCGGCTCAGAGATACGCTTGAGACGGCGGCGCGCGAGCACCTGGGAGTGCGATACCCGCAGGCCGAAGCCGCTGTTCGATCTGCCCTCGAGTCTTTCACATCCTCGGCGCCGTCGCTGGTCGGGACCTTCGTGCAAGGGCTTTGGAACCAGAGCACCGCTGCGGTGAACTTCTTCACCGTCGTCCTCATAACGCCGGTCGTCTTTTTCTACGTCGTCAAGGACTGGCCGAAAATGCTGGCCAAGATCGATGCCTGGCTCCCGCGTCAAGAGGCGGACCAGATCCGTGCCCTCGCCATCGAAATCGACAGCCGCATCTCCGCGTTTATCCGCGGGCAGGGCGTGGTGTGCATCCTGCTGGCCCTCTACTACGCAACCGCGCTGAGTCTCGCCGGACTGGACTACGGCATGCTGGTCGGAATACTGACCGGCCTCGCCTCATTCATTCCCATTTTCGGATGGTCGCTCGGCGCCCTGGCGGCCATGATCATCGCCTTCATTCAGCACTGGCCGGATCTCACGCCCATACTGATTATCGCGGGTATCATGCTGGCCGGACAGGCGCTCGAGTCCGGGGGCCTCAGCCCTTACATCATCGGCTCCGAAATCGGCCTGCATCCCGTTTGGTTGATCTTCGCGCTGTTGACCTTCAGCTATTTGTTCGGATTCCTCGGCCTCCTCGTCGCCGTGCCGGTTTCTGCCGCAATCGGCGTGCTCGTACGCTTTGCGCTCCGCGCCTATCTCGAGTCATCCGTGTATCAAGGCGAGGTTGAGCTGACACTGAAGGACAAGCCTTGAATAGCCCCATGACCACGATCCCTGAGCAGCTTGTCTTTGAACTGCCGCACAGAACGGCGATGGGTCTCGAGGACTTCCTTGTTTCAGAATCGAACGCCGCCGCCGTTGCGCTCGTCGATCGCTGGCCGGATTGGCCCATCGGCGCCGCAGTGATCGCCGGCCCTCGGGGAAGTGGAAAAACCCATCTCGCCAACGTTTGGCTGAAGCGGGCCGGGGCGACACCGTTCGAGGCATCCGCGATCTCGCGTGAGGCCGTGCCGGCAATGGCGTCAGCGGGCGCCCTCCTGATCGAGGACGTCCAGACGATCACCGATGAGGCGGCGCTGTTTCATCTTTTGAACCTCGTCCGCGAACAGCGGCTGCAAATCCTCCTGACGACCGAAACCGTGCCGGGGGATTTGGCGATTGCGCTTCCCGATCTGCGTTCGCGGCTGAAAGCGCTGCCCTTGGCGACCATAGAGCCGCCCGATGACGCCCTGCTTCGCGCTGTCCTGGTGAAGTTATTCGCCGACCGCCAGTTGAGCGTCGAGCCGCAATTGGTGGATTACGTTCTCGTGCGGATGGAGCGTTCTATGCTTGCAGCCGAACGGTTCGTCGCAGAGGCAGATCGCCGTGCACTCGTGCTGCAGCGCCGGGTAACGCGCCCCATTGCCGCTGCAACGCTCGACGTACTCGGCTACTAATCGTCTTATACTGAGGATTACGACACCCACGCGTCATTTGGGTGTAATCTAACATCCACATGTCTCGACCGGAATTTCGGAGCAATCCCCCTAAGATGGCCACCGCGAAAAGCAGAAGCAAAGCCGATGTCGATATCGTTCCGCAAGGACCGGAGCGTTTCTACAACCGCGAGCTGTCTTGGCTTCAGTTCAACCGGCGCGTCCTTGAGGAAGCGGGCAACGAACATCATCCGCTTCTCGAGCGTCTGCGCTTCCTATCGATCGCGGCAGACAACCTTGACGAATTTTACATGGTTCGCGCCGCCGGTGTTTATGGCCAGATCCGTGCCGGCATCACGACGCTGTCGCAAGACGGCTCGACGCCGATGCAGCAGCTTGCAGCGATCAACAAGTTCGCGACGGGCCTCGTCGCCGATAAGCAGGCGAGTTGGCGGACGATAAAAACCGAACTCGCAGGCGCCGGTCTTTTTGTGTTGCAGCCCGACGATCTGACGGAAGCGCAGCGCGATTGGCTCGAGCGTCTGTTCATGACGCACATCTTTCCGATCCTGACGCCGATCGCAGCCGACCCCGCGCATCCCTTCCCGTTCATTCCCAACAAGGCGATGACCATCGTCGTCGAGATGGTGCGCCCGATCGACGGCAAGACGATGAATGGGCTCATACCCATTCCCGGTCAGCTGGAGCGGTTCATTCGTCTTGAAGCGGAGCCGGACAAGCCGAAGGAAATTCGGTTCATTCAGCTCGAATACGTCATCGGCATGTTTTTGACGGAGCTGTTCTCGGGCTTCGAGATCAAGAGCAAGGGCACGTTCCGCGTCCTCCGTGACAGCGACATCGAATTGCAGGAAGAGGCCGAAGACCTCGTTCGCTCCTATGAAAGCCAGTTGAAGCGGCGCCGCCGCGGCAACGTCATCCGGCTCGAAATCGAAGCCAAGATGCATGAACGCTTGCGCAAGTTCGTCGTCGACGAACTCGAGGTGCGCGAAGAAAGCGTTTTCGTCAAAGAAGGCATCTTGGCTCTCGCCGATACTTCGCAGCTGATCGTGCCGGACCGGCCGGATCTTCTTTTCAAGCCCTTCACGATCCGCTTTCCCGAGCGCATTCGCGAATTCAGCGGTGACTGCTTCGCAGCCGTCCGTAACAAAGATATCGTCGTCCACCATCCCTACGAGAGCTTCGACGTCGTCGTTCAATATTTGCGCCAGGCCGTCGCTGATCCGAACGTGATGGCGATCAAATGGACGCTTTATCGAACCTCGCGCGATAGCCCGATCATTCAGGCGCTGAAGGAGGCGGTCGAAGCCGGCAAGTCCGTCACCGCCGTCGTCGAACTCAAAGCCCGCTTCGATGAAGCAGCAAATATCCGCTGGGCGCGCGACCTTGAAAGCGCGGGCGTTCACGTCGTCTATGGATTCACCGAACTGAAGACGCACGCCAAGCTCGGGCTGATCGTCCGCCGCGAGGGCACCGAGCTGACGACGTACTGTCACATCGGCACCGGTAACTATCATCCGCAAACCGCCCGCGTTTACACCGACCTGTCGCTCTTCACCACCGATCCGGCGATGGCGCGCGACATCACCCGAATTCTGAATTTCGTGACGGGCTACGGCGAGCCGGTTGAGCTGGAGTGCATGGCGGCAAGCCCGCACGGCATCCGCAACCGGATCATGACGCACATTGCCGAGGAGATAAGAAATGCCAAGGCCGGAAAGCCGTCCGGTATCTGGTGGAAGATGAACTCGCTCGTCGACGCTCAGATCATTTCAGCGCTCTACGACGCGAGCAATGCTGGAGTTCCGATCGATCTCGTCGTGCGCGGCATCTGCTGTCTGCGGCCGGGAATTCCGGGTCTTTCGAGCAACATCAGAGTGAAAAGCATTATCGGGCGCTTCCTCGAGCATGCCCGCATTTACTGTTTCGCCAATGGTGAGGCCTTGCCTTCGGCCAAGGCCGCCGTCTACATCAGCTCCGCCGACATGATGCCACGCAACCTCGACCGCCGGGTCGAGGCACTGGCGCCCGTCAAGAACCCGACTGTGCATGAACAAGTGCTGGCTCAGATCATGGTTGCGAACTTGAAAGACAATCAACAGAGCTGGCGGATCAATTCCGACGGTAGCTCGACTCGGATTCAACCGGGTCCCGGTGAGGAAGCCTTCAATGCGCACAAGTATTTCATGACCAATCCTTCGCTTTCGGGACGCGGGCAATCTCTCAAGGAGAGCTTCCCGCAACGTTTCCGCCAGCCCGGTTGAGCCGGGAGTCCAATTTTGACACGTTGGAAAGAACTCTCGGGCGCAAACGAGCGTACCGCGGAAATGGAACCTATCGGCGTTGTCGATATCGGTTCCAACTCGGTTCGGCTCGTCGTCTATGAAGGTGCGGTTCGTGCGCCGACACCCGTCTTCAACGAAAAAATTCTGTGCGGTCTCGGCCGCTCGGTCGCATCCACCGGCAGCCTTGGCGTCGAGGCCGTAGACCGGGCGCTGGCGGCGCTCTCGCGGTTCAGGATTATTGCGAAGATCCTGAGCGTCAAGAATCTCAAGGTCATCGCTACAGCCGCGGTTCGCGATGCGCAGAACGGGCGCGACTTCATCGAGCAGGGCGAGCGGGCCATCGGCGCCAGGATCGAAGTTCTCTCCGGCGATACGGAAGCGCGCCTCGCAGCCCAAGGCATCATGATGGGCTTCGTTGATCCCGACGGAGTCGTCGGCGATCTCGGAGGCGGCAGCCTCGAACTGATTGATCTCGCGCAGGATCGATTGAAAGAGGCTGCAACATTGCCTCTCGGCGGTCTGCGCTTGATCGACACGACGGGCAACAAGATCGAGCGGGCAAGTGAGGTCATCGACGCCGCTCTCGCGAACCTTCCCTGGATTAGAAATGGCACAGGCCGCACGTTTTATGCCGTCGGTGGCACGTGGCGTTCGCTTGCCAAGTTGCAAATGGACCGCGTCGATTATCCGCTGCGCGTGATGCAGGGATACAAGCTGACGACGCGGGAAGCGCTCGACCTCTGCGAGCAGTTTCGCAAAGCCAAAAAGCCTCTCGATATTCCAGGCATCGCCGGTGTCGCCAAAGCGCGTCGCGAAGTCCTGCCGTTCGGCGCGCTCGTCTTGGAGCGGCTGCTGCGCCAGATGGAGCCGCGCCAGATCGTATTCTCGGTCTTCGGAATTCGCGAAGGACTGATTTACGGTCTCTTGCCGCCCTTCGAGAAGGCGCGCGATCCGCTGATCAGCTTCTGCGAGGATTACGCCGCCCTGCGGTCGAGATCCGTCGCCCATGCCTTTGAACTCTGCGCCTGGACCGACCAGCTCTTCGCCGACCCGGCTCAGGAGGAAACGGCCGATGAGCGCCGCCTCCGGCACGCCGCATGTATTCTGTCCGATGTCGGCTGGCGTGCCCATCCCGACTATCGCGGTGAGCAAAGTGTCAACACGATCGCGCATGCGGGCCTGGGCGGCGTCGATCACCAGGGCCGCATCTTCCTCGCCCTCTCTGTTTTCCACCGCCATGAGACGTCGGAGGAGGAGGGCGGAGGCCAGCTCTCCGACCGGCTCCGCAGTCTGGTCACCAAACGCGTTCAGCGGCGGGCGAGGATCGTTGGCGCAGCGATCAGGACTGCCCATATGCTTTCGATTGGCATGGCCGGCGTTATCGACCAAACGTCGCTCAGCTACGAAAACGGCACGCTTGTCTTGACGATACCGGCGGCCTACGCAGCACTGGACGGGGAGAGGCTGCGACGCCGATTCGAGACACTTGCGGCTTTGGTCGGCAAAAGGCCGGAAATCCGAATTACCCGTTGAGAGGCAGTACGCCTCGCTTGCAACGCAGCATTTTCTGATAGTCTGTAACAAAAGTTCCCAGGATGAAGACAGCCTCCATGGCGGAAGATCTTTACGACATTCTCGGCGTCTCGCGGGGAGCCACAGAGGATGAAATACGCAGCGCGTTTCGTAAGGCGGCCAAAGCCAATCATCCGGACGTCAACCCCAACAATGCCGGGGCCTCTGAGCGATTTAAGAAGATCACCGCCGCCAACGATATCTTGAGCGACCCGGAAAAGCGCCGCCAGTACGACGCCGGCGAGATAGACGCCAAGGGCGACCCGCGCCGGCCGCAGTGGAACCGGTCTGCAGGCGCCCAGCGAGGCCCGTTCTCGGCCAGGGGTTTCGAGGGGCGCCCCGGTGCCACGGGATTTGACGATTTCAGCTTTTCCGACATCTTTTCCGATGTCTTCGGCGCGGGCGGAGGCGCTCGTCGCACCACCCATGGGCACCGCGGGCAGGATCTGCGTTATTCGCTCGAGGTCGATTTTCTCGAAGCCGTATTGGGCGCCAAAAAGCGCGTGACGCTGCCGGATGGCGGTGTGCTCGATCTCGCGGTGCCGGAAGGCGTGACAGACGGCCAAACGCTGCGGCTGAAAGGCAAGGGCACTCACGGTGGGCCGGGCACGGAGCCCGGAGATGCTCTTGTCGAAATAAAGATACGCCAGCATCCGGACTTCAAGCGCGACGGCGACGACATTCTGCTCGAGCTGCCGATCACCGTCGACGAAGCGGTCCTCGGCGGCCGGGTCGAAGTTCCGACCCCGACGGGCCGGGTCCAACTCAATATTCCGAAGGGCACAAGCTCAGGAAAGACGTTCCGCCTCAAAGGTAAGGGCGTTCGCGGTAAAAACGGCGTGCACGGCGATCAGCGCGTGACAGTCAAAATCGTCCTGCCGCAGGACATCGACGACAGCCTCTCATACTTCTTTTCCGAATGGCGTCAGAAGCACGCCTATGACCCGGGCCGGAAATAGCTCGTATCGCTTGGCGGCCGGCGCGCGGAACGCGTGTCGCCAAGCGCAAAGGAAAACTTCTACCTCGCCGCAGGCACCGCGCGAACTTCGCCATCGACCAGCGTCAACGCCAGTTCGCCGCGCTTGAGCTTCAATGCGGCATCGCCGAAGAGCGTCCGTCGCCAGCCTTGAAGCGCTAGGATGTTCGCTTCATCGGACGTTGCAAGCTGTTCGAGATCGTCGCTGTCCGCGATGATGCGAGGCGCAACGCCGTGTTCTGCGGCGGCCGCCTTCAGAAGCACTTTCAGCAATTCGAGTGTAGCGCTGGCTTCCGCAGACAGCGCCTCGTTCCGTTCGATTTGCGGCAACGTCTTGGGATCGCGCGCGAGACCCGCTTTGACGACGTCGACGATTTCCTTCGCCCGCTGCGATCGCGCGAACCCGTCCGAAAGCGTCCGGAGTTGACCGAGTGAATCCGCGCTCGCCGGAAGCTGGTTGGCAATGTCGTACAACGCGTCGTCCCGGAGCACGCGCCCGCGCGGCACATCGAGCGATTGCGCCAAGCGTTCCCGCCAGGCCGCAAGTTCAATGAGCACCGCAAGCGATTTCCGCCCTTTGACGCGAAGCTTGAGGCGTTGCCAGGCATTTTCCGGCTTCGCATCGTACGTGGCAGGGCTCGTGAGAACTTCCATCTCTTCCTGCAGCCACGGCGTACGGCCCGTCTTTTCGAGCGTCTGCTTCAGGCGCAGGTAGACGTCTCTGAGATGCGTCACATCCGCGAGCGCATAGTCGAGCTGCTTGTCCGAAAGCGGCCGGCGGCTCCAATCAGTGAAGCGCGAGCTTTTGTCGAGATCGATGGACGTCGTCTTCTTGACGAGGTTCACATAGCTGATGCTGTCGCCATAACCGCAAACCATCGCCGCAACCTGCGTGTCGAACACGGGCGTGGGCACGATCTCCGCCTTCAGGAAGATGATTTCGATATCCTGGCGGGCGGCGTGGAACACCTTGACGACCGAGGTGTCAGCCATCAGCTGATAGAATGGCGCCAAGTCCAGACCCGGGCTGAGCGGGTCGACGACGGCTTCGGCATCGGGACCCGCGAGCTGGATAAGGCACAGCAACGGCCAGAACGTCTGCTCGCGCAGAAATTCGGTGTCAACAGCAACATATTCACTTTTGGCCAGCACTTCACAAAGCGCCGACAGCTCTGACGTGGTCGTGATCATTCGCATCAAGGCAGCCCTATAGCGCATGGTCTGGAAGTTGTCGCCATCAGTTCGGCGCCGGAGGTAGGGCGTTTTTTCGCAAGGGGTTTCCGGCAGCTGCGGCGACGGCCCGCTATGCCGAAGGGCCCCCTATGTCGAAGGACTGGCCTCGAAGGAAGCCCCGAGAACTTCTCTCAGTTAACGTGTAGGGTGCTAACCTTGACTTTCGAACGGCCGCATGCGCTTTTCCGCGGCGATTTTCACCCACATCGATCAAAGGGTTTCCGGCCATGGCCGAGGCTAAGCTGCATCGTTATCGCTCGCACACATGCGGCGCCCTGAGGAAAACCGACGTCGGCTCGCATGTACGGCTTTCCGGCTGGGTGCATCGCGTCCGCGACCACGGCGGCGTCCTCTTCATCGATCTCCGCGACCATTACGGATTGACGCAGGTCGTCGCAGACCCAGACAGCCCCGCCTTCAAGGTCGCTGAAACGCTGCGGTCGGAATGGGTCGTGCGCATCGACGGCAAGGTACGCGACCGGCCCGAAGGCACGGTCAATTCAGAGCTCCCGACGGGAGAAATCGAGCTTTACGCAACCGAGATCGAGGTCCTCTCGGCCGCGAAGGAATTGCCGGTTCCAGTCTTCGGCGAGCCCGAATACCCCGAGGATCTGCGCCTGCAATATCGCTTCCTCGATCTTCGCCGCGAGACGCTGCACGGCATCATCATGAAACGGCTCGAGATCACGCGATCGATGCGCCGTCGCATGCACGACGAGGGCTTCAACGAATTCCCGACGCCGATCTTGACGGCTTCGAGCCCCGAAGGCGCACGCGACTTCCTGGTGCCGAGCCGCATCCATGCCGGCAAATTCTACGCGCTCCCGCAGGCTCCGCAGCAGTATAAGCAACTCTTGATGGTGTCGGGCTTCGACCGCTATTTCCAGATCGCACCGTGCTTCCGCGATGAAGACCCGCGCGCCGACCGGCTGCCCGGCGAATTCTACCAGCTCGACGTCGAGATGAGCTTCGTCGAGCAAGAGGACATCTTTGCAACGATGGAGCCGGTCATCACCGGCCTGTTCGAAGAATTTGCGGAGGGCAAGCCCGTGACGAAGGGCTGGCCGCGCATTCCCTACGACACAGCGATCGCCAAGTACGGCTCCGACAAGCCGGATCTGCGCAACCCGATCGAGATGGCAGACGTCACCGAGCACTTCCGCGGTTCAGGCTTCAAAGTCTTCGCGGGCATGATCGAGAAAGACCCGAAGGCGCGCATCTGGGCCATCCCCGCGCCGACGGGCGGCAGCCGCGCGTTCTGCGACCGCATGAACTCATGGGCGCAGAGCGAGGGCCAGCCGGGCCTCGGCTACATCTTCTGGCGTGAAGGCGAGGAAGGCGGTGCCGGCCCCGTTGCAAAGAACATCGGCCCGGAACGCGCAACCGCGATCAAATCGCAGCTCGGCTTGAAGGAAGGAGACGCTGCGTTCTTCGTCGCCGGCAACCCGGCGAACTTCTACAAGTTCGCAGGTCTCGCACGCGACCGCGTCGGCCAAGAGCTGAAGCTCGTCGACGAGAACCGGTTTGCGCTCGCGTGGATCGTCGACTTCCCGTTCTACGAATGGAACGAGGAAGAAAAGAAGATCGACTTCTCGCACAACCCGTTCTCCATGCCGCAAGGCGGCGGCGAAGCACTTGACGCGGCGACGACGACCGAAGAGCGCCTGAAGCTCAAAGCCTACCAGTACGACATCGTCTGCAACGGCTATGAGATCGCGTCGGGCGGCATCCGCAATCACAAGCCGAACGATATGATCAAGGCGTTCGGCATTGCGGGTCTCGGTCCGGAGGTTGTCGAGCAGCGCTTCGGCGGTCTCTTCCGTGCGTTCCAATACGGCGCGCCTCCGCATGGCGGCATGGCTGCCGGTCTCGAGCGGATCGTCATGCTGCTGACAGGCGGCAAGACCGTTCGCGAAGTGGCGCTCTTCCCGATGAACCAGCAAGCCGCCGATCTGCTGATGGGTGCCCCGAGCGAAGCCGCGCCAAAGCAGCTCCGTGAACTCAACATCCGCGTCGTCGCGCCGGAAAAGAAGAGCTAGCGTCAGCTCATTTCCCGATTTGATCCCCACAACGAATGGGCGCGGCACCACCTCGGTGCCGCGCAATTTCGTTTGCCGGGCCACCTTCCTCGTGTCAGAACGTCGCGACGTTATCTCGGGGGAGAGAATAATGAGCTATCGAGAAGCCTTTCTTGGATTGGCCTCGCTTTCGGCGGTCGCAATGTTAGCCGGTGTTTCTTCGGCCGCCGCCGAATGGATTTATAAGAAGGAAGAAAAGGCATTCGGCGAAACGGAAGCGATGGCGATGGCCATTGGCGATGCGTCTGTCGCGTTCGTCACCTGCAACAACGATGGGCTCAAAATCAGCCTCGCGACGCCCGAGGATTGGACGGACGGCGCATCTGCGATGAATCTATTGGCGCCCAAAATTATCGTTTCGATCGACGGAGCTCCGCCCACGCGCTTTGACGCCGAGCTGCGTGAAAACACGCTACACAAGATCCTCGCAGAATTTGACGACGAGGAGACGGTCAAGCGGGCGGCGGCAATGATCGCGTCGGCTCGGAAGCGGATCGACATCGGCCTCGAACTCGCAGGCAAACGATTTCATGCGAGCAAATTGTCTGCCGTTGGCGCAACCAAGAAGATCCAGTCCGTATTGGATACTTGTGCGCAGCAAGCAAGTCCGGATGCCGATAATGAAAAGAAAACCCCGGACACGAACTGATCTGCGTCACGCGTCGCCGCGTTGATCGAAGCAAAAAATCGGCGCCCTTCCACTTGTTGGAGGGCGCCGATTTTTTTGTGCGAACGAAAGAAGATTACTCCGTCGTGACGGTCGCGGCATGAGGCGCGATGACTGCAACGACTACGGTCTTTCCGTCCTTCGTTGCCGTGCCGACCCAGCGGCCGGATTCATCGCGGTGAAGCGGTGAAATGGCCGTATAGCCCTGATGGGCCAGCTGCAGCCTCGCCTGCTCGGAATTGGCGGCGTTTGCAAGTTCGGCGCTAAATGCCGCCGATTTCCCGGCGTCGGTCGAGGAAGCCCCTTCCGCAAGGGCCGGAAGCGCAAAGCAGGCGGTTGCCAAGCCAATTGAGATTATGCGGATCATGTAAACTCCATTATGTTTCGCTGCGGATCTCTCTCTCCGCGTCAAACTTCACATAGGAAGCTTCTCTCCCTTCCGCCAAACAACTCACCGTGCTTGAAAACTTGCCAATCGTGAAATGACGTGATCATGGCGTTAGTCATCCCGCCACGCCCGGACTTTTCCGATCATTACCGTCCAGACAGAAAGCGAGCTTGCGATCGATGCGAATTCTCTTCCTCGGTGCCGGAGCAACCGGCGGATATTTCGGCGGCCGGCTGGCAAAGGCCGGCGTCGATGTGACGTTCCTCGTTCGACCGAAACGCCGCGATCAACTCCTGCGTGACGGCATCAAGATCGAAAGCCCCGTCGGCAATTTGGTAACGCCTGTTAAGGCGATCACGCGCGAGGAAATCAGCGCGCCGTTCGACGCCGTCGTTCTCAGTGCCAAGGCCTATGATCTGAGTGAAGCGATCGAAACGATCAGGCCCGCCGTCGGTAAAAGCAGTTGGGTCTTGCCGTTGCTCAACGGTTTGCAACATCTCGCAGCCCTCGATGATGCGTTCGGAGCCGTGCACGTCCTCGGGGGGATGTGCCAGATCAGCGTCACCCTGGGCGACGACGGCACGATCCATCACTTCGGTCCATTCGCAACGGTCACGCAGGGACCAAGATTTCCCGAACAGCAGGACGGATCGGCGAAGCTTCACGATGTTCTCGCGCAAGGCTTCGATGCGCGCCACTCATCCGACATCATCGCCTCGATGTGGGAGAAGTGGTTTTTCATCGCGGCCCTTGCGTCGTCCACATGCCTGATGCGCGCGAGCGTCGGCGAAATCAATTGCACCGATGGCGGCCCCGAGTTCATGACCGGCGTTGTGAATGAATGCAGGGCAGTTGCCACCGCAAACGGTTTTCCGCCGAAGCAGGCGATGCTCGATTTCGCGCGCACCCTGATGAGCGACCGAAACTCCAAAATTTCCGCCTCGATGCTGCGCGACATTCAACGCGGGGGGCGGATCGAGGCCGATCAGATCGTCGGAGACATCATTCGCCGCGGCCGGGCCAGAAACGTCGCAACGCCCCTTCTCGATACGGCCTTCATTCATTTGCAAGCTTACGAAAATCAAATTCCGAAAAGCGTCTAGCTAAGTCGTTGAATGGGCGGACGGCCAGTCGTTAAATTCGGGCTGCCTTGCGCCCAGCCGGCAAAAGCAGCAAAAGAGCACAAGCGTTGGAGACTGAAGGATGATCCGTTCACTTGTCTGCGTCGCGCTCTTATTGGCGGCGCTTCCTTTCGCAGCCCTGGCGCGAACGGCGGACCATGCGCGCGAGTGGAACGGCGCTGAGATCAACTGGCGCGACGCCCGCTCGGGCATCTACGAAGCATCGAAGACCCGGCGCCCCGTTTTGCTGGTATTCCACGCGACGTGGTGCTCGGTTTGCAAGCAGTTCCGGCGGGTCTTCAACGATCCCAGGGTCGTCGAAGCCTCGCGCGATTTCGTCATGATCCTGGCTGATGTCGATCGCGAGAAAGAGCTCAACAGCGAATTCGCGACCGACGGTTCGTATGTGCCGCGCACGCTCTTCATCGATCCGGACGGCAATGTTTCCAATAAGCTCGTCGGCTCGGACCGGGAGTACCCTCATTCGTTGGATGTCGAAAAGCCCGACGAGCTCCTGGCTCTGATGAAGAAGGCTCGCAGCGTCTTCGACATGTCCCCCGCGGCGGCGCCGCCGGCCAACAAGGAGCCAATCTAATACGCGACGAGGATGTTGCGCTTGGCCGTCCGACTCGCCATAAGTCCGACCGGCGCGGACGTGGTGGAACCGGTAGACACACAGGACTTAAAATCCTGAGTTCGTAAGAGCGTGAGGGTTCGAGTCCCTCCGTCCGCACCACACGATTTAGCTTCACAAAATCGGAACCGTTAAGCGGTTTGAATAAGCGTATGAGGCGCAGAAGCCTTCGCGCTGGTTGAAAGCTTCGATCTGCAACGAATCGGCATGTTCTTTCGGCACGCAAGAGACATAATAGACATAATATGTCTCTCACATCTGCGAGGTCTCCATGCGGACGTTGCCTCTCCTTTTCCTCAGCTTGGCTTGCTTCACTTGTCCTGCAGTGCACGCCGGGCAAGGCGAAATCGTTTGCATCAACCCCAAGGATGATCCACCCGGACCTGACAGTACGGTTGCGTGCTATTCTGACGAAGGATGCGCCGTGGCGGAATCGTTCGGCGCCGAAGGCATCCGCGATTGCGACGCAGAAAGCGCGCCGTTCGCGTTGGCGCGCGGAAAGATCAGTGCGATCGTCACCGCCGCACCCGATCTCATCAAAATTGCTGAGGCCAACGGCGCTGTCTGCCAACCACACAAAAAATAGCGCCGCATCGAAATCAGCCCGGTTTATCTAAGCGTAGGAAGACCGGCAAAGGCCTTAGTCGAAGATAGACCAGCCGGCACGTTCCGCGAGTGCTTGGAGCGCCCGGGTTCCGAGTTGGGAATTGCCGTGTCGATCCAAGCCGGGTGACCAGACGGCGATGGACGCAAGGCCTGGAGCAACGGCTAGAATGCCGCCTCCGACCCCGCTTTTCGCGGGTAAACCCACACGAAATGCGAAATCGCCTGAAGCATCGTAATGTCCACACGTAAGCATCAATGCACAAATGCGCCGTGCTCGCTCTCGTGGGATTATGGAGTGCCCACTTCGCATCCGTCCTCCATTGGCAAGGAACAGGCCGGCCTTTGCGAGCTGGCGGCAAGTCATTGCGATGGCGCATTGATGAAAGTAGACACCGAGGGTGAGTTCGGCATCATGCGCAAGATTTCCGAATGACTTCATATAATTGGCGAGGGCCATATTGCGGAAGCCTGTTCTTTGCTCTGAACGCGCAACAGCGGCATCGACAACAATTGCCTCGTCTTCGGCGACATAACGAACAAACCGCAGAATCTGTCCGATTGCTTCCCTGGGGCGATGCCCCGCGAGAATCGCATCGCTAATGACGATGGCTCCGGCGTTGATGAATGGATTTCGAGGGACCCCATTTTCGCTTTCGAGCTGGACGATCGAATTGAAACTTCCCCCGGACGGCTCCCGTCCAACCCTTCGCCAGAGCGCATCTCCGTGCTTGCCGAGAGCAAGCGTGAGACCAAACACTTTCGAGATGCTCTGGATCGAAAACGCATCTTCCGCATCCCCGACAAAGAACGACGCCCCATCGATGGTCTCTACCGCAATTCCGAATTTGTGGGGATCAACCTTCGCCAACTCGGGAATATAGTCGGCGACCTTTCCCGATCCGAATTCCGGCTTGAGCTGCGAGTGGATATCTTCAATAAGCCGTTGTATGCTAAGCATGAATCAGAAAACTCGGCCAGAGAGATGCGAAAGGGCGACTTCGGTTGGTTTTGCAGCGCTTTAGTGTGTGCGCCTCCCGGCATAAGGACGTGTGAAGACAATGGTCGCAAGAACAAGGGCTAAGCCAACGCGCAACGAGGTGTCGCAAAGCGAGGGACATGCCAAGCGCCAGAAAATATTGGCGGCTGCTTTGAGTTTGTTTTCGACGAGGGATTATTCCGCGATCACGATCAAAGACATCGCAAAGCTTGCGGAAGTTCCGACCTCCCTCCTGTACTACTACTTTGAGGACAAGGAGGCCCTGTTCCGCGCGGCGCTTGAAGAAGCCGTTTGCGCGGCCATGCGCAACTACGAAGAAGTGGCAAGTAAGCACTCCGAACCTGTCGATTTGATCAACGACTGGTTCCAGATGCATGTCGAGCTGGCTGAGGACGTGCGCCGCGTCGTCAAAATTCTGATGGACTATTCCAGTTCCCAATCGCAAAGCCAGCTCGTGGACGACGTGGTCAGGAAGTTCTACGACGTTGAAATTCAAATCTTGACAAAGGCGGTCCGTCAGGGACAGCGCGCCCGATTGTTCAACGATATTTCTCCCCAGGCCGCCGCCGAATTCGCATCGACCCACCTCGACGGCATCATGGTTCGTTCGATCATCCAGCCTCGTCTTAATATTCAAGCGGCGGTCAACACCTTCCGCAAAGCGTTCTGGGCATTTGTCGGGTACGAAAAGTAACAAGACGGTCAGCCATCCCCTTCGCTCCTTTGTTGTCATAAAAAATCCCAAGCTTCGACGGTTGGAGTAGGCCGGCACGCGCCTTGATTGATCGAGCAATCAAGTTGATTGACTGATCAATCAAGGTGTGTCAACTTGTCAAAACCTGGGAAGTAGACGCTCTGGAAAGCGGAAAGAGTACGGAAAGTACCAACCGCAAGGAGGTTAGATGACTGACACTACGCTGTCGCCTGCATCGAACCAAACAGTGAGTGAGAAAGGCACACACTCACTTGTTAGAACACTTAACTGGACTCACGCGTTTTGGTTTGCAGCAGGTACGCCTGCCCTTGTGCTGTTTTCGGTGGGAGCCATCGCGGCGACAGCCGGAAATATCTCCCCACTCGTCTGGACGATTTCTATTCTCTTCGGCTTTATCCAAGCCTTCACTTATGCAGAAATATCGTCGATGTATCCGCATAAGTCTGGCGGAGCCTCCGTGTACGGCGCACTCGCGTGGGTTCGCTACGGAAAAATGCTCGGACCGATTTCCGTCTGGTCGAACTGGTTTTCCTGGTCCCCGGTGCTCGCCATTGGAACAGGATTGGGAGCGGGATACATCCTCAACCTGTTTTTCCCGGCCACTCACTGGATTCAAACGTGGCAGATCACGTTGGTCAATCTCGACTTTTTGAAAGAGGGGTTGAGCCTCCGGATCAATTCCGTTTTCATTTTGGGATGGCTGCTGGTCCTAGCGGTGTTTCTCGTTCAACATCGCGGAGTCTTGAAGGCCGCCAATCTTCAGAAGTTCCTGGCGATTGTCGCGCTTGCCCCGTTGTTGCTCATCGGTCTTGTGCCGATTTTTTCCGGGAGCATTTCGCTTAGTAACTATCAGCCATTCGTACCGCTTGCGCATGATGCCGCCGGCAATGCAGTCGCTGGCTCCTGGGATATGGCGGGTTGGACGGTTTTCGCGGGAGCACTCTTCATCGCGGCGTGGTCGACGTACGCCTTCGAAACAGCGGTCTGCTACACGCGTGAGTTTCGCAATCCCGGAACTGACACGCCGCGGTCCCTGCTCGCGGCAGGTCTTCTATGCGTCGTCGTTTTTTCGCTGGTGCCGTTGGCGTTCCAAGGGGCCCTTGGGCTCGATGGAATGCTCGATCCCGGAATCTACAGCGGAATGGGCGTAGCAGACGCGATGTCTGGCATGATCGGCGGAGGACCGATTGTGCAGAAGATCCTCGTCGTCATGCTCATCTTGGCATTGTTGCTGACTGTAAGCATGTCGATGGCGGGCTCCGCGCGGACTTTATATCAGGGGTCGATCGATGGTTGGCTTCCCCGGTATCTTGGCCGCGTGAATCATCACGGTGCGCCCGTCGCTGCGATGTGGACGGATCTATGCTTCAACATGTTGCTGCTGATGATGTCGGACTATGTATTCTTGTTGGCGATCGCCAACGTGAATTACATGATCTTCAACTTCCTGAACCTTCAATCAGGCTGGCTTCATCGCATCGATAGGCCGGACATGCCTCGTCCCTATCGGGCCGCCACGTCGATCATTGCCACAGGCGCCGTCCTCGGCTTCGTGAACCTTCTCTTGCTCGGGATGGGCGCGAATATCTGGGGTTCTGGCACATTGGCGGCAGGCTTCGCCGTTGCACTCATGATCCTGCCGGTCTTCGCGTACCGACACTTCGTGGTCGATGGCGGCAAATTCCCAGAGCAAACGTTCCAGGATTTTGCGGGCATCAATGAATCGGACGTGAAAACGCGCGCCGGAATTCTACCGTACTTGACGCTCCTTGCCGGCGTGGCAGTCGTGGCGTTCGGCTACTACATCGCGGTCTACTGATTTCGTCAGCGATCAAAAGAGTCCTGCCCGCGCG
This sequence comes from Hyphomicrobium sp. ghe19, assembly GCF_902712875.1. Lineage (NCBI taxonomy): Bacteria > Pseudomonadati > Pseudomonadota > Alphaproteobacteria > Hyphomicrobiales > Hyphomicrobiaceae > Hyphomicrobium > Hyphomicrobium sp. ghe19. The sequence continues at coordinate 3,686,054 of NZ_LR743509.1, read as the reverse complement.
GGAGTATCCGCGCGCGCTCGATCACAACAAAATGTGAAATATAAGCACGAGGAAAACCATGACAACGGATAAGGCGAGTTCAGTGGCGACGCTGAAAAAGAAGCTCGAAAGCGGTGGCGTGAAGTACATGATGCCCACCTATGTCGACATGCACGGCGTTTCGAAGACGAAGGTCGTCCCGCTCCCGCACATCGAAGATATGGTCGATGGGTCGGAGCTATGTACTGGCGCCGCTCTTGATGGTGTGCCGCAGGATGTCAGCGACGAAGAAGTCTCCTCGCATCCCGATATTCGCTCTGCAACCGTTCTTCCTTGGGACAAGGAAGTCGCTTGGTTCGCGAGTGATCTGTGGTGCGGCGGAAAGCCATTCGAACCCTGCAGCCGCAATATTCTGCAGAGAACCTTGGCGATGGCCGACGAGATGGGCTACGGAGTGAACCTCGGTATCGAAGCGGAGTTTTTCGTCCTTCGCGACGACGAGCAGCAAGGTTTCAGTCCCATTTCGACTAGGCACCATCTCGCCAAGCCCGCCTACGACGTCTCGAGATTTCTCGACAATCGCGGATGGCTCTTCGAGCTGGTGGGTGCGATGAATGATCTGGGGTGGGATGTCTACTCCATGGATCACGAGGACGGCATCGGCCAATTCGAAATAGATTTCCGCCACGCCGACGCGCTCTCGATGTCCGATCGATATGTCTTCTTCCGATTGATGGCTCACGAGATCGCCCGGAAACACGGTGGGTTCGCGACCTTTATGCCCAAGCCTTACGCGGACCGCGCGGGCAGCGGCGCGCACTTCAATATGTCCCTAACCGATAAGAAGAGTGGCAAGAACCTGTTCGCATCGGCAGACGATCCACGCGGGTGCAAGCTGGGCAAGCTTGGCTACCACTTCATAGCGGGCATCCTGAAGCACCTCCCCGCGATCTGTGCGGTGGTGGCGCCAACTGTGAATAGCTACAAGCGTCTCGTCACGAAGGGAAGCATGTCCGGCTTCACGTGGGCGCCTGTATTCCTCTGCTACGGAAATAACAATCGGACCAACACGGTCCGCATTCCGAAGAGCGGAGGGCGCGTCGAACTGCGAGTAGCCGATAGTGCGTGCAATCCATATTTGGGTGCCGCCATGACGATCCGGGCGGGCCTCGAAGGCGTGCGAGACCAGCTCGACCCAGGTGAGCCGCATCTGGATAACATGTATCTCAAGACACCTGAAGAACTGGTGGCCATGGGCATCAAGCAACTGCCTGGCTCGCTTTCTGAGGCAGTCGATGCATTTGAAGCGGACCCGCTGTCGAAGGAGGTGATGGGTGATGCCATGTTCAAGTCGTGGGTGGAATTCAAGCGCGACGAGTGGCACGCCTATAGCAATCAAGTCACGAAGTGGGAGTTGGATCGGTATCTGAAATTCTACTGATCCGTCCCGCAAACGTGCTTTTCCCTGTTCGGGCGACACCTTCGTGGAAAGCGCCGCAAGATGCGCGCGCTTTCCGCTCATTTCTTCAATAATCGAGATGACGTCGCAGGACGCAAAGAAGCGGTAACATCGCTACAAGGATCCAGATTTATCATGCAATGGTCAATGCGCACCTGGACGGAGCTTCCGAACGATCTGGCGGAATCGCAGCAGTTAGCAATCTTGCCGATAGGCGCAACGGAGCAGCATGGGCCGCATCTGACGACAGGAATGGACACCGTAATTTCGGACCGGCTCTGTCTTGCTGTCGCTGAGAAAACAAATGTCCCGATGCTGCCTACAATTCCCTACGGATGTTCGCTGGGTCACAGCCGTCGATGGCCTGGTACTATTGCGCTTCAGCCAATGACGCTCATCACGCTCGTGAAAGAAATCGGAGATTGGGCGTACTATAGTGGTGTAAGGCGTCTCATCATCGTCAACGGTCATGTCACGAACGCCGCGCCTTTGCGATGCGCGCTCGAGATGCTGCGAGCCGAGCACGATGATCTCATGGTTGCGGTGGTGAATACCGCGCAGATCAGCGAGAGAGTAAGCAAAGCCCATTGCGCGGATGCTCAGGATTGGCACGCAAACCGCGCTGAGACGGCTTTGATGCTCTCAGTCGCTCCGGATACCGTGAGGCCACATGCAATCCAAGATGCGGACGATGCTGATAGGACGGTGGACCTCGTCTTTTCTCATCCGGTCAACCGGACAAGCACAAACGGAGTGACCGGGATGCCCAGCCTTGCCACACGCGAGGAAGGGGATGAGTTGTTCGCGTGGATGGTCGAGGACCTCGCGGACATCGTGGAAAAGGCCAAGCGCGAAAATGCGCCTTTGCCTCATTCATATTTTTCGAGCTGACGATCAGAATACGTTGGCCAGAGGAAACATCTGGAACTGAGGAGCATGGCGCAAACGCTACGGTATTTCGGATGGGAAGGGTATGGCGATGGGGCGTTCGCCTCATCGTTCCGCCGGCATACCGGTTTAGAAATCGAGCACGATTATCATCTGTCGGACGATGCTGCGTGCCGGACGGCACTGTCGCATCCCCGAGCGTGGGACATCATCAATATCAACTCACCGTTCGTTCGCGATGTCCTTCATCCGGCGGGGGCCGTGCCGGTGCTTCCCAAAAAATACGTCGATGCGGTTCAAGGTTCGGACGGAGCTCTTTCTCGCTTCGCGACTCCCGCGCGGACGTTCGGAGGCGAACTGATCGGCATCCCGCAGAGAGGCGGCCCCTTCAACTTCGTGATCAATCAGAACCGTATTTCTGTTTCCGACGCGAGGGACGCTGGCTTCGGTATTGCCCTAGACCGGCACTTCTATCGTCGTTTCGGGGTTCTCTCCTACGAAGATTTCAACGTCATGCATTTCGCATTGGCGTCGGGCCTCAATCCGTTCGAGCCCATTTCGGACGCGACGATGTTGACGTTCGCCGAAGCATGTCGAACGATTTGGAATTCCGCGCGAGTCGTTTCGGTGGACCACAATTTCCTCAACCGCTTGTTGATCGACGGAGATATCGACTTTTATCTAAGCGGGGGAGTTTACACGGCGTCCCCTGCGCGGCTCGCAGGCCATCACGAGATAAAAGCAATCACACCGAGCAGTGGCCCCGCAGGTGGACGAGGGGGGATTGCATTCGTCGAGATAAACGCTCTTAACGCGCGCGCATCATCCGGCGGCGGCGAGACGTTTCTCGATTTTATTCTGAGCGATGTCGGCGCGGTCGAAGCGTCAATGGCAGCGGGCGCTTGCAATCCCGTATTTCAAATGAGTCGAAAGGGGGTGTTTGACTGCTTTAAGCGGGAACAGCTCCACGCCATGCAATGGGACGACTTCGAGGAAGACATGTCGCGTTGCGCCGACTACGCGATCGTTCCCAGCTATCGGGAACTCGTGGACGTTCTGAGACGCGAACTGAACATTGAAAACGAAAAGCGCTTGGGTCGTGAGACTTAGCATCTGGCCCGAGTTGTGCGCAGATGACACGCACGCCATAGCCTTGCCTGACGCTCAAATCCTATCGAAATATCGCCTATCCCCGCTCGGAATGCCGAAATGCGGTCCCCGGACGCAGGATAAACACGTCTTATAGAGCGCATAAGCAAGCCAGCTGGCATTGTCTTCATGCGGGATGCGAAATCGTTCTCCTCAATTTGATCGCGCTTCCTGGGGCCGGGCACGCATCGTCACTCGATCGGTGCGATGTTTTCTCGGTCGGCTAAGTTCACGACTCCGGTTCCCATACGGCGTGCACGCAACATCAGTTTTCTTCCCTCGCGGGCACGAACTTTGGCTGGGCCGTCAACCCAGCCAATTTTTTTTGGGAGACCATTGCAAACCGATGGCCTATTCGGTCACTCGAGTTCCACCCTACGCGAAATGCCGATCGATTCCAGGAACCGTTCGTCGTGGCTGACGACGAGAAGGGCGCCGTCATAGGCACGCAAACCAACTTCCACCGCTTCGATACACTGTAGGTCGAGGTGGTTTGTCGGCTCGTCGAGGATGAGAAGTTGGGGCGGCGTTGATGCACCAAGCACGCAGGCAAGGCCAGTTCGCAGCAGCTGCCCGCTGCTTAGAGATGATACACGTTGCAATGCAGTGTCGGCTCGAAACATGAAGCGCGCGAGTGCCGCCCTGCAGGCGTTCTCATCAGATTGAGGGTTGATAGTGCGAAAATTGTCGAGAATTGACTTTGATGGATCAAGAAGACTCACACTTTGATCGAGAACGGCAAAATCGACCATGACGCGCACGGCCCCGGAGCATGGCTTCATCGCCCCGGTGACAATTTTCAGAACCGTCGTCTTTCCTGATCCGTTGAGACCTGTGATGGCGACGCGCTCCGGCCCGGATACCGTGAAAGATAGATTACGGATAATGGGCCGGTCCGGCTCGTAGCCAGCAGTAACCCCGTCGATCTCGATGACCAACTTGCCAAGCGGCAAGCCTGTTGATGGCAGCGCGATGGTCAATGGATCGACAGTCTCAATGTGACTGCGGGCGGTCGCGACAGCGTCAAGAGCCTCTACGCGCCGGATCTGTGCGGCGCGAGCGTCGTTCCCACCAGTTCCCTCGCTGCGATCTTTCCACGCGCCCATTGCAATGCGTGGCATACCGCCTTTCTCTATCGCCTTCTTTCCCGCCTTGTCCTTTCGCACCTTGCGCTCCGCCGCGAGTTGCGTCGCGCGGGACACTTGCGCGAGGCGCTTCTCTGCGTCCGCTAGATCGTGTCTTGTGGCATCCAGCTCGGCTGCCTTGAGTTCGCTGTAAACCGTCCAGTTGCCGCCGTAGCGGCGGGCGCCGAGAGATGAGAGCTCGACGATTGCATCCATGGCCTCCAATAGCTCTCTGTCATGGCTGACGACGATTGCGCCGCCTCGCCAGCCCGCAAGCAAGTCAAGGACGGCCAAGCGGCCAGCCCTATCGAGGTTGTTGGTGGGTTCATCGAGCAACAAAAATTCCGGCCCTTCAAAGATGAGAGCCGCTAGGCGCGCGCGTGTGCGCTGACCTCCGGAAAGGATTGCCAGTGGCGTATCGAGAGAAACATCTAGGCCAAAGCGGCCAAGCGCGGTGGCGATCCGCACTGGAAGCGCCCAGTCGACATCCGCAAGTTCCTCGGGCGCAGATTGGCCGATCTCTGCGCGATGGATCACCGCCAAAGCGTCCGCCGCTGCAAACAGATCCGCGATCGTTAGGTCAAGATCGTTTTGTACGACCTGGCGCAGAACGCCGAGCCCACCCCTCACCGATATAGCTCCCGACTTCGGTGAGAGCTCACTCGAGATCAACCTGAGCAGCGTGGTTTTCCCAACGCCGTTGCGGCCGATGAGCCCAGTCTTTTCGGTGGCGAAACTTAGGTTGGCATCGGATAAAAGTTGGCGCCCGTCAGGCGCGGAGTACGTGACGTCGGACAGTACGACTGATGCGGGCACGAATACGAATCTCCTCAACTGCATTGCGAACTGGCATTGCTGTTGAGCGGAGGTTCATCGCTGCACACACATCCCGAGTGATTGTCACGTGAGTTAACTAGTGACAGGGATGAGTTCGATCAAGTGCCAATGAGAGAATATTTTCTCTCAGGTCATGGGGCGAATCTGGTCAAGACGAAGTCTGGACAAAAATCACATGAGCGGCGTCATCTGGAATGCTCATGCGTATTCGCGCGCGGCTTCGAACACATTATTGGCAACGCGCGCAGCAAACTCGGCGATTTGCGGCATTCCCATAAGTTCGCCGACCGCTGCGCGAGCAAGAGGTCCGGCTATCCAAAGCGTCTCATCCGAATTGCCGTGGATATTTAAGCTCCGTCCCTGAGCGTCGCACGCGATCCCGAGTCCAAGAGGATCGGCGCACAAGAAGCCGTCGTCCGACAAACCCTTCAAAAATGGTTGACTTGAAAGGATCGCCCCATGGTTGGGGCCGGTCGCAAGGATAATGCGATCGACGGTGCGAGTGAGCCTCCGCTGTGATTTCGAAATGCGGAGCACGACGTCCAGTTCGCTAGCCGAGGCTTCTAGATTTTCTATCGAGGCAGCAACAAATTGCAGAACACCCGCATCGACGCGCTTCTGAATGATGGCTTCCGGTTGGGGCGCGATGCGGAAACGGTGAACATCCCAAAAGACCCGGAGATGGCGAACAATCCGGCGTCGTTCGGCAACCGGCAACGCGGGCCAAAAACGAGGGGCATGGACACGTAGCGAATCGATGACAGACTGCCACGGTATGTCTTGAGCGGCGGCACGGCTGACGGTTTCCCGTACTCGCTGCAATAGCTCGGAGGCACTTTGCGGTAAAGGATTGGAAAAATCGCCAAAAGGATCCCGTGCGGTCTTGGCGTGCGTCTTCGAACGAAGCCCGCGGCGGGAGATCGCAGTTATTTTTCCGTAGTGTCCTTGAGCGTCGAGCGTGGCCACGATATCGGCCATTGTTAGTCCCGTGCCGACGATCAGCAGGCGTTCGTTCCTCTTCACGCCTGCGAGCGCCTGCGGAGCCGTCGCATCAACAATCAATCTCGGGTCGCTTTCAAGTATGCTCAGAAGAGGCGAGGGAAGGCGCGGTTCGGGATGCGTGGTGGCGATGACCGCAAAGTCCGCATGCACCGATGTATTGGCGCTTTGTACCGTCCAGCGGCGTCCCTGCTTCTTGATCTGGGTGACGGCTTCCCGGACATGCTCGACGGCTCCCGCCTCGAGGGACGGACGAAGTTGTTCGTTCACGTAGCGTCCGAAAACCGATCGCTGGGGAAATGCTGATCCGTCGTCAGCAATGGCATCCGGATCATCTAAGATCGCCCCCGTCTCGTTGATCCAGCGTAAAAAGTGTCCCTCATCTCCAGGAATGAGGCTCATTTTGGCGGCCGGCACGTTGATGCGGTGGTTGGGATCACTCCCACCATACGCGAGGCCCGCGCCGAGAAGAGCGCGCGGCTCGAAGATGATGATTTTGATCGGTGCGCCGAGCTGCGCCAGATGATAGGCGACCGCCGCGCCGCTAAAGCCACCGCCGACGATTACGACGGTCGGCCGCCGCACTTCCGCGTTCATGATTGGCCCACGCGCACTGCGGGTCGATGATCACCGGCTATCGTTTCGCCGAACGGCCCGGTGTTCAACGAAAGGCCAGCGCGTTTTGTTTGATGGCGAAGCGGCAGCTTCGGCAACAAGAGCTCTGCAACACGATAAGCTTCTTCGAGATGCGGATAGCCCGAGAGGATGAAGCTATCGACGCCGAGGCGCCGGTATTCGTCAATTCGTTCAGCGACCGTATCGGGATCACCGACGAGGGCCGTGCCGGCGCCGCCGCGGACAAGCCCGACGCCCGCCCATAGATTTGGACTGACCTCGAGCTTTCCGCGGCTCCCGCCGTGCAACTGCCGCATCCGCTGTTGGCCAACCGAGTCCATCCGCGCGAACACTTTCTGCGCCGCTTCAATCGTATCGTCATCGAGATATTGAATGAGTGACTCCGCTGCCTCCCAAGCTTCCTTGTTGGTCTCACGAACGATGACGTGCAGGCGGATACCAAACGTAACCTCGCGGCCTTGCGCCTTCGCGAGTTTTCGAACGATTTCGATTTTCTCTGCGACGCTGGCGGGGGGCTCGCCCCAGGTCAGATATTTGTCGATGCTGGTCGCAGCCACGTTGTTGGCGGCATCCGACGAGCCGCCGAAGTAAAGCGGCGGGTAGGGGCTTTGCACCGGCGGAAACAGAAGGCGCGCATCCTCCGCGTGAATGTGCTTGCCGTGGTAGTCCACCGTTTCGCCTGAAAGAATACGCTTGTAGACGTCGAGGAACTCTCGCGTGATCGCGTAGCGCTCTTCGTGGCTGGCAAACAATCCGTCGCCTTTGTTTTCCAAGGGATCTCCGCCTGTGACGACGTTGATCATCAGTCGGCCGTTCGAGATGCGGTCGAGCGTCGCCGTCATACGCGCGGCAAACGCGGGCGGCTGCAATCCTGGTCTGACCGCAACAAGGAAACGCAAATTCTGGGTGAGCGGCGCCAATGCGGCCGCCACGATCCAGCTGTCTTCGCAGCTTCTGCCGGTTGGCAGAAGCACGCCGTAGAAGCCGAGCGTGTCGGCCGCGTGTGCGACTTGCTGCAAGTAGGGCAAGTCCACCGCGCGGCCGCCAACGGTCGTGCCGAGATACCGGCTGTCGCCATGCGTCGGCAAAAACCAAAGGACGTCGATTTTCTCCGGTGCACGGCTTGTCAAGTTGATCTCCTAATTTGCGTGAGTGTTACGGTTGGCGTCGCGGCGGTCGTTATGAATGAACCGCTTCCGGCTTGCGCGACGTGGCTGGCTTTTTGTGAGCACCGATCGCCAGCTCGGGGATGTCGACGACAAGCCCGCGAGGGATTTTCTTTTCCTTATCGTAGAGGGGCAGCTGCGCTAGGACGGCAGGATGCGTTTTGCCGTCGCGACCCAAAACCTCGACATGCGTTCCATCGGCAAGCGGTTGATCGAGCCGCACGATTGCGATGCCGGCATTCAAAAACGGAGAGAACGCGGCGGCGGTGACGAAGCCGATCCTCTTGCCGTCGACCGTCACCGGTCCTTCGCGCACCGGTTCGCCGCCGTCGCTGATGAGCCCGATCAGGCGCGATTCCTTCTTCGCGGCAGCGAGCGCCGCTTTGCCGATGAAGTCGTCCTTCGAAAGATCGACGAAAGCGCCGAGACCCGCTTCGAACGGCGTCATCGTATCATCCATATCCGACCCGTTGTTGAGAATGCCCCCTTCGATTCGGCGGACTTCCATCGAGTCGAGACCGCAAACTTCGAGACCGAACGGTTTGCCGGCTTCGAGCACCGCGTTCCAAAGCGCCGGCCCGTCGTAGTTGGGTTCGCTGGGCAGCGTGTAGAATTCGAAGCCCGCCTCGTTCGTCCAGCCCGTGCGGGAGATGATGATATCCTGACCCCGCACACGCGCACGGCGAACGGAGAAATACTTGAAGTTGGCGGGCAGACCGCCCTCGATCAAGTTGTTCAAGACATCCAATGACGCCGGCCCCTGAACCTGAGAAACCCAGGAATTTGGATCGGAGATTTCGACGTCGAGCCCCTGAGCATGCGCGATGAGCCACGAGTAAACGGGGCCATCGGCTTGAACGTACCAGAAGGTATCCTGCGCAAGCCGAAGAAGCACGCCGTCGCAGAGAATGGTTCCGTTGGGATAGGCGAGAAGCGCGTAGCCGGCGCGACCCGGCTTCAGGTTCGAAACGTTGCGCGTAAAGACTTTATTGCAAAGCTTCTCGGCGTCCGGCCCCGAGATTTGGATCGGGCGCTCGCCGGTGTCGAACAGCCCGGCCTTTTGCTTGAGGGCCCAGTAGCCCTCCTCGCGCGAGATCTTCTGGCTGACCGGCATAAGGCGATTGTTATAGACGCAGTATTTGGCTCCGTTCGCGATATGGAACGCGGAATAAGGGCCGCGAATTGTGCCGTAGTCCCATCCACCTTCATTGTCGGCGGTGACGACCAAGCGTGTAGTGTTGAGAGACATAGTGCGCATTCTCCTAGGCAGATGCTGAATTCAATGTATCGGAGGCTTGGTGTGCCTACTGAATGCCGAGATCCTTCTTCGCTTGCTCGGGCCACTCACCCTTATCGACGATGTAGTGTCGATAGACGAAGAGGAGCACGATCACGCCGATTACGCCCAACCCATAGAAAAGAGCGTTCGGTGCGAAAGTGTTGGCGCCAAAAATAATGAGACCGAAGTTGAAGAGAGCGAGTGCGGGGCCACCGTAGTTGACGAGGAAATCCGGCGCGCGAAAGTGACGTTTGCTCGAAGGATACTGAGATCGCAACATCCTGACCGCGATGAGATCCATCGAAATGCTCAACAGGTACGAGACTGCCCCGGCCGCCAGAACGAAGAGGGGAGCGCCGAGCAACATCAGGAACCCGTTCACCACGATGTCTGCCCACATTCCGGCGACGGGCGCCCGGTGCCCGTTGAGGCGCGACAGAAATTTCGGGAAAACGCCGTCGACAGAGCCCTGATAGAGGGTCCTCGAACTTACAGCCAACAGCGTTCCGACCGATAGCAAGAGAGCAAGGATCAGAACGATCGTGACGGCTTCGGCAAATTTGCTACCGAATGATATGGTCGCGAGTTCCGCCACCGCCTGCTGTGTGTAGCCAGCGACAAAATCGGGTTGCGTGAGAGCCGCGAGGCCGAGAACACCGAGGAATGTGAACGGCAGCACCACGTAGCACACGAAGGCGATCAGCCCAGTCGATACGATTGCCCGAATGTTATCGCGATGAGGATCCTTGAATTCGCTGACGAACGACACCGCTTGTTCGGCCCCGTACGTGCTCCATCCCGCTATGAACAGCCCGCCGGCCAACAGGGTCAGACCTTCTGTGCTGAACCAGTCGATGCCTCCCTTCAATTCGAAAGGTTGGAAGTTCGCGTAGTTTATCGTGCCGTTGAAAAGTGGAACGATTGCGATCAAGACCAGTGGTATCAGCGCGAAGAGCGCAATGACGTGCTGGATTTTAGCGGCGCGGAGAATGCCCGTGTGCTGAAGCGCAAATACGAAAACCAGAACCAGAATGCCGGTGATGATCGTCGCGTTCAGCTGCAGAACGATCCCAGGCAATGTCGACGACAGGTCGAGCAGTGTTATCGAAAACGACGCAAAGGCCGTGCCTTGGAAAAAGGCGGACACGATGTAGCTTCCGCAAAGTGAAGCGAGCACGGTCAGCGACGTCGACGTCCCGAACCAGTAGGCGCCCATGTTTACAGGCGCGAATAGCTTATTGTGCTTGATCCAAGCGACGGACGCATAGACGGAGCCTCCCCCGGTCTTGTTGGGGAACACGCCAGCCAATTCTGCGTACAGAAATAGCTGCACGAAGCCGATGACAGAGGAAATGGCCCACACCAGGATGGACGCCGTGCCAAGAGTATCGGCCATCGCTCCGATGGAGAAGAGAATCCACGGCGATGCACCAGCCGTAATCCAGAAGGCGTCTTTCCAAGTGATGACCCGGCGCATTTGCGATTGTGGGTTCTCCGCAGAGATCTGCGGACTTTCGAGTGTTGTTACGGACATGGCTGTTCCTTTGAGGCGGTGACCTTGAAAGTCTAAGTCGGTGGTAAGGAGGCGAGAGACTTCCGCCTCAGCTCCAGGCGTGGAGTGGCGGGTTCACGCCATTGAGGAAGTAGTTTCCGAGGATCGCGTACTTCCAGCGAACCGGATCGTGCAGCGTATGCGTTCTCGCATTGCGCCAGTGGCGATCGAGATTGTGTTCCGCAAGCGTCGACCGCGTGCCCGCCAGTTCGAACAGCTTGTTCGTCGCGGCGATCGCGATCTCGGTGCTGAGCACCTTCGCTTCCGCAACGGCGATCTGGGCGCGAGCGACGGCTTCGGCTGTGGCATCGACCACCGCCTCGTCGACAGCTTGACCGGCCTTCTCGAGAAGCGCCTGCGCGGCATGCAGGCGAAGCTTGAGATCTCCGACGGCCTGGATTGTATAGGGATCCTGCCAAGCATGTTCGAATCCGCTGTCGACCCACGCGCGCGATTTGGTCCGGACAAACTCGATGGTGTCGTCGATTGCTGCTTTGGCAATTCCGTTGTCGACCGCGACCTGGATGATCTGGAATATTGCGCCGTCCGCTGTCGGTCGCTCATAGCCCTTATAACCGGGGACGAGATGCGTCTTCGGGACGCGAACATTATCAAGGATGACCGTGCCGCTCAGCGTCGTGCGCTGGCCGAAAGCCGACCAGTCGTCGATAACGGTCAGTCCCGGCGCGTCACGCTCCGCGATGGCATACCAGGCGCGGCCCTGATCGTCCAAAGCGACGATCGGAACGAGATGGGCCAGCAGGGCGCCGGATGAATAAAATTTTCGTCCTTTGACGATGACGTGGTCGCCGGCATCTGTGAATTTCGTCTCGAAGTCGACGGCCCGTTTCGAACCAAACTCCGAGAAGGCGTTGCCGAAGCGGAACCCGCGGAGCGCCAAGCCGAACAGCAGGCGCTGCTGGGCTTCGTCGGAAACAGTGCGGATCGCCGCAAGTACCCCGAGATGATTTTGAGGAATCTGCCCGATCGAGGGATCGGCCGCCGAAATGATCTCGATGACCTTTCCGAGCGTGACGTAGGAAACCTCGGGGCCTCCGAATTTCTTCGGCACGTTGATGGACCAGAGGCCGCTCTGCGAGAAGGCATCGAGTTCCTGCACAGGCCAGCGGCGCGTGCGGTCACGTTCCGACGAGCCTTCGGCGAACGCCTTGGCGAGTTCTGTCGCGATCTCGATGGCTTCGCGATCTGACTTGATGACGTGGGCATCTTTTTGCGGACGCGGAAGCCCGGGAACGGCCTCTAGCTTCGCTGTAGCTGGCTTCGGAGCGTCGAGCGTAATTGTCATGGTGTGGATCCTGAAAAGTATAGGGTGTGTTTGGGAGGACTATTCGGCTGCATCGGCCAATGGGCGAGCGGCCTCCAACTCACGTACGAGCGGTATGACGTGGCGCCCGAAGTATTCGACCTCTTCTTGGAAGTGCAGAAATCCGAGAAGGATGAGATCAGCGCCGGCAGCTTTCAGCGCGATGATGCGCTCTGCGATTTGCTGCGGCGTCCCGATGAGATTGGAGCGGAAACCGTCATTATACTGCACCAAGTCATCGAACGTGGACTTTGCCCAGTTGCCTTCCCCTTCGGGCGATGACTTGCCTGCGTTCTTCACTTCATGGCCGAAAGCTTTGACTGCGTCTGGGTCGGCCTGTGCGATGATTTCAGCCAATACGCTCCGGGCTTCGCTCTCCGTTTCGCGCGCAATGGCAAATGCATTGACGCCGACCTTCACCGAGTGGCCGTTAGCCGCCGCCTTCGCGCGGATATCGTCGACCTGCTTTCGGATTTCTTCCGGAGTGTTGCCGTTGGTGAAGTACCAGTCCGAGACGCGCGAGGCCATGTCGCGCGCGGCCCGCGATGATCCGCCCTGGAAGATCTCGGGCTGCGGATCGATCGGCTTCGGCTTCAGATTGAAGCTGTTGAAGCGATAGAAGTCGCCGCGGAACGTGAAGTTCTCTTCCGACCAGATGCCGCGCAGCGCACGAATGAATTCTTCCGATCGCCTGTATCGCTCGTCGTGATCGAGCCAAGGTTCGCCGATGGCCGCAAACTCTCCGCGAAACCATCCGCTGACGACGTTGACCGCGATGCGGCCGCCGTAGAGATTGTTGATCGTCGCGATCTGCTTGGCAGCGACCGCCGGATTCCAAGGGCCCGGAAGAAGTGCAGCAATCACCTTCAGCTTCTTCGTTTGGGACAACAGCGCCTGGCTGAACGTTACGGGTTCGTGCTGGAACTCCGCACCATAACCGGCCGTGAACCGGATCTGGCTCAAGGCATATTCGAATCCGCTTTGCTCTGCGATTTGCGCGAGCTTGCGATTGTAGTCGAAATCCCAACTCGTCCTTTGCTCGACCTTGCTGATCACAAGCCCGCCCGACACGTTGGGAACCCAGTAGGCAAATTTTATCGGGTAGGCCGAAGACGCGGTGGTCGTCGAATATGTCATCGAGTATCTCCTGAAATTTATTGGGCTGACGCTTAGGCGACTGCGGCTGTGGCTGCTGATCGTGCGTTCAGGCGTTCGGCGCGCGAGCGCGTCAGCTGGGTCAATGCCTCGGCGACGACGCGTTCGATGCGCTCGTGAATGGCAGCGCTGCTGATGGCGTAGTTCGAGAAGTCGCCTTCGACCGCGTAGACCGAAGTCGGCAGAGTGAGGGCATTCAGGAAACCGAACAGCGGACGAAGTTGATGCTCGATCACGAGACCATGCAGCGGACTGCCGCCAGTCGCGGCGAGCGCGACCGGCTTGCTGCCGAAACGCCGGTGATCGACCAGATCGAAAACGTGTTTCAAGGCGCCGGTGTAAGAGGCCCGATAAACTGGCGTTCCAACCACGAGCAGGTCGGCGCCCTCGATCAGATCCAAGAATTGCCGCGCGTCCTTGCCAACGTCTGCCGGCGAAGTCGCGGCAAACAGAGCCGGCGCCGAATCCGACACCTTCAAGAGGTTCGTCTTATGCCCGCCGCGGTTGGCGACGGCTTTCAAGATGGTGTCGACGAGCACAGTCGTGCGTGAAGGATTTGATAGACTTCCGGATATTCCGACAATCGATAGAGTGGTCATGCTGTGCCCCGATCTTGTGCGAGATTGCGCTCGCGCGTTCGAATGAATTCCGGGACAATTTAGGATTGTCGGTTTTTCGAGAGCAATAGTGCCGAATGGCACTATTCGCCATTTCTCCAGTAATTACGGCTTATACGAATATTCGCTATGCTTTTCAGCCGACATATCCGGCATAAAACTAGACTTGCTGTTTGGAGAGCAGGCCCAAAAGCTCGCGCTCGGAGTTGACCGCAAACTTGCGGTAAAGCCGCTGCTTGTAGTTCTTGACGGTGCCCTTGGCGATCCCGAGCTCGACAGCGATCTGGCCTGACGACTTCGTCAATTTGATCAGCGCCAGAACATCACCTTCGAGCTTCGTAAGCGGGGCGATTGCAAGGCCGTCTGAGGGGGCGAGGGCCTCGGTTGGCTGACGAACAGGACGCCAATTCAGCACGTAAATATGGCCTTCCGGCGCGATGGAGAAGTCATCCGGGAGGCGCGAAACCTTGAGGCGCATAGTTTCCGAAATCTCGATTTCGCCTCGGTCGATCGTGCGAATATCTTTGCGAATATTGACAAGACACGGCTCTCGATCCTCAGCTTCTCGCCAGCTGGAGCTGCGGTAGACGACCTGGCCGTGCCGGTCGGTGAGCAAAATGGGCCGTGTTGTTGCTTCGTCCGCGTCAAGTGAGAAATCACATAATTTGCCGAAAGTCCGGGCGAGATGCGAGAAATGAAGACCCTCCAATGCCGGAAAGATCCTCTCAATATGAGCCGCCAATTCGGACGAGAATTTCCGGTCGGAGCTTTCCAGAAATAGCGCAATGCACGTTTTTCCCGGGGAAGGAAATACAATGCCGATTTCGTCGGCTATTTTGGCCCGTCTTTGAAATACGCTGGTATATAGGCGGGTCTCCGCGGTATCGCTTATCGCTTCCTCCGAAGTCACCAGCCCCTTGCGCCGCGTCGAGCGCCAGAAGTGGCCGAACGGATCTACGTGATGGTAAGTCGCTTTGTACTCGTCGACGATAAAATCAGGATGTCCTGTCGTGCAGAGTACATCCGTCGAGTCCGCATTCCCGTAGCGAACCGCAAACCCATATTCATGCGCGATACCCGATCCGAGAAGCCGGAGCATGTTCTCGTAGAAAACAGGTGTGCCAGCCGATTTTGCAGCGGTGCCGAGCTTGACGTACCAATTGGCGTCATTGAGGACTTCAGACATGATCGGCAAATCTACGGTGAGAACATCGGCAGTCGCCAACGCGTCGCGCCTCGTCTTAGATGGCCGAGTGCGTGGGCTACACACTCTCGGCGACTAAACAGGAGCAGGCGCCGCTTCCCAAATAAGAAATTCAGGAAACCTTATCTCCGATTTTGGCAGCTCTCGCGCCGGAAGCAGGTCCCACCGCGGAAAGGGAAGCTGTAAGTCTTCGATTTGCGTCGAGAAGAGGTCGCCCGGGCTCGTTGCGGCAGAGGCGTGGTTTGGACGGAAAATTAGCGATACATCCGTCATCTTGCAAAATGAGCTTCGACGGAGGCGCGGCAACTTCGATGCGAGAGGTTCGCGCGTTCGCAACCTACGCCGCACGCGCGTCGCACCATCGGCAAAGTGTGAGCGGCGCGCGTGAATTTTATCGCTAAGCGTCTTCGAGGGAAAAATCGTAGTCGGAAACGATTTTTGACTCGAGGAATTCTTCAATCCCCCAGATGCCGCCCTCGCGCGCGCGCCCGGATTGCTTCATGCCGCCGAAAAAGGACCCGGCCCCGCGAGACTTTCCGTTCATCTCCACCATTCCAGCCTTCAGCTTGAGCGCAAGACGGTTTGCCCTTAACGCGTCGCCGGTTTGCACATAGTCGGTAAGGCCATAAGGCGTATCGTTAGCGACGCGGACGGCCTCATCCTCGTTATCGAACGGGATCATCGCCATCACCGGTCCGAAAATCTCCTCGCGTTCGATCGTCATGCCGGGCTTAACATCGGCGAAGATTGTGGGTTTGACGAAGTAACCCCGATTGAAGCCCTCCGGCCGGCCGAGCCCTCCACAGACCAGCCTTGCACCCTCGTCCAACCCTTTCTGGATGTAGCCCTGGACTTGATCCCATTGCCGCTTGTTGACCAGCGGTCCTATGTGGGGCCCGTGTTCGTCGGCATGCCCGACTTTGATCGACGCCGCAGTCGCAACAGCTTTTTCAATCGCCTGCGCGTATACGCTGCGTTCGACAAGCATTCGCGAAGGCGCGTTGCAGGATTGGCCGCAATTTTCCATCATCCGGCGCACGCTGCGCGCAACGGCTTGCTCGTCCGCGTCGGCGAAAACAAGATTTGCGCCTTTGCCACCAAGTTCGAGGGCGACGCGCTTGAGCGTTTCGGCCGCGGCTCGAGTAATCGCCTTGCCGGCTCGCGTCGACCCGGTGAAAGAGATCATCTCGACGTCCGGGTGGGTCGAAAGTTGGCTGCCAACGCCCTCGCCGTCCCCGTTGACGAGATTGAAGACTCCAGCCGGAACGCCCGCATCGTGACAAAACTCGGCGAAGAGCATGGCATTGAGCGGCGCTTCTTCGGACGGTTTCAAAACGCAACAGCAACCGGCCAACATCGCCGGGATTGCTTTCAGCGCGATTTGGTTGACCGGCCAATTCCAAGGCGTAATCAGACCGACCACGCCAATCGGTTCAAGCGTCACCGCAACCCGGCGGGCATGGGGACCGAGGGGCCTGATCCATTCGATCTTATCGAATGCCTTGAGAAAATTGCCGGTGTGCCACGGCAGGCAGGGTGCTTGGTCGGACAGGGCAAAATCGATCGGCGCCCCCATCTCCATCGCAATGACGGAAGCATACTCGGCAAGCCGTGCTTCGTACTGATCGAGAATGCGCGACACAATTCGCGCGCGCTCGCTTGGAGGTGTCGCGGCCCAGGCGGGCAATGCCGCTTTTGCCGCCGCAACAGCCGAGTTTGTATCTTCCTGCGAGCCAAGCGAGATGACCGCGCAAGGTTCCTCTGTTGAGGGATTGATGACCTCGAAGTCGCGAGGACGCGAGGGAGAGCACCAGGATCCATTGATGTAAAATTCCCGCCTGATGATCATGAAGTCCGCTCTCCGCTTGAAATCCGGGTTGGCCGGCAACGCATTGCGCAACCGATCGCGTTCTGCGTTCATCGACGGACGCCGAAGGATCGTCAACCGAAATTGCGCAAGCGCCCTAGCGCCCGACGGCGAGGAGGCTGCGGGACATGAGCTTCAGTAAGGGGAAATGATATTGGTTCAAGTGGGTCGGGTCGCAGCCCGCACGCGCAAAGGTACCATTGCCTCCCATCCTCTGTCTCAAGATGCGAGGCAACGCACAAAACCAAATGTTAGCGGACCAGTGAGGCCCGGTTCATTCGCCAGCGCAAGCCTGATAGCGATGCCACATGCGTCGCGATCCTGTGTCCAACGCTGCTTCCCGGTAACGCTCGCAATCTCCCGGCCCCATCGTGGAGCGACGTGAATGCACCACTTTACCGAACTCCGGATGTGTCGCAGCCCATATATCGGCAGGTCCAGGGTTTCCGTCGGCCAAGCCCAAATAGTTTGCATTCGCGATTGGTGCAGCTACGGCGAGGAGCGCAAGAGAACCGACCGCGGCGGCGATATGTTTTGAAGCGATCTTCATAGGTCAACTCCATTGAACTTGCAGCGCACGAGCCCCGGCGCTGCATCCGAGCCCACCGTGCATTAAAAAATGTGGATGGAGCTGAGCCCGCAAATAGACTTCTCGAACTAGCCGGTTGGTACTTAATATTTGGCTCGAAACCGCGTGTCTGGATGTTGCCTTTTACGGCGCCTCGCGTCGAACATTCACGACAGCGCACCGTTGCGGTAGAAGATGTCGCAAATTGCGCACCTGAATTGGTTGGCGGGCAAATGATTTTTGCCGGCCTCTTAACTGGCTATATCGAATTCAAACCTTGCGCAGGAAGGGGTTCAGCTATGTCGACGGATCCGAACGCGACTGAAACGACTGCTGGTATCGTCGCTCGTCGGAACGGTGTTGCGACTGCGGTGCCCCCATCGACAGGGTTCTTCGCAAGATTGGGGCCCGGGTTGGTCACAGGTGCAGCCGATGATGATCCGAGCGGGATCGCGACCTACAGCCAGGTCGGAGCGCAATTCGGCTACGGCCTCGCATGGACCATGCTGTTCAGCTTTCCACTGATGAGCGCCATCCAGGCAATCGCCGCAAGGATCGGCTGTGTAACCGGTCACGGCATCGCGCACAATTTGCGACGGCACTATTCGCCGTGGCTCCTCCGCGGCGTCGTCTTTCTCTTGCTCGTGGCGAACGTAATCAACCTCGGTGCCGATCTTGGTGCCATGGGTGCTGCATTAGGTTTGCTGATCGGGGGGCAGGAACGCGTCTACACCGTGTTGTTCGGCATCGTCTGCATTTTACTCGAAACGTTCATCAGTTATGCACGATACGCTGCCGTGCTCAAATGGGCCACGCTCTGTTTGTTCACGTATGTGGGCGTCGCCTTCACGGTGCATGTGCCGTGGGGAACGGCCCTCCTCGGAACGTTTGTTCCGCATTTCGAATTTGATGCTCCCCATGCCATGGCCCTCGTCGCCGTGCTCGGCACGACGATCAGCCCATATCTGTTTTTCTGGCAAGCGGGACAGGAAGTGGAAGAGCTGCATCGGCGTCACGTCAAACCGCTGTGCGTCACGCCGCGAGATGCGGGTCCGGAGCTTTCGCGAATTCGCATCGACACGATGGTCGGAATGGGCGTGTCGAACGTCATCGCCCTGTTTATCATCTTTGCAACGGCTGCGACGTTGAACGCGAGCGGCGTGACCGATATCCAAACCTCTTCGCAAGCCGCGGAAGCACTGCGCCCTGTCGCGGGCGTATTCACGTTTGCACTCTTCGCAATCGGGATCATTTCCACAGGCATGCTGGCCGTACCGGTGCTTGCTGGTTCGGCCGCTTACGGGGTGAGCGAGCTTTTCTCCTGGAGGCAAGGTCTGAATTACAAGCTTCGAGAAGCCAAAGCGTTCTATGCGACGATAGCGGTCGCGACGCTCGGTGGGGTGTTGCTGAATTTCACGTCCATCGATCCCATCAAGGCGCTGTACTGGACCGCAGTGGTCAATGGAGTACTGGCGGCGCCGCTCATGGCCGTGATGATGGTGATGGCGATGAACCCTCACATCATGGGGCGGCTAACGCTTCCGCGCCCATTGCTCGTAATCGGGTGGATCGCCACCATCGCAATGGCGCTGGCAACATTGGGGTTCCTGTTGATCTGACGCCGCATCGAAACGACGGGGCGCGCCCGTGCGCTCGGCGGCGGCAATTTTCACCTCATCCTCGAACAACCCCGTGGATGAGGGAAAATAAGTGCATTATGATCTCACGAGTTATGCGATTGACTTATCAACAAGCGCAACCGCCTCGCGACACTTCACAAGCGCTCAGGGTTGGGAATGATCGTCTCGCACCGTCACGAGTTCATTTTCGACTCGGCTGCGCGTGCCTAAGTGCGAGAAGCGCGCAAGGGCTGAGCTCGATTACTTTGGATATGAATGGTGTTAGCTGCCCTAAGGGAATTGCTTCCTGGCGAGTCTAACGCATGCATGACCTTCTGCACCCGCCAGCGGGTAGGAATAATTTCTATCTTCCCCAACAAAAATTGTGGCCAATCTGTCATAACCACCGAAATATCCGGTTTCCCGTCGCTCACATAGTTCGCGACGACCGATTTGCAGTTAGCCTGTCTCCAGAAGCAATAGGGGAGACCGATGCAGAGAGCGCAATCTCAAATTCTAGAAGTTGAAGCGCCAATTCGGCCCTCGCACAAAGCGGGTGATTTACAGTGGCAGGATTCTGCCATCACCAAGGTGCATCGCTCCGGTCTGAAGGCACAACGGGCGTGTTGCATTTGGTTCACCGGCCTATCGGGAGCGGGCAAGACCACGCTGGCAAACCTTCTTGATGAGACGCTCTATGCATCCGGCCGCCATACGTTTGTGCTGGATGGAGATTGTTGCCGCAACGGCCTCTGCAACGATCTCGATTTCTCGTCCGAAGACCGGATGGAGAATGTCCGTAGAATCTCCGAAGTTGCGAAGCTGATGGTTGACGCGGGACTGATCGTGATCGTCTCGCTGATCTCGCCGCTCATCGAGCAGAGACAAAAGGCAAGAGAGCTTTTTGATCAGGATGAATTCATAGAAGTCTATGTCGATACACCTTTGGCAACGTGCGAAAAGCGGGACGCTAAGGGTCTGTACAAGAAGGCGCGTCAAGGTCTCATCCCGAACTTCACGGGCGTTTCGTCCGCATACGAACCACCGAAAAATCCAGAAATCGTTCTGCACGGATCGAGCTGCCCGGACGAGCTTGTGGGCCGGATACTACGGTTTTTGGGAGAGCGCTCCGAACGCCCGGCGCTGGTAAGTGCTCCCCGCTCAACGTAACGGCGCGCGAAGGGCAACGACGCCCATTCCTCCGCATTCAAAAACGCTGGTCGTCGCGTCGTTGGGGCGCGTCATCTCCGCGCGAGAGGCTGGCTCGGAAGCTTCAAATCCTCAGATGTTGTTTACCTCGTCGATGGGCTTCCCCTCGGTGTGCAGCTCGTCGGCGCCCGCGGCGACGATGCGTGGCTGATGCAGCAGGCGAAACTCTGTCATCCTCGGCTTTAGGCCGAGGATCCATCCTGCCTCAAGGAAGGTGCGTGCTGCCTGATGGATCCTCGGGACAAGCCCGAGGATGACAGGTGGGACAAGCCGGGATGACATCAAGCAGGCCGACCGGTGGCGGACAAAAAATGGCCGGGCGACACTCATGCAAATTGAGTTTTAGGGAAGGGCGGAGCCGCCGCTCGCGGTAAACCGCGAGTACTAATGCGAACCCGGCGAGCGCCATCCCGTGCGAGTCAGGGATCCATAGATCTGCACGCCGAGCACCAAAGCAAGTGCCCCGTTAAATAAACGCCATCTTGGTCGACATCGGACATCGAAATCCCAATAGTATCCGTAGGCGGAATGTTCTCGACCGTGTTGCGGATGGGAAATGTGAAACGACGTCCGACGGAACAGCCGTCCTGAACCGTCGTTTATTGGAGGCGGGCTGTCCGCCGCCTCACAACTTCTCCGCTGCCACGCATGGAGCAGTCGTGTTGAGGTCGCTCGTTAGAACTTTCATCTGGCTGGTTTTCTTGGCGGGCTTGGCTGGCGGTGGCTATTGGGTCTGGCAGCATCACCGCGCCGAGACACGGACGACGGAAAAAAGTGCGGACGAGCGCGTACCCGTCACGGTCGCGACCGCGGCCACACAGAACTTCCCGGTCTATTTGGACAGCCTCGGTACGGTGCAAGCCTGGAATACGGTGACGGTTCGCTCGCGCGTCGACGGCGAGATCACCAAGGTCGCCTTCGACGAGGGCCAATTCGTCAAGGCCGGCGACCTTCTGATCCAGATTGACCCGCGGCCTTATCAGGCCACTCTCGATCAAGCCGTCGCCAAGAAGGCGCAGGACGAGGCCAACCTTGCCAACCTGAAGCACGATCTCGAGCGTTTCGAGAAAGTCGGCACGCTCGCAACCACGCAACAACAGATCGACACGCAACGGTCGAACATCACGCAGCAGGATTCGCTCATCAAGGCCGATGTCGGCGCGATTGCAAATGCGCAAGTCCAGGTCGTCTACACGACGATCAAGGCGCCGATCTCCGGCCGCGTCGGTTTTCGTCTCGTCGACCAGGGCAACATCATCCACGCCGGTGATACGGGCGGCGTTGCAACCATTGCGCAAATTCAACCGATCGCCGTGATTTTCACCGAGCCTGAAGAACGTCTCCCGCGCATCCTCGATGAGCTGAAGCACGGACCGTTGGCAGTCACCGCATTCACGTCGGACGGGAAACAGGAACTCGCGAAGGGCGAGCTTTCGCTTGTCGATAACCAAGTCGACACGACCACCGGCTCGATCAAGCTGAAGGGGAGATTTCCGAACACGGAAATGACTCTTTGGCCCGGACTTACGGTCGCGACGCGCCTGCTGATCACGACGGAAAAGAATGTCGTCGTTATTCCGGATGCAGCCGTCCAGCGTGGGCCCGATAAATTGTTCGCCTATGTCGTCGGGCCCGACAGAAAAGCTGAACGGCGCGATCTCGACGTTGGCGAAATCCAAGATGGCCAGGCTGTCATTAAGAGCGGCGTGAAGGCTGGAGAGCAGGTCGTTACCAGCGGATATTATCGCCTGGAACCCGGTTCAGCCGTGGAACTTCCTGGTGATCGGAAAAAGGAGGAGCAGAAGCAGAAACCAACGCCTCCGGGCGCCCCCCTATCCGAGTCCAAACACACGGTGCTGGAGGCCGAGTAGCATGGCGACCGGCGGCGTATCTGGCATCTTTATCCGCTATCCGATCGGCACCTCGCTTATCATGGTGGGCATTCTGTTCGTCGGTGTCGTCTCGTTCCTGAACTTGCCGGTCGCGCCGCTGCCGCAGATCGACTTCCCGACCATCCAGGTTTCGGCCACGCTTCCCGGCGCCAGCGCCGAAACGATGGCGTCGAACGTGGCGCAACCGCTCGAGCGCCAGTTTGCGCAAATACCCGGCGTCACTCAGACAACTTCGACCAGCGGCCTCGGCGTCACGTCCGTGGTCGTGCAGTTCGATCTCAATCGCGATATCGACGGCGCGGCCAACGACATCCAAGCGGCCATCAACGCCGCCAGCGGTCAGCTGCCGCAAAATCTGCCTCAGCCTCCGATCTATCGAAAGGTCAACCCGGCAGACAGTCCGATCCTGCTGCTGTCAGCATCATCCGACGAAATGCCCCTGACGACGGTCGACGACAACGCCGACACCAAGCTCGCGCAGCAGATCAGCCAGATCAGCGGCGTCGGACAGGTGACAATCGGCGGCGAGCAGAAGCCGGCGATCCGCATTCAATTGGATCCCGCCAAGCTCTACGCGCGCAACCTTACGCTTGAAGAGGTTCGCTTGCCGCTGTCGATCACAACGGTGAATAGCCCTAAGGGTTCGCTCGATAGTCCCAATCGCGGTTACACGATCTACACCAACGATCAGTTGACACAGGCAAAAGCCTGGGACGACGTGATCCTCGCCTACCGCAACGGCAGTCCGATCCGCGTTCGTGATGTGGGCAAGGCCGTCCGCGGCCCCGAGGATGCGAAAAAGGCGGCGTGGTCGAATGGTAAGCGCGGCGTGTTCCTCATCGTATTCAAGCAACCCGGCGCGAACGTCATCGAAACCGTGGACCGCATCAAGGCCGAATTGCCGCGCATTCAGGCATCGATGCCGAAGGCGCTTCAAATCGATATTTTAAGCGATAGGACGCAAACGATCCGCGCATCGGTTGATGACGTCGAATACACGCTTCTTCTTTCGGTCGCGCTCGTCGTCGCGGTTATCTTCGTGTTTTTGCGAAGTTTGTGGGCGACCATCATTCCGAGCGTGACCGTTCCGCTCGCGTTGTTCGGCGCCTGCGCACTGATGTACGCCCTGGGCTACAGCCTCGATAATCTTTCGCTTATGGCCTTGACGATTTCAGTTGGCTTCGTCGTCGATGATGCGATCGTCGTCTTGGAAAACATCGTCCGCTACGTCGAGCACGGCGACACGCCATATGACGCGGCGATGAAAGGTGCCGAGGAAATCGGCTTCACCGTCATATCGATCAGCGTTTCGCTTGTCGCCGTGTTCATCCCGCTTCTGTTCATGAGCGGCATCGTCGGCCGAATCTTTCGCGAGTTTGCCGTCACCGTTACGATGACGATAGCTGTTTCCGCCTTCGTTTCGCTGACGCTCACGCCGATGATGGCGTCGCGGTTTTTAAAAAGCGAGAAAGACGTCAAGCACGGCAGGCTTTACAATTGGAGCGAACACGGCTTCGCGGCGCTACTCAATGCCTATACCCGTGGCCTCGACTTCGTACTTCGCCATCAGTTCTTCACGCTGATGTCGTTTTTCGCGACGGTAGCGCTCACTGCCTACCTCTTTATCGAGATCCCGAAGGGCTTCTTTCCGCAGCAGGATACGGGCCTCATCACCGGCATTTCCGAAGCGGCCCAGGATATTTCCTTCCAGGCCATGCTCACCCGCCAGGAGAAGCTGGGCGACGTGGTCGCAACCGATCCAGCTGTCGCAACCGTCGCCATGGCCATCGGAGCTGGAGGTCCAACCTCCGCTCTCAACAGTGGCCGCGTCTACATAACCTTGAAGCCAAAAGACCAGCGCGATGCTTCGGCATTTCAGGTCATTCGCCGGCTTCAGCCGAAGCTTGCAAAAGTCGAAGGGGCGCGTCTCTTCATGCAGGCAGCGCAGGACGTGACCGTCGGCGGCCGCTCTTCGCGAACGCAGTTCCAGTATACGCTGCAGGACGCGAACGAGAATGAGCTGAACACCTGGGCCCCGAGGATTCTCGATAAGCTCAAAACCTTGACGGAGCTTCGCGACGTTGCGACAGACCAGCAGCTCGCGGGAACGACGCTCACCATCGAAATCAACCGCGACGAAGCCTCGCGCTACGGACTAACCCCCGATGCAATCGATGCGACGCTCTACGATGCATTCGGTCAGCGCCAAATCGCGCAGTACTACACGCAGCAGAACAGCTACCACGTGGTCATGGAAGTGTTGCCATCCATCCAGGGCGATTTGGGAAGCCTCGACAATCTTTACATTCGCTCGCCGACGACCGGCGGCCTCGTTCCGCTTGCGACCTTCGCGAGTTGGACAACGCGCCCAACCGCGCCGCTCTCCATCTCCCACCAGGGGCAATTCCCCGCGGTCACGATCAGCTTCAACCTGGCGCCGGACGTGTCGCTCGGTACCGCGACGAACGCGATCAAGGCGGCGGAACGCGAGCTTCGCCTACCCGCGTCGATGCAGACGACATTCCAAGGCAACGCGCAAGCTTTCCAGCAATCGCTGATAACAATCCCGCTGCTGATCGCGGCCGCGCTCTTCGTAGTGTATCTGATCCTCGGCATCCTCTACGAAAGCTACATTCATCCGATCACGATTCTCTCCACGTTGCCGTCGGCCGGTGCTGGCGCGCTCGCGACGCTGATGATCTTTGGATACGATTTCAATCTGGTGGCGATGATCGGCATCATTCTGCTGATCGGCATCGTGAAGAAGAACGGCATCATGCTTGTCGACTTCGCCATTCATGCCGAACGAATCGAGCATCTCTCGGCCCTTGAAGCGATCCGCAAGGCATCGCTGTTGCGCTTCCGGCCGATCATGATGACAACACTCGCAGCGCTTCTCGGTGGTGTTCCTCTGATGCTGGGAACGGGAACAGGCGCGGAAATTCGGCAGCCCTTGGGCTACGCGATGGTCGGCGGCCTGGCCATTAGCCAGGCTTTGACGCTGTTCACGACGCCGGTCATCTTCCTCTACATGGATCGCCTGTCCGACTGGGTGACGCGCACCCCACGTAAAAAGTTCGCAGCGCCTGTGCCGGGCAAAACCGATCATGCCGAGCCGCACGCCCCGCCACAAGGCGCGAAGGCCGCGGAAACCTAAGCGGCTTCGGCGACGGGCTCTTCGACGATCCTGGTCTCGGGCAACGCCAGCGTTATCAGCAGAAACGCGAACAATCCGATCATTGCGAGCGTCAGAAACGCCGCCGATGTGCCGAAGTGGAGCGCGATCTCGCCCGCAAGCGTCGTGCTGATCGACGCGCCGACGCCCATCGCAACCCCGACGAATGCAAGCGCGAGATTGAAGTTGCCGGTATCGCGCGTCACGTCGGCGACGGCGCCCGAAACGAGCACGCCAAGCGCCGTCGCCGATATGCCGTCGAGCAATTGGATGCTGACCATAGTCGTCGGATCGGAGCTGAACGACAGCAAGGCCGCGCGAACCGGGAGAGCCGCAAATCCCAACAACAGAAGGGGACGGCGCCCGTGCTGATCGCCGTATCGGCCGAACCACGGGGAAATCAGGGCAACGATGAATTGAGGAACGATAATGCAAAGCGCAACGAGAACGGTCGCCGACTGGGTCGAGCGCAACGTGATCAGGTTCGCGGCGAGCGGTAGCACGGCAGCATTGGAAAGATGGAAGAGGGCGACGGATCCCGCCAGGATGAGCAGCGGCCGTATGCTCAGAAGAGTCTTCGCGGCGTGGACGAAGTGATATTCGGGTTCCGGTTTCGGCTCGAGCTCTTCGCGGTGAAAGTCCGCCGGGATGATAAGGTAGAGCGCCATCACGGCCGGAACCGTCATTGCCGCCGAAACGAAGAACACAGCTTGGCTCGATAAGTAATAGCCGATGGCCCCCATGCTCGCAGCCGCGACCATGCTGCCGAGCGAAGAAAAGCGGGCATTTCGCCCGAGACGTTCCCCGATGAGATTATGACCGACGAGTCCAAGACTGATCGCGGCAAGCGCAGGCCCGATCACCACGCTCGCAATCGAGTGGACCACTTGCGCTAGAAAGACAGCGTAGAACGTTGGCCAGATCGCAATAGATAGCGCCGTGGCGCCGACAATAAGGGTGCAAGCCGCAGCAAGCGTTCGTTCGCGTCCTACCGCGTCGACCAGCGCGCCGCCGGGCAACTGGCCGAGCAGGGCAATGATGCTGCCGGCCGTCAGTACAAGC
The DNA here is from genome assembly GCF_902712875.1 of Hyphomicrobium sp. ghe19. Classification (NCBI taxonomy): domain Bacteria; kingdom Pseudomonadati; phylum Pseudomonadota; class Alphaproteobacteria; order Hyphomicrobiales; family Hyphomicrobiaceae; genus Hyphomicrobium; species Hyphomicrobium sp. ghe19. The sequence goes on along the minus strand of NZ_LR743509.1, from coordinate 3,659,294 downwards.
CCTATATCGGCGTTCGTCCATTTTTCGGTCGTCAGATAAACGGTAAGGAATGGGCCAAAGCCGACCTGGGCGTCGGCAAGGAAGAATGCAAACCAGTCGACGCCGATTTGGCTTCTTTTGGAGGGCGCTTGCACCACCGGCGCTTTGAAGCCGCGCATGGCTCAATCCGCGGCGCAGAAAAAGGCGGCTGCGGCGGACGAATGCGCCGCCCTCATTTGGTTGACGCCGGAGATTGCGGGGGAGGCGAGGGCGTGGTTAGCGGTGGCGGCGCACCGGCAGATCCGACAATGACGATCGGTTCGCCCGGATGATATTCCGGCGTCACGCGCAACTCATCGCGCCCCATCTCGAGGGTGATGCCTCCTGAGGAAAAGCGTAATGTCGGCCAGGCAACGGCGATTTTGCGCGAGCCGACCCCTAGGAAGCCCCCGAAATCGATCACCGCGGCGCGCACGTCGCCCGAATGTCCGACGATAATATCGGTAACTTGCCCGAGCTTTTCCCCGGTCGTGCTTTTCACATCCTTTCCAAGTAGGGTTTCGACCGTGCTGTCGTCGACCACGATTGCAGGCGTACCGAGGGGCGACGGCTCGACCGGCGGAATTTTTTCTTCGGCTTTCGCAGGCGAGGCTGCATCCGATTTGGGAGCTGGCGCGGGGGCAGGTGGCGTGTCCGCCATCGCGCGTCGCGGTCCGGTGCTCGCCGAGACTGCGATGGCCAGAAGAAGAAGACCCGCCGCAAAGCTCTTTCGCATCGATCGATCCTCGGACCTGATATGGCGGGGACTTCACCTCTGTGCTGCTCGCCCGGCATTTGCGAGAACACATCGCAGCTCGAATTTAACCAGCGGCAAGATCGCAAGTTCCGGCAGCATTTGATCTTTGTGAAGGATGCCACCGCCGGGCCGATCCGGGCCATCAGGGCGCGTGTGATTGGCAGCACTGGCGTTTTCTGCTTAGAAGCTCGCCGATCCCCTTCATGGCGACCCCTGGAGATACCTGTAGATGAAACTCGTACGCTTTGGCGCCCCGGGCGCCGAGAAGCCCGGCATCCTCGATAACGAGGGCGCAGTCCGCGATCTTTCAGGGCTGATTCCGGATTTCTCGGGCGAGCACCTGGCGCCCGCAGCCCTCGCGAGGCTGCGCGGCCTCGACCTGGCGTCCCTGCCGAAAGCACCTGAGGGCGCCCGTCTCGGACCGCCCGTGGCGGGCACGCACAACTTCATCGCGATCGGCCTCAACTACGCCGACCACGCCAAGGAGACGGGCCAGGAAATCCCGGCTGAGCCCATTCTCTTCAATAAGGCTTCAACCGCGATCTGCGGCCCCAACGACGACGTGATGTATCCAAGAAATTCCAGACATCTCGACTGGGAATGCGAGATCGCTTTCGTCATCGGCGCGCGCGCGCGATATGTGGAGGCCAAGGACTGGGCGAACTACATCGCCGGCTACTGCATCTGCAATGACGTGTCGGAGCGAGTCTTCCAAAGCAAGCGTGCCGGTCAGTGGGTGAAGGGCAAGTCCGCGGAGACGTTCGGACCGATCGGTCCCTGGCTCGTCACTCCGGACGAAGTGCCCGATACTGATAATCTGGCGATGTCTTTGGACGTCAACGGCGTTCGCAAGCAAGACGGCTCGACGTCGACGATGATCTTCAAAATCCCCGAGCTTCTCGCCTACGTAACGCAATTCATGGTTCTGGACCCGGGCGACATCATCACCACGGGCACGCCGCCGGGCGTTGGCACCGCGCGCAACCCCAGGGAATTCCTAAAGCCCGGCGACGTGATGGAACTTCACATCGAAGGGCTGGGCACGCAGCGCCAGAAGGTCGTTGAGTTCAAGCTCTAGGGTCAGGACCTATTAAATGGATTTCCATTGCATTACCAAGGTCGAGCGACACACGATTTTGCTGAAATCACAACGCCGACCGCGTTGCATCTGAGTGTGTGTTGACGCGGGGCCGGTCCTGTCGTTACGGTAGTCAGGTCTAAAACAGGTTAGGTTCGGGAAGGTTGGCCCGGCCCCCGCTTGGCGGGTCCTTCTGTCATCAAGGTGACGGCCCAAGACTATCAAGGCGTGCGCATGGTGCGGACGCCGATAGGAAGGGCATGGACATGAAACCACGTATTTCCGTTCTCACGCTTGGCGTCTCCAATCTTGAAAGCTCACTTTCCTTTTATCGCGATGGGCTTGGTCTGCCGACCGAGGGCATTATTGGTCATGAATTCGAGCATGGCGCGGTCGCATTCTTCGATCTCTCGGGTGGTCTGAAACTCGCCATTTGGGCGCAGGATGACCTTGCATATGACACCGGGTTGCCCAAGAATCCGATCTGCACCACCGCTGGGAGCATCGGGCACAACGTTCTGCAACGCGAGGATGTCGATGACATCATGAGCAGGGCTGAACGTGCAGGGGCAAAGATTATCAAGGCACCACAGGATACTTTCTATGGCGGTTACGCAGGCTATTTTACTGATCCGGACGGTCACCTGTGGGAGATAGTCTGGAATCCGCGGATGCTGCCGTCGGACTGATGCCATAGAAACATGCGCCCTGACTTTTTGTCAGCTAGACCTCAAGCCTCGCCGTCGTCTTCTGGAGGAGGCTGACCCAACGGCCTCTTCATCAGGCTCCGGAAATCCGTCCCGGTCCGGATCGCGAGCTTCTGGCGAATCTCGTCCCATGAGCGCGGATTGTCGAGGTCCAGCCGGCCCATGGCCTCTTGAACGTTTTTGAGCTGATCCTTCAGGTCCTGCTCGCCGTGAGCGAGACCCTCGTCCGGCTGCGCTGCAAGCTCGAGGTCGTCGATCAACGTGCTGATGAGGCCCGTTTCCGGGAACAACAAATAAAGTGTTAGCTCGTCGCGAACGAGTCCGTCGGCGCCCTCGAGCAGCGATCGTTTCCGCTCGTCGCCACCCGCTTCTCTGCGAAGACGGGAAACAACCTCGTCCAGCATACGTTCTTGTCCGTTCTGAAATTCACGCAGCAAGAAATAGAGGTTCTGGTTCTTCTTGCTATGGGCGTTGAGTGCTTCCCACGCTGCCAAGATCGCGTCGCGCGATTGCGGAAGGCTCAGGCGCGTATCGACGATGTCGGATCGCAAATTCACTGCTTCAAGCAACTCTTCGCGGTAGTAGGCGATAAGCCGTTGACGTTCTTCCTGTGAAAGCGGCGGGATGCCGGGAAGCGCCTGCTGCTGCTCCCGCCGGCGTTCGATTTTCGGAACGCTTCCCGTATGCAAAGGCAATTCCGGCTGCGCGCTGCGAAGCACGCCGCCTTCCAACGCGGGACGTTCCTGCACGCCCTCGAACCGTATGCCTTCGTAGCCGTATCCCGGGCTCTGGGGCGCCGTTGCACGGATCATCAGAAGCGTTTCGTAGAGCGCGGGCCGAATGTAATAGAGATCATCGGTGTCTCGGTCCGGCGCCACAGCTTTCGTAGCGGCACCGGCATTGATCACACGTCGCACGACGCGCCTGTCGTAATCGTTGTCGATCTCTTTCAGCGTCACGCGCGACGTGAACCCTTCAGTTTCGCGGATCGGCTCCAGCGTGTTGAGAACGATTTCGGAATGCTCGCGCGGATGTGGCGCAAGCGCGGCCGACACGAGCTGCTCGAGTTTAGCCCGGTCCTTGGCGCCGGAATCGGCCTTGAACTGCTTATCGCAGACCGATGAGAGATATTCGCGCAGTTCGCTCCGAACGCGGTAGCGCTCCGGATTCTGACTGACGCTTTCGACCGCGCCGATATCCGCGCCGGCCGTCAGCACCATGCGGACGCGATCGGCTTGCGATCGCTCCATGTTGCTCAAATCGGCAAGCGCCGAAAACCCGTCCTGGTTGGTGATGGGTTTGAGCGAGGTCAGCGTCAGCCACGCAGTCTCATAGGGATGCGCTCCGAGCGCGGCATTGATCGTCGCCTCGAGCTGAGCGCCAGAACGCGCTCTGAAGCTCGGAATATCCGACAGCGGTGAGCGCACGGCGTTGGCGCCGAACAGGCCGGACATGAAGATCAATCCGTCGAGGCCGATCGCAATGGCGAGCGCCAGATACGCGAGCCGATTTCCGTCCTGGAACGCATTGAGCGTCACGACGAAGCGGTGTGCCTTGTCATCGCGTGAAAGCTCGATGTGGTTGATCTTCGTTCGCAGCGCATCCGTGTCGGAGCTTGGAAGCGCGCTGTCGGCGAGACAGCCGCGCGCGAAGGCGAAGAGATCGTCGGTCGATTTATTGGCATTGAGTTTGTCGCCGCCGGCGCAGGAATTCTCGAATACCTTTGTGCCTGCCTGCAGCGCGAACAGCGTCGCCGCCGCGTCAGCCGTTGTCTTCGGATCGCAATCGACGGTGGAAACCAGCGCCCGGGTCTCAGGCGTCGCTTGCATGGCGCCGGTGATCTCGCCGCACATCCGCTGGACTTGGCCAAGATGCTCGACGGTCGGGTCGGCACGAAACTCCGCCTTCGTTTGATCGAAGAGCGGCAGAATTCGCGCGGGATCGGTCTTCGGGCCTGTATCGGTCTGGGCGTTGCCCTCGGCAAGCTTGATGCGCTGCTCGGCGGTCTCCGCTTCGCCTTTGTACTTCGCAAGATCGCCGTCGAGCGTGGCGAGTTCGCGATCGACAGCCGAAAGCCGGGACTCGACGCCGGCCAGACGCTTCTGCGCGTCCTTCATCCGCTCTTGTGCAATCTGAGCGGCGGCCTGAACTTGCGTCAGCTCACCCATACGCTGCCGATACAGCGGCCCGCGGCCCGCCTTGCCGCTTCCTTCGACCCCCTTGTCCTCGGCGAGCGCCTCGACGCGCTTGGCATCGACGTCGCGGAGCTTGGCGTCGTACTCGGCCTTCTTGGCCGCATAATCGGCAGCAAGTTCCGGCCGCTGCCCGGCAAGATTCGACTTCTCGTCCGTCAGCGACGTCTTGCGATTGGCCAGTCCCGCCTGGCCTGCCTGTGCCGATGATATTCGCTCCTGCTGCTCTTTCACCGAGCGCCGGTGCTCTTCGATCTGATCGTTGACGAAGCGTTCGATCACGCCTTGCGACTGGGCGGCGGCTTTCGCGACGTGGTCGAGCTGCTGCTCATAGCCCTTCCACGCGTCCGTCGTGAAAAGCTCCTCCGCCAGGACCGCGCGACGGGCGGCGATGGCAGTCTCGATGTCGGTGATGATCCCGGCAACCTGGTTCTGCGCGCGAAGTTCGGCGGCGCGCACACGCTCCGACTGCGGGAAGATGGAGGTGAAGAAACTGTCGAACGAGAAGAAGACGCTCGTCGCCATGCAGGCCAGGAACATCAACCAGAGCATCGAATTCCGGATGATGACGCGGACGACCTGCACGTAGGGCCGCACCAGATCGCTGGCTGCATAGAGCGCGAAAAGCGCGAAAAGGAGCAGTCCCGCAGCAAACATCAGGAACTTGTCGCTGGCGGCGGACCAATTGATGTCTTCGACACCCGGATGTTTCGTGCCGCTCTGTCCCGACCATTGCAGGAACAGAACGAATCCCGTGACGAACAGGAGAAGCCCGATGAATGAGCCGATCCACGGCTGCACAGTCGAGCTGACGAGCGAGGATTGGCCCGGCTGCGCCCGCGAATTCATTCCGGTCGCAAAGCTTTCGCCGATCAGCCATGCGACGATCAGCATGATGCCTTGAATGCCGAACGTCACCATGCCGGAGAGCAGGGGCTCGCCGGTGAAATTGTACATTCCTTCCCAGGTTCGCCAGCCCGCCGCGCCCGACAAGACGATGCCGGTCGTACCGAGCAGAGCGAGCCGCCAATTGGTGAAAACGGTCTCTTCGATCACGGCCCGGAGGCGCCTCGCGACCCGCGTGCGAAGCAGAAGGACGAGGCTGCACGTCAAGAATACTGCGATGCCAATCGGCTGGGCGTGCTCCGCCAGCGTGTCGATCAGAAGCTTGATGTCCATCGTGAGCTCGATTCCGGCCTTCCGTTTGTGGCGAATCGCCCGCCGCTTACCTTAATAATTGCGCGGCTCAGCTGGCCGATTGGCGGCAACATTAAGACGAAATGTGCTCATCGCATGAACTTCTCTTTAGAATTCGGGAGTTGGATCGATAATCCAAACGGGGTCAAGCGCCTAGCCGCGCCGCACAAAAATCGCGCCGCCGCCTTGAACCGAATGGCGGGCAACCCCGACATGTTATATTGTCCGGCGGCCTGAGGGTTTCCAAAGCGCTTGTCTGGCCGGGTTTAGAGGACTGTTATGGTGACAACGGCAGCCGAAGACCAACGCGCCCGCGAGCGAGTGAAAACGTCGCTTGAGCAGGCAACCGCCATCTTCGCGGAAAAGAACATCAGGTTTACGGACCTGCGCCGCAAAGTGTTCGAGGAAATCGCCTCGACGCTCGCAAGCGTAGGCGCCTACGAGGTTCTGGATCGCCTAGCCAAAAAGGGCACGAGGCTCGCGCCGATTTCGGTCTATAGGGCCTTGGACGCGCTTCTCGAAGCCGGTGTCGTCCATCGGCTCGAGAGCAAGAATGCCTATTTCGCCTGCCGGCGCCTGCATCAGCCGAGAACCGGTCGTCGTCCGATGTTTCTCAGCTGCGAGAAATGCGGGATTGTGCAGGAAGTCGATGGTGACGACATCTTCCACGCCATCGATACCGCGGCCGAAGGCGCCAATTTCGAGCCACGCGTGCGCTTTGTCGAAGTGTCCGGCACATGCCAGGACTGTGCAGCGCGCCGCAAGGCATAGGCAATATCAGCAAGACCGCGGCCCGAATTGTCGTCGAGCCTCCGGGCATGGAGAACGTATTTGTCATCCCGTGATGCATCAGGAGCGGCTTCGCCGAACGGCAACAGCGCGACTGGCGCCGTAGCCGTGCCATGCAGCTGCGGTCACACCCATGGCCATCCGCCAACCGATGAGCAGCCGGCTGCGGAGCCCGATCCCGGCGCGCTGATTTCCGCCCGCGGAGTCACGATGTGGCGCGGCAGCCGCGAGGTGCTGACCGACATCAACCTCGACGTCAGACGCGGCGAGATCGTCACGCTGATTGGGCCCAACGGCGCCGGGAAGACGACGCTTGTCCGAATTCTGCTCGGCATCGAGCACCCCGAACGCGGCCGCATCGTAAAACCGGCGTCGACGCGCATCGGCTACGTTCCGCAGCGCTTTGAAGTCGACTCCGCGATCCCGATGACGGTCGAGTCGTTCCTGTCGCTCGGTGAGCATACAACGCAGAAGGCCATCAAGGCGGCGCTGGAGGAAACCGGCGCGGCGAAGACGATCCATCAGCAGTTGTCGAAATTGTCGGGTGGTGAAACCCAGCGGGTCTTGATTGCTCGCGCGCTGCTCCGTAAGCCAAACCTTCTGATTCTTGATGAGCCCGCGAGCGGCGTCGACTTCACCGGTGAGGCCGACCTCTACGATCTGATCGACCGCCTGCGCGACAAACATAACTTCGGTGTTCTTCTCGTGTCGCATGATCTTCACGTCGTCATGGCGCGCAGCGATCGGGTGATTTGCCTTAATGGCCATGTCTGCTGCTCAGGCAAACCCGAGGACGTGTCGCAACACGCAGCCTACGCCCGCATCTTCGGACCGCAGGCAGCCTCCGTCCTCGGCGTCTACCGCCATCACCACGATCATCGGCACGATCTCACGGGCGAACCCAAGCCCCTCGCGGGCGCGTCACCTCCAGGGCGAGGCTCCTGAGTGTTTGATTGGCCCGAGCCGTTCGTCTGGCGCGCATTATTCGCGGCCGTCGGACTAGCAATCATCGCCGCGCCCCTCGGCTGCATCGTCGTCTGGAGGCGTATGTCCTACGTCGGCGAAACGCTTTCGCAGGCGGGCCTCTTGGGGGTCGCGCTGGGCCTCGCGGCCAACGTCGATCTGACGTTTTCGGTCATTCTAGCGGCCATCGCCGCGGCGGGCGTCCTGACGCTCCTCTCGCGCCAGCAAATGGTGCCGCTCGATTCCGCACTGGGCTTGATGCACCACGCGACGCTGGCGCTTGGCATCGCGGCAATCGCGTTGGTGAAAGGCCCGGCCATCGACCTGATGAGCTACCTTTTCGGCGACGTTTTCGCGGTAACGGCGACCGATCTCTACTGGATCTACTGCGGCGGCGCCGTCGTCGTCGCCATCACCCTCTATCTTTGGCAACCTCTCGTGCGGCTTTCGTTGCACGAAGACCTGGCAACGGCTGAAGGCATCAACCCCCGGCTGCCGCGGGCAGCGTTCGACCTCCTTCTGGCGGTGGTGATCGCGGTCGCGATGAAGATCGTCGGCATTTTGCTCGTCATGGCCTTTCTTGTGGTACCGGCCGTTGCCGCCCGGCCACTATCCGAAACGCCCGAGCGGATGGCTGTACTCGCAGGCGCGATGGCGATTTTAGGGGTTATCCTCGGCCTTTGGCTGTCGCTTTCGAGCGATGCACCGGGTGGTCCCAGCATCGTCATAGCGCTGTGCACAATCGCGTCCATATCGCTTCTGGCGGGAAGCCTCAGACGGCGCTAGAACTTCGCTCTACAGGGTTCCGGAAAGGCCTCCAACGATGTCGCACAGCGGCAGCATCACGATGAAAGCCCGGCACGAGACCGTTGCGGTCAAAGTCGGCGGTGTTCAGGTCGGCGGCGGTGCGCCGGTCGTCGTTCAATCGATGACCAACACCGATACCGCCGATATCGCGTCGACTGTGAAGCAGGTGGCCGACCTGGCGCGGGCCGGGTCCGAACTCGTCCGCATCACGGTCGATCGTGATGAGGCCGCAAAGGCCGTTCCCCACATTCGCGACCAGTTGCGCAAGCGCGGCGTCGACGTGCCGCTCATCGGCGATTTCCATTACATCGGCCACAAGCTCTTGGGGGATAATCCCGCCTGTGCCGAAGCGCTCGACAAGTACCGTATCAATCCGGGCAACGTCGGCTTCAAAGACAAGAAAGATCGACAGTTCGGCGCTATCATCGAGACGGCGCTGAAGCACGGCAAGCCCGTCCGCATCGGCGTCAACTGGGGTTCGCTCGACGCCGAACTGCTGACGCATCTCATGGACGAGAATGCCGGTTCCGCGGCGCCCAAATCGGCGCGTAGCGTCATGCACGAAGCGATGGTGCAGTCGGCCCTTCTCTCCGCCGAACGCGCGGAGGAGATGGGACTGGGACGAGACAAGATCATCGTGTCGGGCAAGGTGTCGTCGGTTCAGGATCTCCTTGCCGTCTATGCGATGCTTGCCGACCGCAGCCGTTACGCGCTCCACCTCGGGCTCACCGAAGCGGGCATGGGATCGAAAGGCATCGTTGCTTCGTCAGCGGCGCTTGGCATTCTCCTGCAGCAGGGCATCGGCGATACGATCCGCTATTCGCTGACGCCGGAACCCGGTGGCGACCGCACGCAGGAAGTCCGCGCCGCGCAGGAACTCCTGCAGACGATGGGATTGCGATCCTTCGTGCCCGTCGTCGCTGCTTGCCCCGGTTGCGGCCGCACGACGTCGACCGTTTTCCAGGAACTCGCCCGCGACATCCAGGATATGATCCGTGATCGTATGCCGGATTGGAAAACGCAGTATCCCGGTGTCGAGACGCTCAATTTCGCGGTCATGGGATGCATCGTGAACGGACCGGGCGAAAGCAAGCACGCCGATGTCGGCATCTCGCTTCCGGGCACCGGCGAGTCCCCCGCCGCGCCGGTCTTCATCGACGGCAAAAAGGCGATGACGCTCCGCGGACCGAATATCGCGGGCGATTTCAAAGCGATCGTCGAAGATTACATTCAGCGCCGCTTCGGCGTCGCAGAAGTCGCCGGTGGTGCGGCGGCCCAATAGGCCCCCTCCCGCCGGTAACCAAGAAAACTCAGATCTTTTCATATAATAGCGCGGGGTAGCAGCACCCGCGCCCCGCTTTGCGACGTTCCTGCGCTCGCCTTGCGCCCCCTGAATGATGTATCGAGGCCGGGTTACACCTCTTCGACAAGTTACCACCTCTTCGAATGGACCCCCACGCTTCGAACGCAGTTTGCTAAGAACGTGCGCAGCAGCCTCGACGAAGGAATATTTGTAGAATGAGCGAAGGAATAAGCACGCTCGAGCGCCACCTTGTGATCGGCGCAGGACCTGTCGGTCTCGCGATGGCGGCAGCATTGAAGCGTCACGGTATTCCTTTCGACCTCGTCGATTCCGCTTCCGGTGTCGGTGGTAACTGGCTTCACGGCGTTTATCGGCACGCGCACATCGTCTCTTCCCGGAAGGCGACGGAATACACCGATTATCCGATGCCCGCGGATTATCCCGATTTCCCGTCGGCCGATCAGATGCTCGCCTATTTGACGGCCTTCGCCGCGGATCGCGGACTTCTCGCGTCGAGCGAGTTCAACAAGAGCGTGGCGTCCGCGTCGCCCGACAGCAGCGGCAACTGGAACGTCAAATTCGCCGATGGCGAGGAACGCAAATACAAGGGCGTCGTCGTCTGCAATGGCCATCATTGGGACAAGCGCTATCCCAAATTCCGCGGCCACTTCGCCGGCGAAATGCTGCACTCCAAAGATTACGTCGGCCCCGAGCAGCTCCAGGACAAACGCGTGCTTGTTATCGGCGGCGGCAATTCCGGCGTCGACATGGCGTGTGACGCAGGACGTTTCGGCCGCGCCTGCGATATCAGCCTGCAAACCGGCTATTGGTATTTGCCGAAAACCTTTTTGGGTCGCCCGTTGACGGATATTCCGATTTGGGGACTGCCGATATTTCTTCAGCGTGCAATTCTGAAATCGATTATTGCCGTCAGTATCGGCGATTACCGGCGTTATGGTCTTCAAAAGCCGAACCACAAGATCTTTGATCGTCACCCGGCATTCGGAACCGACCTTCTCAACGCGATCCGCTTGGGACGTGTCAATCCGCGGCCTGCGATCGATCATGTGGATGGGAATACGGTGACGTTCGTCGATGGCACGACGGGTGAGTACGATCTGATCGTCGCCGCAACGGGCTTCAATACGTC